>JAVEQT010000131.1:0-2687 GCA_034007485.1 Acholeplasmataceae bacterium
ACTTTTTTATAGGTGTCAACACCAAGTGTTTGGTGGTTACATCCCGTACTAAAAGCTTCGTATTGCATATGGCCTTTGAGATCAAAGACACCAAGATGTGTTTTTGTTCCTCCACCATCAATTGAAAAGATCATAGCATGCCTCACTTATGAAAATAATTAATTTGTCCTAAAATAGCTTTTTGTTTTGCTCCAGTTGCTTTTAGCATATTGGATGGGTTATGGTTGAGTGTTTCATTTCCCAAGATAAGAAAAGCAAGTGCTTCTTTGATCTGACTATCGAAATAGTCATCTTCAAGTTTCTTGATTTCAATGTTTGGTAATCCTTTTTTGATGAGTTCTAAAAGATATTTGTTTTTAGCTCCGCCACCGCTGAAGATGATTTCATCGAGATGATGGTTGTTGCATATAAAATCTTGATACGCTTTAACGATAGATTGCGATGTAAAGTGTGTTAGCGTTGCGATGATATCTTCTTTTTTTTCACTTTTATATTTTGCGAGGTAAGCATCCGTAAAAGCATCTCCAAAAATTTCACGACCTGTTGATTTAGGGGGAACTTGTTTCAAATAAAGATGTTCCATCAATTCATCAAGCATATTTTGAATGATGTCACCCGATCTAGCCATCTTACCATCTTCATCAAATGGTTTTTGATAAAGCACGTGAACAGCTCTGTTGATCATCATATTCGCAGGTCCTGTATCAAAGGCGATGACATCATCTTCAGAACCACCTGCTTTAAGAAAAGTCAGATTCGATATACCACCTAAATTATGCAAAGATCTTGAAGTTTTATCATCTGAAAATAAAATATAATCCACATAAGGAACTAAGGGCGCTCCTACACCACCTTGAGCAATATCTGCACATCTAAAATTAGATATAACGGTTGACATCATGATGGATGCAATCGCACTACCTTCTCCTAATTGAAGAGATGATCGATGAAAATTAGAACTATCTTCGTTAATATGCCAAATCGTTTGTCCGTGTGATGCGACAAAATCAATGTCATCTAAAGATACCTTGCTTTCTTCACAAAGCTTCTTAGCTGCATAGCCAAAAGCATACCCCAATTCCATATGAAGAGATGCCATAAGAGCAGGTGTACATGTTTGATTAGACATCGCATCTTTTATTTTCTGCACTAACAATTCTTCAAAAGGGTATGTTTTAAACGCTTTAATCTCAATATGTGTGTCTTTATAAAAGCCTTCAATCGATGCAATCACAACATCAATGCCATCTAAAGAAGTGCCACTCATGATTCCAACTGCCATTTTCTTCATGATTTGTCCTCACTACATTTATATTATAAATCAACGGTATAGATAAAACTCTGAAAGCGTTGTGTTATGGTCGTTTTTTTCAATTTCGATAAAAAGAGGGTATTGCATGAAAAAATAGATAAAAAATACGTGATTTTCTCACGTATTTTTTCATTATCGCTTGAATTTTTTAAACGTTTTATAAGTCATTTCTAACGTTCTAACAGACCTATCAATATCAGTATATGCACAATGAGCAAACAGTGCATCAACAATACACATTTGAGAAATTCTTGATGTCATCGCACCACTTCTAAATTCACCTTCTAGTGATGATGTATAAAGTACAATGTCAGATAAATCCGCTAAAATCGAAGAACCTAATTTAGTAATTGATATGACTTTTGCTTTATTTTCTTTAGCAAGTAATGCTGCACTTATGATCTCTTTTGTTTTTCCTGAGTTGGAAATAAAGATGATGACATCCTTTTGATTAATAAATGAAGCATCGACCAATTGTTCATGTGATTCGCCCTGTGCGATACAAAACTTATTGATTCTTCTTAACTTCATTTCTAAATCTTTACAGACAAGATAAGAAGATCCTTTACCAAAAATGAGAATTTTACGTGCATTCATGATAATCTCTGCAGCTTCTTTTGTGACTCTCTCATCGTAAAGTTTTAATGTATCTTCTAAAACGCGGATATTATTTTCTATCGCGGATTTGCCGCAATGTTCGTCTCTACCCAAAATAACATCTACATATTCTTTGTTTTCAGGTATTTCAACTTTAGCGTTAGCTAAAATGAAATCAATCTTGAAATCTTTAAATCCTTTATAACCAAGTTTTTTACACATTCTAACAACAGAGGCTGGTGATGTGTAAGCAGCTTCAGCAATTTTTTCAACACTAAAATCTTTAATTGATTCTTTATTTTCAATGAGGTAGTCTAAAACAACGCGCTCAGCCATACTAAGCTCTTCTTTATATTTGAGCATTGTTAACATGACACTCATGCGGTTCACCTCGTGTAACTTCATCGTCAAGGGATATCCCATGCAATAACATTATATCATTATTATAGCAATTTAGGCTATAAAAATGTATGCGCTTTACTTCAGTAAATCCTTGCAAAAGAAAAGGCAAGCTCGTCTTGCCCTTTCTCCGATGGAAACCATCTATGGAGGGAAAATGAAACTATATAACCTTTCCAGGGTTAAGAATATGATGAGGATCGAATGATGCTTTAATGCCTCTCATGATCTGGAGTTGCTTATCTCCAAGGAGTTTTTGCATATACTCACGCTTTGCATAACCTATGCCGTGTTCACCTGAGACAAGACCACCAAAAGAGAATGCTTTCTCATAGAGTGCATCAAAACCTATTTTTAGTTTTTGATGCCATGTTTGATC
>JAVEQT010000043.1:0-12180 GCA_034007485.1 Acholeplasmataceae bacterium
ACTTCACATGGATTAATCAAGCGCATTATAAAGATGTGGATTTAATGCCAATCTATGATAAATTTGCTAAAAAGTATCAACATGAAGGTATTTATGGTGACAAGTGGATTCATCATGGTCCATTTGGAAGTGCTGAAAAAGTAAAACTTGATTTATATCTAAAATACAAAGTGATTGCTGCTGCAGGAGATCGTCACTTAGTAGAGTTTTTACCGCAAAATTGGTATGTTAAAGATTTAGATACGATTAAAGCTTGGCGGTTTTTTCTAACACCTGTCGAAAAACGTATTGAAATCAAGAAAAACGGCAATAAGCTTGCTTTAGATATGATCAGTGGTAAAGAAAAAGTGACACTGACGCCATCTGGTGAAGAGGGAGTACTTCAAATGAAAGCCCTCTTAGGATTAAATGAGTTTGTTACCAATGTTAACATCATCAATCAGGGACAGATTAGTAATTTACCTTTAGGACATGTTGTTGAAACCAACGCTTTATTTAGAAAAGATCAGGTGAGACCGATTTTTTCTGGCGCTATGCCAGTAAAACCATTAGATTTAACATTACCACATATTTATATCCATGAATTACTGATTAAATCTTTTGATACAAGAGATTTATCCTATGCCAAAGAAGCGTTACTGAGAGATCCTTTTACGTCTCATTTAACACCACATGATAAAATCATGATGTTTGATAGTATCATTAGTCAATTATCACCCTATCTTTCTTATTACGTCAAAATGTGAGGTATGCATGATGTGTATGATTTCTGGAAATGATATCTACAAAAATGAAATTAAAGCGCAAATCAAAGAAATCATCTCACACGGTGGTCTTATTGTTTTTCCCACAGAAACCGTTTATGGTATTGGTGCGGATGCTACCAATAAAGAAGCTGTTAAACGTATCTTTGTAGCCAAAGGAAGACCTTCAGATAATCCTTTAATTGTTCATGTAGCAGATAAAGAAGATGTCAAAAAATATGTAACACATATTCCTTTTTATGCTGAAAAACTCATGTCTTATTTTTGGCCAGGTCCTTTAACCATCGTGTTTCATAAAAACGATACGATTCCTTATGAAGTATCTGGAGGACTAGACACTGTGGGTATACGTATGCCTTCGTCAGTGATTGCACAAGAAATTATCAAAGCCGCAGGGGTTCCCTTGTGTGCTCCTTCAGCCAACATCAGTGGGAAACCTTCATCGACCCTTTTTGAACACGTCAAAGACGACTTTTTAGGAAAAGTTGATTTATTAGTTGATGGTGGACAAGTTGAGATTGGATTAGAATCCACAGTCATCGATTTAACAACACCCATTCCTGTTTTATTAAGACCTGGTGCAATTACAAAAACTATGATTGAAAAAGTATTAGACATAGGAATTATAGATGCGACAGAACATGAAATCTCTGATATTCCTAAATCACCAGGTATGAAGTACACCCATTATGCACCTAAGGGTCATGTGCATTTATTAGAGGGTGATAAAGAAAAAGTGATTGCATATATCAATCGAAAAGCACATACATTTGATCTAATGAAAGTTGGTGTCATGGCACCCACAGAATATCTTAAGGAGATCGATGCTTTTTATAAAATCGATTTAGGTTCAATCAATCAAACAGATGAAATCGGTAGAAATTTATTTTTGGCTTTAAGGCAAATGGATGCTCTCAATCTTACTGAAATCTTTATACCTGCACTTCCTGCAAAAGACTTTGGACAAGCGATTATGAACAGATTGATTAAAGCCGCAGGACATCAAGTTATTCATCTATAAAGAATAAAATATTACATCTTTCTTAAATCCATTGATGAAATCATTTTCATGAATGGATTTACTTTTTATTCTTAGAATAAGGTGTATAATGATACTTGTGAATTTGTCAAATCGAGGTTAGTTATGGGTAATATTTTTGCGAAAATTGGATGGTTTATCAAAGAACAGTGGAAGACGTATGTCCTCATGTTTTTTCTGCTTATCTCGATTGCTTCTATCTCATTATCTCCAGCTTACGTCCTAGGTAGAGCTATTGATACCATCGTGTCTGGTGAATTAACACAGAGCACACTTTTATGGCTTGTGTTCTTTCTAGCACTTTTACCGATTTCAAGATATCTCTTAAGTTTCTTATACAACCATCTCTCACAAAAAACTGCACAAACCTTATCGTTTAAAATGCGACAAAAATATCTTGCCCACCTCTTTGATATGGACTCTCAGTTTTATGAAAAGTACGAAAAAGGGGACTTAATCTCAAGAGTAACAGCCGATTTAGATGCCATTACACAAGCTGCATCATCCATGCTTGAAGGGATTATCTTTAATGTGGGTGTCATCTTGTTTGCCATCACCATCATGGCGTCAACTATCAGTTGGAAATTAACTTTGATCTCGGTCGTGATCATGCCAGTTGGATTAACAATTCTTAACGTTATTCGCAATCGAAAAAGAAAATATATTAAAAGACATCGAGAAATTTATGCTGAAATGACAGAAAAAGTATTGGAGTCAGTTGAAGGTCAGAAAGCGATCAGAGCTTATGTACAAGAAGAAAATGATTTGGAAAAACAATACGAAGCGATTAATGCAGACATTGAATCATGGCGCTATATCGTTCGTTTTGAAAACTGGTTTAACCCACTTTTTGAAGTCATTTATGGTATTACATATATTTTAGCTTTCTCATTTGGTATCTATTTTATTATGCAACAAGAAATGTCACTTGGAGGTTTGATTACTTTTGTATCGTATGTGGGTATGCTTTTTGGACCTATTATTTCGATATCCAATATCTTTTCTCAAATCAATAATGCGACGATCTCAGTGGATCGTTATGATGAAATCATGAAACAAGTACCTGTTGTTCATGATGAAGAAGATTCTAAACCCATCATCGATTTTAAACAAATTGAATTTAAAAACGTTACGTTTAAATACCCCTTTGACAAACAACCTGTCATCAAAAATATGACATTTACCATTGAAAAGGGACAAACGCTAGCTATCGTGGGACCTACCGGAGCAGGTAAATCCACATTGATTAGACAATTGCTTCGTGAATTTAATGTCAGTGAAGGTCAAATCTATATCGATGGGTCTTCAATTGAAACTTATCAAATTGAAGCGATTAGAAACTTAGTTGGCTATGTACCACAATCCCATATGCTTTTTAAACGATCAGTTGAAGATAATATTCTAATCGGTAATCCGAACGCTAGCGTTCAAGCTTTTGATCGTGCTGTCAAGATTGCAGATTTCCAAAAAGATTTGCATTACTTACAAAATGATATACATACTATGGTTGGTGAATCAGGAACGACATTATCTGGTGGTCAAAAACAACGTTTATCCATCGCAAGAGCATTGATCAAAGATCCAGAGATTCTTATTTTAGATGATTCACTTTCTGCTGTTGATGCAAAAACAGAAGATACCATCATCGGTCATCTAAAAGATTTCAGAAAAGGGAAGACCAATATTATTGTTGCTCATCGTTTTTCTGCTGTTCGTGATGCTGATTTGATTTTAGTGATTGAAAATGGACAGATTTCTCAACGAGGAACACATGATGAACTTCTTAGAGAAGATGGCTGGTATAAGCATCAATACATCCAGCAAATGACGATGAAGTAGGTGATGATGATGCTAAAAACAATGAAAAAAGTATGGCGATACATTGCCAATTATAAAAAACTTCTCTTTATCACACTTTCAGCCATGCTGATTGTACAAGCGCTTGGACTGTTAGCTCCACTGATTGTTAAATCGATTTTAGATGATTATTTAGTGGGTATTGAAAAACCTTGGTATGAAGTTACAGAAGATGATCAACAAGTCACTTATCAGAATCGTTATTTTAGTCAAGATCAACCATCAGATCAGGTGATGAGTATTGTCATCTATCAAGGAAAATATTATTTTGTAGAAGATCAAGTCGTTAGAGGGAATAAGTCGATTGAAGATCAAAAACTGACGATCATTGCTCAAGATGGAACGAGTTATACGTATGATATCGTTCAATTATCAAAGACGGAAGTTTTATCATTTTATCAACCCTTTGTTAAACCGTTGACGTTTCTTATTATCTTACTAACCTTAAGATTCTTTTTACAAACTATTTTTACATATATTCAACGTATCACAACATCCATGATCAACGTCAACATCGTCCGAGATGCACGTAAGGATGCTGTAAGATCTTTGCAGAAAATGCCAATGACTTACTTTGAAACAGAACCTGCAGGGAAAATTGCGAACCGTGTGATTAGTGATGTGGGTGGGATGATGAATTTATTTTCAACCATCATGAACTTGTTAATCAATGCCAGTTTATCGGTCATCTTTGCTTATATTGGTATGTTTTATTTAGATAGTAAATTAGCGTTACTCACGTTTATTATCTTCCCTTTGGTCTATGTATGGTTGAGATTTTTCACCAAGAAATTAAATAAAATTGCTGTTAAGGTTAATGAGCAATCATCGATGCTTACTGCACAACTTAATGAAATCATCAATGGTATCAACATTTTACAAATTTTTAACTTTAGAAAACAGACTGAACATAAATTTAATACGTTATCCAATGAATTCATGCAAGAAAGACTAAAAGAAAATGTCTTGCATTTATCGATTGGTTGGAATATGATTCGTCTGATTGGTGCACTTGTAACTGCTGTCATCGTCCTTTACTTTGGTAATGGGTATTTAACTGTTGCAGGATTTGTTGTTACAGCAGGTATCATTTACGCCTATAATGATTATTTAACAAGACTTATTGAACCAGTAGGTACCTTATTTAGAGAAATAGGCAACTTGCAGCATGCCATGGTTAGAACAGAACGTATCTTTAAAATCATTGATGGTGAACAAGAAGATGGCTCATTTGAGGTGATCCCTCGCTTTAAGGGTGAAGTTGTCTTTGATAACATTTGGTTTTCATACAACGAAGGCAATCCTGTCTTAAAAGGTATTGACCTACATATTAAAGCGGGTGAAATGGTAGGTCTTGTGGGACATACTGGATCAGGGAAAAGTTCATTGATGAGCTTACTCCTTCGTTTCTATGACATGAAAAGCTACGATATGGGAAAAATACTCATTGATGGTGTACCCATTGATACACATCCAAAAAGAACGTACCGCTCACACGTAGGTATCGTTTTACAAGACCCAGCAATATTCAAAGGTACGATTGCAGATAACATCCGTTTTGGTCAACATATTTCTGATGAAGAAGTTGAACATATTTTAAGAGACATTGGTGGTAGTCGCTTGATTGATAAACTTGAAAAAGGTATACATACGATGATCACACGCGGTGGTGGAAATCTATCTGTAGGTGAGAAACAAATTATTTCCTTTGCAAGAGCTGTTGTGCATAATCCAGCGATACTCGTCATGGATGAAGCTACAGCGAATATTGATACAGAAACTGAAACGATGCTTCAAGAAGCCTTAGATAAAGTTAAACGCGGGCGCACGACCATCGTGATTGCTCATCGATTATCAACGATTAAAGGCGCAGATAAAATTGTTGTTTTAGAAAATGGCATGAAAGTTGAAGAAGGAAAACATAACGACTTATTAAAGAAAAATGGTGTTTATGCCAATATTTATCGATCACAAATCAAAGTAGAAGCGGAAATTTAACGATTTTCGCTTTTTTTTCCAATAAAAGGGGATACCCTGTTCGTTTATAGGGTGTAAAGAAGAAGGAGAGGAACTAAGAAATGAAAAAAATAATCTTTGTTTTAATGGCAGTATTATTAGTTGCAGGATTATCTGCATGTTCAAGCTTGAATCAAGCAGGTGTAGATTTTAGTTTTGATAACGATCAAGAAATACTCGCATTTCAAGCATTATCATCTGTACAAATGCTAGATGCTAACACCGTACAAACGGTATCAACGTTGGGAAGAACATCCAAGATGAGCGATGAAGAAACAACATCGATTGATCAGATTAAACCCTATTTAGAGTTATTTGAACAATTGTTAACACAATCAAATGGATTATCAGTTGTGATTGAAACATCTGACCTTGTTGAATATGAGACAAAACAAGTCTTTGAGATGACTGATATGTTAGGTCAAACCATCACTTACACGATGTATTACAACACAACTGATCTTGTTGATGAAGATGAAGTTGATGAAACTGATGAATCAGATGAAGTCGAAGATGATGAACAAGAATATATGATTTCTGGTATCATGATCTACAGTGATGTAACCTATGCAATTGAAGGTAAGCACGAGATTGAAGAAGATGAAGAAAAACTTCAATTCACTTCTAAAATCAGTGAAACAGATTATGTTACTGTAACGTATAAACTTGAAGATGAAGAAACTAAGTTTGCGTATCGTGTTTATGCACAAGGTGAACTTGTTAATGAAAGCAACATCAAGATTGAAATCGAAGATAATGAGTTTAAGATTGAATTATCTTACATGGATGGTACAAACGAAGGCGAATACGAATTTAAACTTGAAGAAGAAGATGGACAAACCATTTTAAAAATATCATTTGAAACAACGATTGATGGTGTTGAATCCGAAGGCGAAGCTAAAGTTTTAGTAACCATTGATGAAGTGACTGGTGAAACATATTACACGATTATCACTAAAGGTGATGATGATGATGAAGAACATGAAGAAAGACATGATCGTGATATGGATACCGATAACGATGAAGATGATGATGATGATGACGATGAAGAAGAAGATGACGAAGACGAAAATGATGATGATGAGGATAATCAAGCTTAAGTATCTGCTGACAATCTTTAATTCACATCATGTATAATGAGATTAGAGGAGATTCCTATCTCCTTTAATCATTCATTCGAGGTTAAGCATGATACTTGATCAAAGAAAAATTGAACTTCTCAAACAAAATCATGAAAAGACATTTGAAGAAATCTACCACGAAACAAAACGTGGTGTTTACGCAATGATTTTTTCAATTACAAAAAGTCATCCCATGACTGAAGATTTAATGCAAGAAGTTTATATGAAAATGATTATAAAAATTGATCAATATCGTGTAGGCACTAATTTTATCAATTGGTTGTTACAAATCGCAAAAAATCAAGCAATTGATACATACCGTAGAAACCAAAAGACAACAAACGTTGATGAAAGCGATATGGATATGATATCAGGTAGTGAGAAATCAAAACCAGATGAAGAAGATACCATGCAGCGTATGCTTGAGATACTAGATGATACAGAAAGACAGATTGTCATGCTGAAAGTGATAGATGAACTAACACATCGAGAAATAGCTAAAATCGTAAAAAAGCCGATAGGGACTGTGTTATGGCTCTATCAAAAAGCGATGGATAAGCTGAAGCATTATCAAGGGTGAATGAGATGAACAAAAAAGAAATCAAACGTCTATTAAGACAAGAAATTGAATCTCATGTTCCACAAGATGCACCCAAAATGAATTGGGATGTTATCCGCGTTGAACGTGCAAAAGAAAGTGAAACATCAGAATATAGAAAACCTATTTTCGGACATTTTCGTTTGGCTTTAAGTTTTGTTTTCACACTCATGATTTCAGTAAGTCTTTACATGCTATTTTATCAGTCGAATGTTTTACCCACACCTAACCCATCAGGTATAGAAGTCTTTCAAGAAGAACAAGAAGTCTTACCACTATCCTTTCTGTCCACAGCTGCATTACTACCCACACAAAATAATCTTTCGACGAGCACGGTCAAACTGATCTCTGAAACGACATCACCCGTTGACCCAATTAAGCCCTTTCTAGGTCTTATTGAAACTATATTCTCGCAAAGTACAGGACCTATTGTTGAAGCAGTTCCATCAGATCTTGAAGCATATGAAACATTAGTCATTTTGCATACCTATGATTTACTTGGTTTACCTATCACCTATAAGATGTACTATAACGTTGTATCTTATGAAGATGATGAAGATGAATCAACATTTGAGATTGAAGGTTTAATGCAAAGTAGTCATATGACATATCCCATGACTGGTAAAAAAGAAATTGAAGATGGTGAAGAAAAGATTACAGTCCGAGGTATCATTGATCAAAATTCATATATCGAAACGATTTATGAAATTGAAGAGAATGAATCCAAGTATATCATTCATCATGTCCAGAACAATCAAATGATTTATGAATCTGTGTTAAAGGTTGAAACAGAAGCAGATGAAATTAAAGTTGAAATGGAAATTGAAAGTGACAGCGAAAAATCATCTTATCAGATGGAATATGAATTTGAAGATGGAAAAGGTGTTGTTAAAATCGCATTTGAAACATATTCATACATCACTCAAATCGAATCTTCCGGAGAAATTGAAGTTCATGTCATTATCGATAATATAAGTCAACTCTCTAACTATCAATTTTTAGTTAAAACTGAAGAGGGTGAGTATTCAGAAGACTATGAACGCGATATGAAGCATGATGACGATGATGATGATGACGAAGATGACGAAGATGAAGAGGATGACGAAGAGAAAGATGATGAAGATCAAGAAGATGAAGAAGACGAACAAGACGATGAGGAATAACGAAATGACAAACATTTAAAGAGAATGGCAATCATTCTCTTTTTTTATGCATAAAAATGGCTATAGGATACAAAATAAAGCGTGATAACTTATGGTAAAATAGTGATAAAGGAGATTAAAAATGAAAAAAGCTATCCTCTTATTCATCATCACATCGATTTCATTTTTTTTCGTTTTTATAAAACAAACACCCACCATTTATGCAGAAAGAGATTCGTTGAATCCATCTTTATCGCATCGTGGTGGTTTTTACACTGAAGGATTTTATTTAACCATTACGGCAAAAGAAAACACAACCATTTATTACACTTTAGATGGAACAACACCATCTAATCAATCTTTAAAATACAACGAACCACTTTGGTTAGAAGAACAGTGGATAGAAGCTGATGGAAGTGAAATTGTTATAACTAAAGGTATGACTTCCATTGATTTTCCATTATCGATGATTAGAACGTCTGATAAATATTGGATATCTCCAAAAGAAGATATCTTTAAAGCGACTGTCATAAAAATATTAGCCATCGATGATGATACACAGGAACAAAGCGACATCATAACTGAAACGTTCTTTATTTCAGAAGATATGATGACAAGATACACGTTTCCCATCATGAGCATTTCAACAGACCCATCTCATTTCTATGATTTTGAAGATGGTCTTAATATTCCTGGTAGTCATTATGAGGTTTTGGAGGATGATACGACAAGCAACCGTACAGGAAATTACTTTCAAACGGGTGATGATTGGGAACGACCTGTTTATGTTGAACTTTATGAAACATCAGGCATTTTAGCTATGGCACAACATGCGGGTATTAGAATACATGGTGGACTTTCAAGAAAATATCCGATTAAAAGTTATCGTTTATATGCAAGAAGCGCATATGATGAGCAAAATGAGTTCAACTATCAGTTTTTTAAAGATAAAGACATCAACACATTTAAAAAAGTCATTTTAAGAAACGGTGGACAATCTTACCAGTATACATTTATGGGTGAAGCTTTTGCACAAAGCTTATTAAAGCCTTTGGATCTTGATATACAATATAGCGCACCCATCATTTTGTTTATCAATGGCGAGTACTTTGGTATTCGAAACATTAGAGACCGCTTTGATACAGATTATCTTGAAACTCATTACGGAGTTGATGAGCATGTATCAACCATTTTGACAGGTCATGCTTATATGGAAGATGGCTCAAGAAGGGGACAAATCCATTATCAACAACTCTACAATTATGTGACGCTAAGAGATATCTCTAGCTTAAAAGATTATAAGAAAATTGAACGATGGATGGATATCGATAACTATATTGACTATATGATTGCAGAACTTTATATGGGAAATGTCGATTGGCCGCAAAACAATATTTTTTATTGGAGAAAAAACACATCGTATAACCCCAATGCTCCCTATGGTCATGATGGAAGATGGCGTTGGATGATTAATGACCTCGATGCATCATTTGGTATTTCATGGGGAACCATTAAACCTGATGTAGATCCGTTTTCTAGACTGACAGGTGATTCTTGGAAAACTGGGAAGTTATTTACTAACCTTTTGGAAAATGATGTCTTTAAAGCTAAGTTTATTTATCGACTTCTTGAACTCACACAAACTATTTTTGATGAAGATGTTGTCGTTTCTAAACTTGATGACATGACATCGCTTTATGCACCAGAAATGGCAGAACACATCGCTCGATTCGGTTATCCTGCAACGTATGATACATGGGTGATTTATACCAATCGTATGCGTGACTTTGCTTTAGAACGTAATGCTTATCTGATTTCATACCTTGAAGATTATTTATCGCTTACAGAAAAACACCAGATAGAAATTTCAAGTGAACCTACACAGGGTTCTATCATTATCAATGGAATAAATGATTCATCTGGACAATATGAAGGTTTGTTTTATGATGATATTCAGGTACAAATAGAAGCTGTGCCAAAAGATGGCTATTATTTTGATGGTTGGTATGATCAAGACTTATTGTTATCATCGGAAGAAAAAATCTACATATCTCCAGAACTATCACTTGATCTAGAAGCAAGATTTTTAAGTGGTGAAAAACCAATCGATCAATCACCGGTACCCTACTTAGCCTTAACCATTGTTGCTTCAGTATTAACTCTGGGTCATATCGCGTTTGCTATTGTTCTTTTCAAGCGTAAAAGATAAGCAATTCATGCAAATCATGACATAATTCTTTGATAAAATGGTGTTAGTAGGAGGGAACTTATGAGATTTATCAAATTTATTCGATTATTTCGTATGATTTTTAGCAAGAAACTACAGGATTTGGACGCCATTCAAAAGCAAGGTCTCCTCGCAGTTAAAATTGCACAAACGTTTGCCTTACGTATTGATTTTTTAAGTGAAGAGAGATGTGCACATCTTGCAAAACTCTATACGAAAACAACACCTATCGAAGAAGAAGATTTTTTTTCTTTACTCAAGAGTTATACAAATGAAGCTTGGCTAAATGAGTTTCAATCGATTGATAAAACACCCATTGGAAGTGCATCTGTTGGACAGGTTCATAAAGCTTTATTAAATAATGGTGAAGAAGTTGTCATTAAAGTTATTAAAAAGAATTTCAAAAAATCGTTTGAAAAAGACGTTCGAGCCTTTAGACGACTTATTAAATTTGTCATATTCTTTTACCCTAAATTAGCGAAAGTTGCTGACCCTGTGGGTATTTTGGAACATATTGAAACGTATACATTGGCTGAGCTTGATCTCAGAAACGAGATTGAACATGGAAAGCAGTTAAAAGATATCTATTTAAAAAATAAGGATCAATTCGATTTATCGCGCTTAAAATTTCCCAAAATATATGAGCATTTATCCAGTGAGCATGTTTTAGTTTCATCATTTATCGATGGACCCACAGCAGATAAACTTTTGGAAGATAAACAGATGTCATTTGATGATATCTTAGAAATCTTTCACATTCATGGTTTTTACATTTTCTTAATCGGTACATTTCATGGAGACCTTCATCCTGGTAACCTCATTGTTAAAGATCGCGATTTCTATTTCATTGATACCGGTGCAATTTCCCATGTTGGGAAAAAGATTCAAGCTGGATTATTTGAATTTATGATGTATTTATCACAATATGATTACGATGGTTGTGCACATGCACTTAACCATATGGCGGATAAAGAGATCCATGGAAAAGCCTTTGATCTTTATCATCAAAAAATGCTCGTTTTATATCAAGATTTTGCTGGTAAAACCGTATCTGAAGAAAGTTTGACCAGAAAAATGATGGAAACTATAAAATTAGGTGTTAATTCAGGGATGGTTTTTGAAAAAGGTATGTTTCCTATTATAAAAAGCATGATGTATCTTGATGGCATGGTCTTAAAAGGTGCACCTCAAACAGTCTTAATGGAGGAAATGCGTCGCTTTATTAAAGAATTTCAAGAAGCGGATGCAACAATCAACATATGAAACATGTAACTATTATTGGCGCGGGGCCTGGTGGTTTAGCTGCTGGCTTATTATTACAAAAAAAAGCTGACGTTTGGTGTAATTAGTTGATAGGATGTGCTTATAACATCTTAACTAGGGTCACAACGTAGAATTTATAATTTAAAAAATAAT
>JAVEQT010000132.1:0-2677 GCA_034007485.1 Acholeplasmataceae bacterium
AGATATTTTTCTGATAACATTTTAAAATCAAAATGAAGAATCTCTGATAAACCAATCATTTCTTTTCTGAGTGCCACTTGATGCCACTGGAGCGCTTGATACATACGGTAAAATCTCACAACATCTTGTTCTTCTTTGGTAGCTTTTCTATTGAGATACGTATCAAGTAATAATAACGCATCATTAAAATCGACATTGCCAAAAGATGCGATGTCATAATAAAATTCATTCCATCCTGCATATTCCCAGTCTAAAAGATAGACTTGATTGCCAATCACGATATTGGAACGTTGTGCATCACCGTGACAAAAGACTTTAGGTTGATCTTTTCTTTCTTCGTTATAGATCTTTAACCATTTAGCTTTTAAGTCTAAGAAAAGATCAGATCGGATATCTGTAAATGTTTCATATAGATTTAAACGATCGATTAAACCGTAGTCAGAAGCAGGTTCTAAATCTGACGTGTGAAGTTTCTTCAAAACTTCTGAAACGTCTTTAAGATGATCTTTAAAATCAAGTTGTGTTAAAACAGTACCTTCAACAAACTTAGCTGCTTTTTCTCCTGTTTCAACATCAAAATAGACGGTTTCATTATTGATATGTAGTGGTTTAATAATCTCTAAATTCTTTTTTTCAATGGTGCGATCAACAAAGCGGTTACCCTCTTTACCGATCACACGAAATGTGAAATCTTGTCCTTTGACTTGAATATGGTAGGTTAAATGGCTCATACCACCTAACATACGATTTATGATTTTAACATCACTTTCTTCGACGTTAAACGCATGTGCTGATCTTTCGATGATTAACTGTTCTTGACTCATAATTTCTCCTGGTAAAAGGTCACTTGACCATCTTCATAAATTGCGTAAGACTTTTGATAATCCCCTAAGGCACCTGGGTTAATAAATAGGATGTGTTCATCAACCATGAGATATCTTTCATGGGTATGCCCAAAGATCACAATATCAACCTCGTTTAATTTCGCTTTTAATTTTAAACGATCTAAACCGAATTTAACATATTCTAAATGACCATGCGTCAGCATAATCTTTTTTCCTTCAATTTCTAAAAAACGAATATAGGGTAAATCAACACCGTAATCATTGTTTCCTTTAACGGTAATGACATGATGTTTTTCATAGTGATGTGGTGCAAGCACCATATCACCAGCATTCAAATGCTCTTTAATCTTTTCATGTTTTTTGACCACTTTATCTAAAAGATCCAGTTTTCCGTGAACGTCACTCGTGATTAAGAATGTCATCAATATCCTCCATTAAAAGGCGCATAGCCATCGCGCGGTGCGATATTCTATTCTTTAATTCGGGTTCAATTTCAGCTGCTGTTTTTTGGTACTCAGGTAAATAGAAAATCGCATCATAACCAAATCCATGTGATCCTTTAATCTCTTGGGCAATAAACCCGTCAAACTTACCTTCGTAAGCTTTAAAATCACCATTCGGATACGATACAACAATACTTGAGATAAAATAGGCTCTTCTGTCTTCTATGCCATTCATCTCTTCTAAAACTTTTAAATTATTCATGTGATCACCCTCACCTGAATAACGTGCAGAGTAAATGCCAGGTTTTAAATCAAGTGCATATACATTAAGACCAGAATCATCAGCAATTGTAGGTAAATGATATTTTTTTGAAAAGTAAGATGCTTTCTTTAAGGCATTTTCAAAAAAAGATGATCCATCCTCTAGAACTTCATCCTCATCTTTTAATTGATTTAAACTCACGAGTTCGACGGCATGATGAATGAAAAGTTGTTTGATTTCTCGTATCTTATGAACATTTTGGCTTGCGATTAATATTTTCTTCATGAAACTCACCCCAAAAGACATTTTTTGTTCTCTTCTATATTATCACATATTTTGATGTAAGATATGCAATTAACCCAAAATCCGTTATAATGGAGTAAGGTGATTATGATGAATGAAGAAAAAGAAATTATAACGTTTGATGAACTTTATCATGGTAAAAAAGTGAATACAGAGAAGAAAGAACCTCCTGAAAATAAAAGAGGTTATGTCTATACGCTTTTAGTCTACGGTATCATTATGTATGTGGTAGCAACTATCATTGTTTTAGTGATGCTTGAAATACCTAAACTCACTGGAACAATCAGTGAAACTGAAGTTTTAATCAGTGAAGTAGCAGACGATGTCGATGCCTTAGCTGTCGTGATGCCTGAGGTATGGAACGAGTATCGTGATCTCTATAAAAATGACGTTGAAGTCATCGGTTATTATAATGATTATGTAGTTCTTGTCAACGCTGAGAATGAAGCTGTTGAAGAGACATTATTTACTGCACTACCCGATGGCGTGACCTATGTCTTAGATATCTATAAAGTTGGACATGCACTTGTAGCAAACGGTGATATAAGTACTTGGGATAACGGAAATGATATTGTCCGTTATCGTGCTCAAAGTCTTACTGTACCTTTAAGTTTTACGGCAGAAGCTTATGTCATTGAAGGTGGTATGCGTTATATCACGGATACAGCATCTTCACTTCTTAACTTTATCATTTATATTCTTTTAATTCCAGGCATTATCTATTTCATGAAGAAAGATCTTGTCTATGATTTAAAAGAACTTAAAGCTCAAAAATTTGAAGTTATTCTACCGATTATTATCGGTTATGCCTATGTATGGGTAGG
>JAVEQT010000044.1:0-12068 GCA_034007485.1 Acholeplasmataceae bacterium
AAAGAAAAAAGGGCTTGCCGAAGCGAGCCCTTTATCTTACTTTAAACAATCGAAAATTTATTCAGCTTCGTAAGTGATGACGATGCTTGTAATTCTTACTTGATTTGTTGATGTTGCAACATTCTTAACAACTACACTTGCCACACCTGTTGTATAAATTTGTGTATGACTTGCAGCAGTAATTGTTGCTGTACCTTCAGTAATGGTATATCCATTATTTGAACTTGTATTGATCTGGATAGATGTAATAACATAACCTGCACCAATAGCAAATGTTAATTGGCCGCCGTTACCATCTTTACCATAAAGACGAATTTCTCCACCTGAGTTGTTGAAAATAGTCGTTGTTGTGCTTGCGTTCTTATTAAATGAAACGGTGATAGCTACAGTGCCGTTATTTTCAATTAATAATCTTTCAGCAGGGATAACGCCTTCAGCAATACCACTTGCATAAGAACCAGCGGTATCAACAGTAGCGGTGAATGTTGACATTTCGCCAACTAATACTTCAAATTCTACAACTACAGGAGTAACAGAATTTAATGTGACCGTAGCTGTTAAAGTAACAGTAACTTGTCCAGATGCTGGCATTGTTACTGCACCAGTTGTTGCATTAATTAATGCATTGTCTGATGCCCAAGCAATTGCTGAACCATTAGCACCTGTAGCTGGTAATGTGATTGTACCTGCTGCAGTTACATATTCAGGAACTGTTATAGCGTTTGCATCAATGTGAGCTTTAAGTGTGTCAGTTAATGTGCCAACTGCAAAATTGTCTACATCATAAATAGCTAATTGATAACTGTTAAACCAACCAACAACTGCACCAACAATATTCACTGGAGAATTAACTGCAAGTGGATTCAAGAATGCAAGAATTTCTGCATAACCTGGGACTGATGATTCTACTCTTGCTGCAATTTTCTTTCCATTTGTTGGGTTATATAATGATACATTGAATGAACCACTAGTTACATTAACATCAGTTTCTAATAAGAAGCCTTCAAAACTTACAAGAGAACCTTGATATGGAAGGAGAGCTTCGTTAGTAAATGCAACATCATTAAGTGATGCTGGTGTTGGTAACGCTGGTGTTTCATTGATAACATTAACAGATTGAATGTTTACAATTTCAAACAATCCGTTATAAATATCTAATTCACCAATCATTTCAATTTCAGTTCCAAGATCAAGATCATCTAGAATAGCTGAGATTGTTGCATTTGCATAAATATTGATACCTGTTGTAGCATCTTGCATCCAGTAAGTGTTACCACTTGAACCAGTCTTAGTAACCGCTGTAAGAATACCTCTTACTTTGATAGTTGCACCGTCTGCTAATGAACGTACTGCTAAGAGTGTTGATAAAGCAGGAATACCTACTCTAATCGTAAATGTCTTAGTTTCAACAACTGTACCCTTTTCAATAGTTGCTGTTAATGTAACAGTCACTTGTTGACCATCAACTGGAGTAACTTCACCAGTAACTGGATCAATGACATCTTCATTTGAAGAAGCCCAAGTAATGGTTGTTCCATGTTGTGCATCAATTAAATTAAGTGTATCTGCTGCCTTGATATCTGCTGGTAATGTTAAACCTTCTTTAACTGCTGCAACTGCTTCTGCATCAGTATCAAATGTTGCTTGAATGTCTGTACCATCGCCAAGATAAATTGCGTACCAAATCATTCTATCTGATCTGTAACCATAAAGTAGAATGTTGATTGTTACGAGTTTACCATCAAGTGCTTCAACTGCAGCTTTATTAAGTGATTGATAATAAATGATGATTGCGTCTGTTGCGTATGCAATAGCTTTGCCATCAGTATTCTTTTCAGTAATAATCGTTGTTCCTGTGTATGATGGATCAACTAAGAATGTGTTATAACGTCCAATATCTGTAGTTTCTTGGTTATCAATCAATACTTTAGCTGTAACTGATAGATAATTATAAACCATTGGAGCATTATTTGTTGGAGCTACCTTAGTACCTATTGCTGAATCAATCGTAGCTGGTACACCGTTTAATGAAACTGGTGCAGCATCTGATGGAGTCGCTGTAAGTGGACGTGAAGCGTTATTTGCTAATTGTGGAAGACCATAATATAAGTCATAAACGCCTTCAAAATCATAAGTTTGTCCTACTTCAACAAAATCATATAATGTTGTTGAATCATAAATGTAAAGAACTGTTGTTCCATCACTGATAAAGAAGCCATATTGCATCTTACCAATAACTGTAACGCCTTCGAACTTAACATAATCGCCAGCATCGTATGAATATACTTCACCAATTGAGTCTAATAACATACTAGATTCGATAGCGAATACAACAAATTCAACTTCCATTGAACGTGTAACTGTACCTTCAGTAATGGTTGCAGTCAAAATGACTGTTTCATTTGGAGTATTAACTAATGGACGAGTTACTGTACCATCAACTGCTAAGAAGTTTGGCTTGTTAGAAACCCAAGAAACTGTGTATGTTGTGCTTTCGAACACAACTGATGTTGGGAATTCAATCCAATCTTCAGCGCCAGTGATACCTTCAACTGCTGGGAACGTTGTAACAAATGCTAATGCACGGTCTAAACGTTCAGAGACTGTTTCATCTGCTGCTTCAACGAATGCATAAAACAACTGTGTTGTTGTTTCTGTTCCAATAGTTAATGTTGCAGTTAAAGTAACTGTTTGATCACCTACTGAGAATGCTGGAGCAGTAACAACACCTGCTGCTGTAATAATCGCTTCATCAGAAGATGCCCATGAAACTGTTGCTTCACCTTGAGTTGTTACTAAAGTGAGGTTTCCAGTAACGACATATTCGTCATCGCCGATTGTATCTGCATAGTTTGCAACTAATGCAGCTTTCGCAGCTTCTAACTTCTGAGCCACTGTAACTTCTGCAGCTTTAACTGTTACTCTGAACTGATGGGTAATCGTTTCGCCTTCAATGGTTAACGTTGCCGTTAAAGTAACCTGTGTATCTGCTTGTGGGCGGGTAACAACACCAGCATTAGTAATAATTGCTGTATTGCTAGATGTCCAACTAACTGTTGCATCGCCGATTTCGGTCACAAGTGTTAAATTACCAGTTACCTGATAAGTTTCGCTCGCGATGGTCGCATCGTAATTAGCAACGAGTTCGTCTTTCGCAACATTAAGTAAGTCTTCTGTTGAAGTACATGCTGTTAGAAAGCCGACAAATAATGCTACTAGTACTAAGAGTAGTACGCGTGTCTTTCTCATCTAAATCCTCCTATATAAATATATTTTTTTATTTTTAAGAAACGTTGTCGTCTCCCAATAAACGTCTAGCTTCAGATACAGCATACGCTAATGCGTTTGCAACTGTATCTGTTTCATTTGGTAAAATAACACGTTTGAATGCAATACCAACGGCTTCACGAATCGCTGATGAACCTACAAACGCTTGGTCAAAGAATAGAATTTCTGACTGTAGTGCGGCAGCTCTAGCTGCTTTAGATTTCATCAAAGGTTCGCCTTCAAGTGGTGTAACACCGTCTTGTTCAAAACCATTCATAAATGTTTGGTATTCCGTTGTAGCGTAAACCGTTGAACGTGTTGGCTGATATCCTGTAGTAAGTACAAAATCTAGCTGTACTGCTTTACTATTTAAAAACTTAAGGAATAACCATGATGCTAATTTTTCTTGATCAGTACCTGTATTTGTTAACGACAAATTCGTACCTTGTTGAATAGCTGTTTGATATTGTGGCATGTCTTTATTATAAGGAATAGGAGCTACTTCAAAATCAAAGAGATACTCGCCATTAACGTAAGCGGGTGTATTGTAATACGCACCACCGGTTGATCCTATTGTCATGAAGGTTTGACCTTTTTTGAAGATATCAGAAGCATAATCAGATCCCCAGTTTGCTGGTAAAGTTAACTTATCCTTATGGGTACTGAAATAATTCAACATAGCTATTGCTTCATCTGAATTGTATAATGCAACGCCTTTTCTTTCTGAATCAATCGTTGTATATGAGCCACCCCATTGACGAATGAGTGTAATAAATGCGTTTTCTTCTGAGTCATAAGAATAAGGAACAAATTGATCCTTAGCTGTTTGAATTTCAGCAGCCGTCAAGGCTAGTTTTGTGCCATATTCATCAATATAACCTGGAGCAATCGCTTCGAATTCGTCTGCAATGGCGAATAAATCTTGCCAAGTTGTTGGGAATGAAGTGATGACGCCATCATCAATTAAATCTTGAACAGCATCTGAATTATAAATCATGACTTCTGTTGATTTATTGAAAGGTAATGAATAAAACTCACCATCAGCTGTATATTGACTGTTTTCATTGCGATATTTCCAAACGATATCTTCGAACTTGTCGTCATCAACTGTTGGATTAAATCCCCAAACTGGATGATCGATGTAAGGATTAACTGAAATAACAGCGTTGTTTGTAATATATTCAGCTACGTGATCTGGGTAACCTTGAACGATGTTTGGCAATGTACCACCCTTGATAGCGGATACGGTATTTTGACGAAGCATATCGTAGTTATCACCATTTTTAACGATATTAACAGTAATATTTGGATACAATTCAGAAAATTGTGTTGCATATTTCTTCATTGCGCCTTCGATTGTTGAGCCATTGGAATGCCATAGCGTAATTGTAATCGCATCTGATGTAAGTGTGCTAGGAATATTAGTGACTGCAGGTTTAACTGTAAGTGATACAGATTTAGTTGCAGATGCACCCCATTGGTTTTCCACACGTAATTGATATGTATAGCGACCAGCACGTGTTAAACTTGGTAAATCAAGTACTTCAATCTCATCTGTTAGGTCTTCAGGATTGTCAACACCATCGAATGTATCAATCGCTTTAACACCACGCAGTGGGTCAAAATCTCTTGAACCAATGTAATAGGTTTGAGCTTCTTGAACATAAAGAAGTGATACGGTCTGTGGCACGTTACCATTAACAATAAATGTTACTTGCTGACGTGCAAATAAACCTTCAGCATCTTCAACATAAACAGAATAACTGTATTGACCACCTCTTGGATCTTCAAGCCATGCGGCATTCCATCCTTCGAGTTCAATAACATCTGTTAAATCACCATCTGCATCATCATTTGCTGTGATGCCAGCAAGTGGATCATATGAATCACCATATGTAATGGTTACTTCGTTTTGTACACCAACTAAACTTGGTGCAGTGTTTCTAACCTGTACACATGCTGATAATCCAAGTATACCTGCTAGAATCAATACGAATGAAATAATTCTTTTCATCTCTTTCCTCCTCTTTTCTATCCTTTTGTCCCGCTTCTTCCGACGCCGGACATAATATATTTTCTAAGTAATAAGAATACAATGATCAGCGGAATCGTGACGATAGCTGATGCTGCAATTTGCATATTGAACATCACACGTGGGTTAGTTCCTGCTGTGGTAAAGTCAGCATCACGAAGCGCTGCAGAGATTAACCAGTACATTTGTCCTTCGTTAACGTCACCAACTGAGGTGATTAAACGTGGCCAAATGAAAGCATTCCATGAGCCGATGACTGATAAGATTGTAATCGTGAAAATGGTTGGTCCTGCAATGGGAATCATGACGCGTGTTAAATACTTAAAGTCAGATGATCCGTCAACCTTGGCAGCTTTATAAAGTGTTTCAGGTATTTGTTTAAACGTCTGTCTTAAGAAGAAAATATAGAAGACAGATGTCATAAACGGAATAATCATCGCCAAGAAGTATGAGTTCGTTCCTTCTGCGCCACCAACCCAACCAAAACCAGCTTGGCTGACAGTTAAGAAGTTAGTTAAGATATAGAGTTCACCTGGAATCATCATGGTCATCAGAAGAACTGAGAACAATGTTTCTCTACCTTTAAACTCTAATCTCGCAAATGCAAAGGCTGCGAGTACGGTTGTAATAATCGTACCAAAGGTTGATAAGATACCTACATAAAGGGTGTTCTTAATGTAAATACTAAAATCAATTTCTTGTAAAACGTACTTGAAGTTCATCCATTGCATTTCTGATAATGCGACAAAGAAACGTGGTGTCATTGTCAAGTTGGATTCATAGTATGTTTTGAGTGCTGTTAGAATCATCCAATAGAATGGAATGAAGATAAGTAGTGCCACAATTGATAAGAAGAAATACGAGAAGAACATACGTGTAAATTGGAATATGGTTTGTTTTCTAATCGCTTTCTTTAAATCGCTTTCCTCTTCTTCAACAACTTTTTCTTTCTTCTTGAATAAGTTTTTAAAGCCAATCCATAAACGTTTAGCTGCTTCTTTGTAGCCATAGCCTTCTGATTCAACTAAAATTCTACGTGTAGCAATCAGTTTAAGAATGAATGATACTGGGTTCAATACGAATAATGACACGAGTGCGTTAACAAAATAATTACTTGCAACATAGTGGTTATATTCATAGAATTCGCGGAACTTTGTTTTCTTCGTACTGATGAATGTGAGTGGGAATGTCACAATAATGAAGATGGCGAGATAACTCATCCATGTATTGAGAACGAGTGTGTCAATGTCCATTCCAAAGATTGTGTACTCATAGTTTGTAAAAACTTCAGGTGGTGCGGCTGGAACTGTAATCTTTGAGAAAAGATATAGGAACAGACCCACGTAAATAATTAAGAATGCTGCATCAACTAAATGGATGATGTTTTCAAATCGTTTGATTTGTTTAACTTGTTCTTTATTCATGTCATCATCCTCCTAGTAGTGCACGCGTTTCTTACCAACCCACATCTGAACGAGTGTGAGCGCAAGAATAATCGCGAATAAAATAATGGATGCCGCTGCCGCTAAGGAGAGATCTTCACCACTGTAAATATAATCATAAATGTGGAATACAATCGTCTTTAAATTATAGTTTGCACCATCGGGGGTTGCTGTATCACCGAAGATAGCAACAACACTTGAATAGGTCTTAAATGCGCCGATGACGGATGTTACAACAATATAGAAAATCATCGGTGAAATCATGGGAACCGTAATTTTTGTAAAGATACGACGTTTAGGTGTCGCATCAATCGCAGCTGCTTGATAGTACTGCTGATCAATACCCTGCATACCACTCATAAAGACCATAATCTTAAATGCCATGCCATCCCAAACACCAAATGCAATAAGTACTGTCATGGCGCGCCAATAGGTCGCGCCTCTTTCAATCCAAGAGACTGGTTCAACACCGAAAAGCATAAAGAATTGGTTGACAATCCCGGTTGATCCACTCTTAAACATATAGGCAAACACTAAACCAATGGCGAGTGTATTGGTGATATATGGTAAGAAATAAATCGTTTGAAAGAAGCCTTTGAATGGTTTAATCGAATTTAATGTCGCTGCAACAAATAACGATAACAAAATCGAAATAGGCACTGATATAAATACGATGGCTAATGTGTTTAATAAAATACTTGAGTTCGTATGTGATGAAGGAAGAATAAAGTTATCTGCAGAAAGCACTTGTACAAAGTTACCAATTAATGTATAACCTGTAATACTTTCTCTTAAGACACCGTCAACATCGCGAACAAGTTGGTATCCTTGATAAACAACCAAACGAAACGCGTTGAGAATAGGGTAGAATGTGAATAATGCAAGCAGGATCAACGCTGGTGAAAGATAAATTAAAGCTTTCACCCATGTTGGTAGATTTAAATTTAGGTGGAGCTTCTCTTTGATACCTTGAAAGAAATTTCGTACGCTCCACACCCAATTGGCAAGTGTGTTTTTCATCGTACGACGTCACCACTTTCGATATTGAAGAGATGGATTTTGTTACCTCTTACGGTCAAAATCAATGCTTTGGACTCATTGTAAGACTCAGAATCAACAAGCGCACGTATTTGTGTGTCACCGATGTTGAAGCGAATCATGGTATCGCGACCAATAATTTCGACTTCTGCATCTTTGACTTCGATACCTGTTTTATCAATTCTAAAATCTTCTGGTCTTAGACCGACATCATATGTTCCATCAGCAGCTTTTTTATCTGCAAAAAGAATGCCATCAATGTAAAGCTTATTTTCTTTAACTTCACCACGAACAACGTTGATGGGTGGATTACCTAAGAATTTAGCAACGAATAAATTATCAGGGTTTGTATAAACCTTTTGAGGAATATTCTTTTGTTGTGTTACACCAAAGTTCATAACGACGATTTCATCGGAGATACTCATCGCTTCTTCTTGGTCATGGGTAACGAAAACAGTGGTAATACCTGTTTCTCTTTGAATACGTTTGATTTCTTCACGTGTTTGAAGACGAAGACGTGCATCAAGATTAGATAGTGGTTCATCTAAGAGTAAAACTTTAGGTTTTTTAACGAGTGCTCTTGCGATAGCAACACGTTGTTGCTGACCACCGGAGAGTTGTCCTGGCTTTTTATCAAGTTGATCTTCGATACCAACTAATTTAGCCATTTCAATGACGCGTGCTACAGCTTCATCACGTTCAATTTTTAAATTTTCTAAAGGAAACATAATGTTTTGACGTACAGTCATATGAGGATAGAGTGCGTAGTTTTGAAAAACTAAACCAATACCTCTTTTATCAGAACTTAACTTGGTAACATCTTCGTCACCGAAAAATATTTTACCTGCGGTGGGTTTATGAAGCCCTGCAATCATAAAAAGTGTTGTGGTTTTTCCACAACCAGATGGTCCAAGTAATCCGACGAGTTTGCCCGAAGGAATCACTAAATCCATTTGGTCTACTGCACGTGTTTCTTTTCCAGTCTTATCGACGAATATTTTTGATAGATTTTCTAATCTGATCTCCATGTGATCCTATACTCCTTTGTTGTATTTGACTTTACTTTTTATAAAATAAAAGTACTTTTGGTATCCCAAAAGCACTTAATCTTTAAATATGAAAAAAACGATTGCCGTCGTTTCAAAAAAACTTGTTTGAATATCGGTTAGATTTGGATACATTCAACTCTTCACCTCAACACATGTATTATATAATAATAACCTTGAAAATACAATGAGAAAGCGTGTATGAATGTCCCATATTTACACCTTTTTTTCAAACAAAATCTTTGAAAGCGCTTTTAGGGGTAATTACATTATAGTATGATGGTTATCCTTTGTCAATCAAAGAATCAATGTTTTGTTATTTTCAATGTATAAAAACGATATCACCTTTCTTTAAAAAGAAAGAGGTCAAGCGACCTCTTAAAATTCACAATTCTTGGGTGTTCTTGGAAAAGGTAGGACATCCCTGATATTTTCGACGCCTGTTAAGTACATAATGAGGCGCTCAAATCCCATACCAAATCCAGCATGAACACATCCACCGTAACGTCTTAAATCTAAGTACCATTCAAGCCCTTCTTGTGGTACGTGAAGTTCTTCCATACGTTTAAGTAAATAATCTAATCTTTCTTCTCTTTGCGATCCACCAACGAGTTCACCAGAACCTGGAACGAGTAAGTCCATAGCTGCGACTGTTTCGTTATCATCGTTTAAGCGCATGTAAAATGCTTTAATATCTTTAGGCCAATCGATAACGAATACAGGGGATTGGAAATATCTTTCTGTTAAGTACTTTTCATGTTCTGTATTAATGTCTTGCCCATGTTTAGGCGTGTTTTCAAATTTTACACCACTCTTAAGTAAGATATCAATCGCTTCTTTATGAGTGACGCGCGCAAAAGGTGCGTTAAGAACCTTGAGAAGACGATCTGTTAAGCCTGGTTCAACAAACTTATCGAAGAAAACCATTTCTTCTGGGAGTTTTTCAAACATATATTTTATGATGTATTTCACCATTTCTTCAACGACTTGCATGTTTTTTTCTAAATCAGCAAATGCCATTTCTGGTTCAATCATCCAAAATTCTGATGCGTGACGCTGTGTATTGGAGTTTTCAGCTCTAAAGGTTGGTCCAAAGGTATACACATCTTTAAATGCTAAGGCAAAGGCTTCAGCTTCAAGTTGTCCTGTAACGGTTAAATTGGTTGCTTTACCAAAGAAATCTTTTTTGAAATCAATCTTTTTTTCTTCAGTCATTGGCATTTTATCCAAAGGGAGTGTTGTCACACTAAACATCTGTCCTGCACCTTCGCCATCATTACCAGTAATGATGGGGGTGTGCGTATAGATAAAGCCCTTAGTTTGAAAGAATTCATGAACAGCCATAGCTGCAGTAGATCTTACTCTAAATACAGCATGAAAAAGATTGGTTCTAGCTCTCAAATGAGCAACTTCTCTTAGAAATTCTCGTGTATGTCTTTTCGGTTGAATCGGATAATCTTCTGGTGAATCTCCTAAAAGTTCAATATGAATTGCTTTGACTTCAAAAGGTTGTTTGGCATCGGGTGTTAAAACTAACTCTCCTTTAACCATAATGGCACTACCTACTCTAAACTTTTGAACTTCTTTGAAGTTGTCAACCTTTTGTTCTTCATAGACAACTTGAAGCGTTTCAAAAAATGTTCCATCATGAAAATTGATGAAGCCAAATTCTTTTTGAGCACGATGATTTCTCACCCATCCATATAACTCTACTGTCTTTCCAGCATAATCTTCAGTTTCTCTGTAAATCTTTTTAACGGTTGTTTCCATATGATTCCTCCTGATTAAAAAAACAAAACGCCCTTAGTCAATGCTAAGGACGTAAAAATACGCGGTACCACCTTAGTTCTAGAACAATCATTCTAGCCCTCAATAACCTATAACGCGGTCAACGGATGATTCTACTCTCTTAATCGATTTCTTTCATCTCTCCAAGTGTTTTTCGTGTTTAACATTAACTCAGGCTCGCACCATCCCTGATTCGCTTATTAAGAGGCTAAACATTACTCTCTCTTCATTGATTTCTTACATATTATACCCTTAATAAAGGGATTTGTCAATCTAAGTCTTCAGGTGTTTCCATTTCAATTTCTTCAGGTTCATCTAATTCAATTTCATCAAATTTAGCTTCTGAAATATGTTTAAATTTGTTTGATATTTTCGTGCTCGTTGTATGTACCTGATCTGCTGTTTTAGAGACGCTTTCAATCGATCGTTTAAGTTTATCCCATCGATCGACATAGCGTTTGAATTCTTCACCTAATTTTTTGAGTTCTTCAACAATAACTTTGGCTTGTTTGTCACGTTCTAAGTTTCTAACAACCATTTGTATCATGGATAATGTTGAAATTAAAGTCGTTGGTGAAACGAGCCAAACTTTGTTTTTAGCAGCGTATTCAATGAGATCTTCATGATAAGCTGAAATTTCAGCAAAGATAGCTTCAGCTGGAACAAACATGAAGGCTTGATCGCCTGTTTCATTAAAGATAATGTATTTGTTTTTGATATCATCAATATGTTTTTTTACATCTTTTTTGAAGTCTTTTGTTGCTTGTAGGCGGTCTGCATCTCCTAAATCACGATCGACCATACGGCGATAGTTTTCAAGTGGAAATTTAGAATCGATAGCAACCATACCTATGGGGTCTGGTGCATAGACAATAGCGTCAGCAATGGATCCATTCGATAACGTTTTTTGTTTCTCATAAAGTGATTGATTGTCACCTAAAACAGCTGACAATAACTGATAAAGCTGAACTTCACCGAAAATACCCCTTGTTTTTTGACCTTTTAATAGATCATTTAATGAGATAACTTCAGTTGATAATGACTCAATTTTCTTTTGTGCTTCATCGATTTTGGTGAGTCTTTCAACAACATCTGTGAATGTTTTATTCGTTTTTTCGAATCCTTCGCCTAATCGAACGTCGACTTTTTCGTTGATTTCTTTGAATTTAACTTCAATTTGTCTTAACATGTTGTCTTTAAATTCATTTAAATCTTTTTGACTTGTTTTTCCGGTTTCATTAATCATTTGTGATAATTGAAATCTAAACTCACTGTATTCTTTTTGTAGATAGACCTTGAGCTCCCCTTGAACCTCTTTAAGCTGTGTTAAATCGGGTTCTGCTGGTTTTTGTTTTGAGATCATCACGATAAGATAAATCACAAGGCCAATGAGACCCATAAGAAGTCCTATTAAAATATAATCAATCATGTTTACCCCTCCATATCTTCTAGGTA
>JAVEQT010000045.1:0-11812 GCA_034007485.1 Acholeplasmataceae bacterium
GGGTTAAAATAGTTATGTATTTTTTGTGTACTTGTCATACTACAATTATACCAAAAAACCACCCTGGCATCCAGAGTGGCTTTTTTGTTATCAAGGCTGAAACTATTTTATTTCATTACAGCCCCTTCATATAATTTTATAGGTTATTCTGCTAACCATGCATTGATAAATTCACTATCAAAGAATTCATCAGTTGTTAAGATGACATCGATTGTATCGTTTGCAGTTTCATCAACATCATTAATCATAAGACTTAAATCACCGAAGTAACTAAAGACATTTTCTGCGGATGATCCAAGATTTGCTACAAGTTGAGATGCAGTTAAATCGACATCATCTGATACATGAATATTGAGCGTTGCAGTTTCTGAATATCTTAAGTTGCCTGCACTTGCTTTCGATGTGATGTATGCACCATAGAGTCCACCAACGAAAAATGATTTACTGACTTCTGCTTCAAAATCATTTTTTACATGATCTACTGTGATAGATCCACTATAGAGTGCTTGGTTGACATTGCTATACGCGATGCCTGCAATTCCACCAACATAAATCGCATAACTACCTTCTGTTGTGCCTTCAGCAGTACCAAAATCTAAATCGACATCGACATTACCTGTAGCAACTAAGTTCTCAACTGATAAATTAATATTTCTTGCGTTATGATATCCAATGACGCCACCCACATTGATGTTTAAATTGCGATCTTTTAAGCTTGCACCAGCAATTTCAACATGTACATTAGCGTTTGATTCAATCTCTTTTAATTGTGCATCTTCACCAAGAAGACCAATAGCTCCACCCACACGGATACGACCATATGAAGTTGATTTAACATAAACGTTTGTTTGATCTATGTCTGAAGATTTAACTACACCACGTGATTCACCCACGATGCTACCTACATAAGCTTGTACCGTAGATGATGTTGTATAATAAATCGATGAATTGATGACAGAAACATTTTCAATAGTACCTGTTGTTGAAGCAATGTAACCTGCAACAATACCAACGCGTGATGATGTTGTCATCGCAAGTGGTGTTTCAGCTGTTCCAATGGTCACATTGTCAAAAATGACATTTTTAATCGTACCGCTTGAAACATATCCGAAGACACCAGTATACTGTAACACTTTATCAAATGTAATATTTTTTAAAGCGAATCCTTGTCCATCAAACGTTCCAGAGAAAGGTGATGAGAAAGGTGATGAGAATGTTGTGCTTGCAAAATCAATATCATTATCTAAAACATAATTACCTGCACGATTATTTACCATTGCTAAAAATTCTTCTGGAGTTGTAATGTGTACAGTTTCAGCAGATGCTAAATTGATATCTCTTTCAATCAAGGTTACAACGTTTCTACCGATGGTAGCAAAAAGTTTTAACGTATAAACAACCTCGTTTTTTAAACCAGCGATTTGATAATCAACAAGTTCTGCAAAATCAGAAATATCTTTGGTATGAGCAACTTTATCTTCATCATCATAAAGAGTTAAAGTGATTGCTCCTGTGATTTCTTCTTCTGGATCAGAAATTTCAATCGTAAATGTCATCGATGTCAATTCAACATCCAAGCCTGTCATATTCGCGGTAACTTCACCGGTGTCAGTTTGACATGCGACAAGTATAAAACTAAATAATAAGATTGCAACTAATGTGACTATGCGTTTCATGATTCACCTCTGAGTTGATTAATGGTTTGATTTAAACGTTGGATAACTCTCTCTTTGCCGAGTAGAGCAAGCGATACAGGGAGTGATGGTCCATGCATATCACCTGTCGTAGCGATGCGAAGACCCATAAATAGTGGTTTCCCTTTGGTTTGTGTATCTAAACCTGTTTGTTTAATTAAAGGTTCAATTTCTTCTGGTGTAAAATCACTTAAAGCTAAATGATCTTTAAACACTTCTAAAAGACGTGCACTTTCATTTTCAACTAAGAATTGGAAAGCTTCTTCTTTGATTTTAAATTCGTCATGGAAGAATGCGTTATGTAGTTCAACAATTTCTCCTAAATAACTCATACGATCTTGTAATAACCCAACTAAGATTTTTAGCCAATCTTCTGTTGGTACAACAATACCCGCTTTTTCTAAGTAAGGTCTGCACATCTGTGCTAGTTCATCAACACTTAACTTTTTGATGTAACGACTATTGATATAAGCCAGTTTATTCTTATCAAACATCGCTGGAGCTTTCGATAATCTCGAAGGATCAAACTGTTCGATGATTTGTTCTTGTGTTAAAATTTCTTCATTGCCTTGTGGTGACCATCCTAAAAGTGAAATAAAATTAAACATCGCTTCTGGTAGGTATCCCATATCTTGATATTCTTTAATGAACTGAATCACGTTTTTATCTCTTTTTGATAACTTCTTTTTCTGTTCATTAACAATGATGGTCATATGTCCAAATTCAGGAACTCGCCAATTGAATGCACGATAAACCAAAATTTGTTTAGGTGTGTTGGTAATATGTTCTTCACCACGTAAAACATGTGTGATCTTCATTAAGTGATCATCGATCACAACTGCAAAGTTATACGTAGGAATGCCATTATCTTTAACCATGATCCAGTCTTCAACATCTTTAGAGTGGAATTTTAGTTCACCACGCACTAAATCTTTGAACGTAAGTTCGACATCACTGGGGACTTTAAATCGAATGGCATATTTTTTTGAATTTTCGCGATATTCCTTGTAGGCATATCCCATTTCAAGTAATTTTTCTGCATATTCTTGATAGATGTTTAATCTTTCAAGCTGACGATAGGGTCCAAATTTACCACCTTTATCAGGTGATTCATCCCAATCAAGACCTAACCATTTTAGGTTAGAGAGCTGTGACTCTTCGCCTCCAGGTACATTACGAAGAACATCCGTGTCTTCGATTCTTACAATAAAATCGCCACCGAAGTGACGTGCGTATAAATAATTAAAAAGTGCACTGCGTGCATTTCCGATATGTAGTTGTCCTGTTGGACTTGGTGCATATCTCACTCTAACCTTATGTTCCACGATTCATCCCATCCTTACATGCACTATTGATTATACAATAATCAGATTTATTTAACAACAAAATCTAAAAATAACGAAAATTACTCATAATTTAAGCTTCCGGTATAACCGATAGATCTTAAATAGTGATTCGCTTGCTTACGGTTCTTAAAGACTGTGATTTTGTCTTTATATTCGATTTCAAAACGCTTTAATAGATTTCTAGAATCCTTTTTTCTACCACCAAATAAAATCCACCACACAAAACTCAAATTGAGTCTTTCTTTACATCCTACACAAACTGAATCTCTGTTTTGATTGTGATATTTAAAGCGACGAACAATCGCGCCATAAAGGCATTTAAAGCGGTTAAAATTAAAGATGAAAATTTGATCTGCTTCATCGAAACGCTCAGTAGCGAGCTTTCGGTAAAACCCATCGATAATCCATTTTTGGCCTTGCATGAACTCACGTATTTCCATTTCTACAACTTTCTTATCTCTTTCAACCCAGTTGGGTTCAAAAAAGATTTTATCAATATGAAGTACAGGAATTTGATAGACTTGAGCTACACGCTTTGAAAACGTTGACTTTCCAGAACTTGAATGTCCAATAACTGCGATTTTCATAAGCTCATTCCACCTCTTCTAATGCAGCGAGTAAGCTGCCTTTTATTTTTTTAGCTTCGCCTTGCTTAACAAATAACATGGTCACGATAGATAATGCAACGAAAAACGCTGCATATGGAAATAAGATGATCCGACCATATTGATCCATGAGTATTCCTGATAAAATCGGTGTGACAATTTGAGCAGACATTGAAGCGGCATAATAGTAACCAGTATAACGACCAACATCATAACCTTTAGATACTTCAACAACCATGACATAGGTGTTAATACCAATCATTGTCCATCCGATACCTGCTAAAGCAATCATTCCTGCAGCTAGCCACGCACTTCCTTCATTGATGGTTGCTGCATTAATCAATGCGAATACCATGATCGCCATTCCGAGTAAAACCGTTCTTTTACGACCGATAGCCATCGATAAGATCCCTATAGGAAGAATAGCAACAACAACGAGTGCTTGCGCAATGATGAATTGATAATCAAAATAATTTAAGTTTAATACCTTTGGTAAGTAATCTGCAATTTTACTCATCACTGCATTATACCCCATAAAGAGTAAAAAGACAGATGCGAGTAAGAAATATAGCGACATGCGACGTTTAATCGTCATGGACTTAAGTGTTTTTTTAGGTTGGTTTTGTAGTTGTTCTGGTGCATAACCCAACGTATGATCAACCTCTTGTTTTTCTCTCACAAGTTTAGGTTCATCAACCTTCCATAAAAAGATGATGAGAGCAATAATCATGACGACTCCAACAATGATGTACACGATGCCATGATGGTCATAAGCGTGCTTATTTAAACCAGAAAGCATAATGATGTAAACAGCTAGAATACCCCCGAATGCCCCCATTAACGTAATGATGGCATTCGCTTTTGAACGAAGTGGTTTGATTGTCACGTCAGGCATCAAGGCAACCGCAGGTGATCTAAAAATCGTCATGGAGACCAAAGCGATAAATAAAATACTTGTGAAAATTATTAAATTCGTAAGGTTAGTCGATGTGACTTCCCATGCTCTTTCTGATAAGTATTTATAATACATATCTTTGATCATGGATAAATCACGATTGTTTAACGTTTCACCATTGTTTCCTAAAATACTTAACATGGGGTTTTTGATGTCATCTTCATAATCATTTAATTCATTAAGGCTAATATCACCTAAAAGAAAAGCGTTTTGTCTTTCATCATCCATTTGATCGATAACATCATACCAATGATTGCGTTCACTCGAATCAACATCATCACCAAAGGCGATATCATAATGTTCAGAAACAATATCAGTTGCTTGAATCTTTAACGTTTGAAGATAATCTGCATAAGATAAAAACATAAACGAAAATGCTGCTAAAATTGTACCTACAATAATATACGGTGTTCTTCTACCTTTTTTGGAATTGCTTTTATCTGATAAGGCACCAAAAAGTGGCAGTAAAATCACTGCCATAACATTATCGATAGCCATAACGATGCCTGACCATGTTTGATTTAACCCAAACTTGTCAATCATCGTACGAGCAATCATCATATCATATGTTTGCCAAAACAAAGAAATAATAAAGAAAATTAGACCAATATAAAACGTGTTTTTGTAGTTCAGCTTCATATGATTCACCTATACGAATTCATTATAACATAAAAAAAGAAAGGGACCCAAGAGGGTCCCACATGAATTAACGCTTCGAGAATTGTGATGCTTTTCTTGCTTTCTTTAAACCATACTTTTTTCTTTCCTTAGAACGAGGATCTCTCGTTACAAGTCCAGCAGGTTTTAAAGTTTGGCGAAGTTCTGGATTGATTTCCATGAGGGCACGTGTAATACCTAAACGGATTGCACCTGCTTGTCCTGAAAGTCCACCACCGTAGACGTTAACAGAAATATCGAATTTGCCTTCACTCTCAGTTAGTGCTAATGGTTGAAGAACGTCAAGACGTACTGCAGGAGATGGTAGGTATTCTTCAAATTCACGTCCATTGATCAAAAATGATCCTTTTCCGTGAGTTAGAATAACTCTTGCTACCGAGCTCTTACGACGACCGGTTCCTAAGTATTGTACTTTTTCTTTTGCCATGACTGATTATACCTCCAATTTTTCTGGTTGTTGTGCAATGTGCTTATGTTCAGGTCCTGCATAAACAAAGAGTTTCTTTGCCATTTGAGCACCTAATGTTGTATGTGGTAACATACCAACAATTGCTTTTTCAACCATACGGGTTGGAAATTTAGCCATAACATCTTTTGCAGCTGTTTCCTTAAGACCGCCATTGTAACCAGAATGAGAATAATACATTTTCTGATTCCATTTTTTACCAGTTAATTCAATTTTATCTGCGTTTACTACGATTACATAATCACCACAGTCTACATGAGGAGTGTAGGTTGGTTTGTGCTTACCGCGTAAAACTACTGCTACTTGAGTTGCTAAGCGACCCAAGGTTTTGCCTTCTGCATCAACAACGTACCACTTGTGTGTTACATTTTGAGCATTTGCCATAAAAGTATTCATTTCATTTCTCCTTATATTCGTTTGGGGTTTGAATTTAAGGGCTATTCGTGGATAAAACTCATGTACCTATGTCATATTACTATAATATGTATGAAATGTCAACTGTTTTCCGCTTGAATTCGAGGGATTATGTGTGTTTGTCTATTTATCCATTTTGACACAAAAATGAAGGATTATTTTGTTATAATGAAGGTGGTTAGAGGTGGTTAAATGAAGGAAACAAAAAGTTTAAAGGTATTGCTTGTAGCAATCATCATTATCGGTGTTTTATATAATATTTTTCTAGGTATGATATTAACCAGGTTCAATGTTTACGATTTTGAAAATATCTTTTTCATCATTCGCTATGCGCATCATAACGATCCAGATAATATGAAGTTTATTCCACAATTTTTAAATTGGATCTTTGTTGTAGCCTTTATCTTCTTTAGTGTCATGCTATTCATACGTATGTACATCAATAAAGAAATGAAGATCAAAAATCGATTTAAACAACAATAAAAAAAGAGGTTCATGCCAAAAGAGGTATGAACTTCTATTTTTTTATAGGTTATATTCTTTTTTAATTAAATCAATTGCCCACTCGTAATGATCGGTTATACAACCATCGATAAGCCCATTAATCGGATGTCTCATACACGGAAAGTACGTCGTAAAAATCTGACCATCCGAAAGATGTTTAATCCATGTTAAACAACTTCTATGTGACTCTTGAAAAAGCTCTAAAGCATCCATAAATGGGTGCTTTTGTGCTTCTAACCATATCTCGTGATTTAATTGATCAACGTCATCCCAGGTGTAACCTTCTTTGGGTAAAGCTGGACGACCACCTTCTAAAAGTGCTTCTAGCCACTTGTGGCACATTTGGTGCCATGCATACAAGTGAAAGAGAATGTCACGTAAGTTCTTGTCACGCCCTGGTGTTTTCCATTCCTTTAATCGTTGTTTCGCTGAAAGCTTGTCAATGATTTCCATGATGGTGTCATAATCGCGTTGACTGAATTGAATGAGTTCTTCTTTCGTCGTCGGTTTTCCCATGTTATTCCTCCTATATTTGATTTATAACTTTTTTTCGTCTATTTCAAGTAGTAGGTTACGGATTACAGGTTTTAATACTTTAGCCATAAGTTGGTGACCGAGCTCAGTTGGATGAACACCGTCACCTAAAAGTGCAGCTGCGCCATAGGTTTTCTCCCACGTTTTCATATGTTTGTCCATGTGGATAAGTGGAAGATGATAAGATGAAGCGATATTGGAAACAATCGTGATAAATGCATCTAACATCGGACGCCATGATGCATCAAAGGCTCCAATTGAAAAGCTGAAAGGTTCAATCAGCATGATTTTCGTTTGTGGTGATTTTTCGATAGTTAAATCGATGAGTTTTCTATAATTTGTTTCAAATGTCTTCTCATCAATCGGTTTACCAAAGTTGTAGAAATGCCACACATCATTGACACCACATAATAAAGATAAGACATCAGGTTGATGATGAATCACATCTTCGTTCCAACGATTGAGCAATTCTTCTGTGCGATCACCGCTAATTCCACGATTGATCATGATCGCATTAGGGAAATAATCTTTTAATTGATAGACATAACCATCACCTAAACTTGATACATCTGACCTGTTTCTTCCACAGTCAGTAATTGAATCACCTTGAAAGAGGAGTGTAGGTTTCACGTAGTCTTCAGGAAGCTTTTTGTAAATCCAATACTCAACAATATCGAGTTCATTTCCTGAATTCCCTGTTTTATGATACGTCTTTCTTAATATGCCTCCCAAAGTTTCTGGGATATTTCTTGATGCCATATTTCTACGGTCGACAGGATAAATAAGGTAGTGATGTGGTACGCGTTCTTGAGCAAATCTGATGATTTCTGTCATGCCTTCTAACCCAAGCTTTTTTCCAAATAGTCCCTCTTGAATCCAAAGCCCAAGTTCCGGTGTATCGGTATTCATGCTATGAAGACCCATACAACCAACAAATGTATCATCATATTTTAACCGTGCAACCCATACAATTTCTTTATTTTCTTCTCGAAGTTTGATTGAATGGTTAATGAATGCGATGGTATCATCTATCTTTTCAGCAGGTGAAGGATACATGTATTTCGTGATCTCTTTTGTAAACAAGTGAAAGATAGCTTCGGCATCGCTTAATTGAATAGGTGTTAAAATTAAATGCTTTGTTTCTAATGTGATCATGTTATTTATCCTCGATGTATACATTCATATTTTCAATATCAACAATGACTTTTTCATTTTTAGATGTCGGTATATTTTTACCAATATAATCCGCTCTAATCGGTAATTCGCGGTGTCCACGGTCAATGAGGATAGCTAATTGGATTTGTTTAGGTCTTCCATGATCTGATAAAGCATCCATAGCAGCCCTTACACTTCTTCCCGTATATAAAACATCGTCAACAAGAATCACTGTTTTATCATGGACATCAAGACCTTGAAGTGATGGATTAATCTTATCCGTTAAATCGTCGCGATATGCATGAATGTCTATACCAAAAAGTGGTACATCCATATCAGCAAATCTTTTTAAATTATCTTTTAACATCTGTGCAATCGGATATCCTTTTTTTAAGATACCTACAAACACGATGTCATTTAAGTCTTGGTTATGCTCAATCATTTCATGTGTCATGCGTTTTAATGTTCTTGAGAGCTGTTCTTTGTTCATTAGTTCCTTCATGTTATCACCACTTTTATCTTATCATTTTTTTACGAATTTTTTAGTTGTATTTCAAAAAAATCATGATATACTTGAAACAGTAAAGGTCCTTTAAGCTATGCCAGTGAGCATAACAAGGTAATTATCTTTCCATACCTACGCTTGAAGGACACCAAAGGGTGTCTTTTTTGCTAAAGGCCTTACGAAATTAAATCTAAGGAGAAATGTCATGAATGAAAATGGAATGATTGTCGGTATTCAAGAGAAACCGGCATCCATCGGCAAGTGGATTGTTTTAAGCTTGCAGCATGTCTTTGCAATGTTTGGAGCAACTGTATTAGTTCCTCTTTTAACTGGTCTTGATGTTGGTGTTGCACTCGTTGCAAGTGGTATTGGTACATTGATCTATATTCTTTGTACAAAAGCAAAAGTTCCTGTGTATTTAGGAAGTAGCTTCGCCTACATTCCAGCGATTACAGCAGCTGTAGCAAGCGCTGGTGGAGCAGGTTCTGCGTATTTCGGTTTAATGGTTGTCGGCTTGATATATATCGCTGTTGCTATCGCTATTCGTTTCTTAGGTAGCAGTTGGTTGAAAAAGATGTTACCTCCAGTTGTCATTGGACCGATGATTATTATCATTGGTATGACATTAGCACCTGTTGCAGTTTCATCATCAGGTCTTGATGGATCTCAAGGTTGGAAAGTACCGCTTGTCGCATCAATCACTTTCTTATCCGTTGTCATCTTATCAACGAAAGCAAAAGGTTTCTTAAGAATTGTTCCTTTCTTAGTATCAATCTTTATTGGATACGTTGCATCAATCGCTGTTGGACTCGTTGATTTAACTGCAGTCTTCAGTGGTGTACAGTTCTTCCAACTTCCTGACTTTCGTTTTGTTGGAACCTACAAGTTTGACTTAAGCAATGTCTTAATGTTTGCTCCACTTGCATTCGTAACGATTGCAGAGCACATTGGTGACCACGTTGTATTAGGTGAAATCACAGGAAAAGATTTTATTACGGATCCAGGATTAGATAAAACATTACTCGGTGATGGTATTGCAACATTTGTTGCAGGTGCCATTGGTGGACCAGCAAATACGACATATGGTGAAAACACTGGTGTTGTCGCGATCACTCGTGTAGGATCTGTATGGGTAACTGGTTTAGCAGCATGTTTCGCAATCCTCCTCGGTTTCTTCGGATACATTCAAGCGTTTATCAATAGTATTCCATGGGCAGTTATCGGTGGTATGACCATTGTCTTATACGGGTTAATTGCAGCAAATGGTGTTAAGATCTTGATTAAAGATAGAACAGATCTTGGTAACATGAAGAACTTGATCATTGTTTCAACGATGTTAGTCATCGGTTTAGGCGGTGCAGCACTCAACTTAACAGCCATCGTTAAATTATCAGGTATGAGTTTTGCAGCAATCATCGGTATTTTACTCAATGTCTTAATCAACTTGATTGAGAAGATTGGACCTAAAAAAGAAAAAGCAGAGTAAAGATAGATAAAGGGAACTTCAACACGAAGTTCCCTTTTTATTATGCTTTGATAATCGCTTCAATACGCTCTTTCATCGGTGGATGTGAATAATAGAGGAGTACTGTCAGTGGATGTGGGTTTAAGTTCACTAAATCCTCTTTAGCGAGCACTTTCAGTGCTGAAATCATGTGTTCTCCACTGGTTTTAGACTTTGCAAATGTATCTGCTTTAAATTCAGCTTTTCTTGATAACGCAGACAAAGGAATGCCTAATACAAGTTGAATGGGTTCAAAGAGAATAAAGAATAAAATGAGTGCAAATCCAAAATGGACACCGGATAAACCAAATGTTGTTGCTAAAGTTTTACTTTGCAGAATTAAACCAATACCTAATGCATAGATCAAGATGATTAGGATTTGTTGAATCAAATTGCGATACGTATCTTTATGAGCCGCATGTCCTAACTCATGAGCAAGAACGGCTAGAATTTCATCTTCTGACATCTTATCGATCAAGGTATCAAATAAAACAACTTCTTTTGATTTACCAATCCCTGTAAAAAACGCGTTTAATTTTGTTGAACGTCTCGATGCATCCATAACTGATAAGGCTTTAATGTTAAAACCTAACGATGAAGCGAGTTCTTCAATTCTTGTTCTTAGTGATCCTTCAGGAAGCGGTGTAAACTTATTAAATAGCCTTAAGAACACTTTGTTTAAAAACATGAAGATCAGTATCATGACAAGCGTAATGGATCCCCAAGAGACCAAAACAAACGTCCAAAGATTGTTAGAAAATTGAAGATATAAAGCATGTATTCCTCCAACAATTAAACCACCTAAAATCATCGTCATCACAAAGGCTAAAAATTGATCTTTAACAAAGGTCTTTTTTGTTGTTTTGTTAAAACCATATTTTTCTTCAATCTTAAAGATTTGATATCTCTTAAAGGGGATAGCGAGTAGAAATTCTACAGAGACATAAACAAAGAGAAAATAAAGTGTTGCTAGAATAGGACTTGTTGTCCATGATGCTGTCACTGTTTCTAGTCTGGCAAATAAGCCTGCTAATAAAAAGACAACAAGTAATATTAAATCAAAACCTCTTCTGATTAACGTGAAGCGATGGTTTTCTAAAGAGTACATGAGCCACGCACCGTAGCGATCCTCATCGTAAACATCCTTTAATACATCTGGAATTGGTTTAAAGCGATAACGATAGTTTAAAAAACTAACGATCATTTCAAAAAGATAAACTGCAAATAAAATACCAATGATAACCCATTTCATGTTCTTATCCTCACTTGTTTTTAAATTATTTGATAAAGTCGATATAAACATATCGTTAACATCTAACATTGTAACATAAAAAAAACGTTAATAATAACGTTCTTATGTTTTTAAGCTAGCGCTTAGTATACGACTTATTTTTACTGTAGTATTTTTTTCCATCATCATTTTTATGCTTTTTCTTATCATCTGTTTTCTTT
>JAVEQT010000133.1:0-2599 GCA_034007485.1 Acholeplasmataceae bacterium
TTTCCACCTGTGCCGTAGGGAAAACCGCCTAATCCTTTGATGGTTTTTAAATAGATATAACTAGCTTCTTGTCTTAACTCAACATAAAGCATCACTTCAGGATGATTGACATCGACTTTCATCTGCCATTTAGTACCGTTTAATATCGATTTAGCAATGTTTTGTGTAATCTCTTGACTTGTCATCGGAAACTTTTTGTCTGTTCTCTTTGTCTCGATTTTAAGAGAAACTCCATCGTTTTCAATCTCATGATCAAGGGCTATAATGGCTGTTTGAATGATACCCTCTAAATCAGATGTAGATACAAATGCAATAGCAAAATCGTAGATCCCTGGGATACGTTTCAATCTTTCAACAAGCACGATTTCATCTTGTGCCTCATAATCAATCATGATGCGATCGTGTCTTAAGATATAAGAAACAGATAGATCAGATAACTTCACTCTGATATGCTCGCGCACGCGTTTTATGAAATAACCAATATTTTGTCCTTTAAGCATCATGTCGCCAAAGCGAATCAGAATTCTTTTTTCCATGCTATCACCATGTACTATTTTACCACATATGCTATAATATCTACGGTGGTGATAACATGAAAAAACATGATTTATTAGAAGCAGCAAAACTCTTGCTCGAAGAACAACCTAATGAACTCGCAGTCTTATCCAATGCATCTGCATTTATTCATGATACAATCGATCAGCTCAACTGGGCAGGTTTTTATTTGTGGGACGGCAAGCAATTAACCGTAGGTCCTTTTCAAGGCAGAGTAGCGTGTTCAACCATTCCTCTTGGAAAAGGTGTTTGCGGTGAAGCAGCTTTAAACAAACAAACACTCGTGATCAAAGATGTGCATAACCATGAAAATCACATCGCGTGTGATGCAAATAGCCGATCCGAGGTCGTTGTCCCTATTTTCATTAAAAACCGTTTATATGGCGTTTTAGACATCGATGCGCCGATTGTTGACCGCTTCAATGATGAACTTGTCGACTTCTTTGAACATTTCGTTGAATTACTTGTTAAAGTCATTGACAAATAATACCCTATAGGGTAAAATGAATAGCGTCGGTAAAAAGCAGGCAAGCTTTTATCTGAAGTGAGATCCCTACCCAATCGGAGCCCCTAGTAACCATTTTCTGCTTAATGGCGAAAAGAACATCGGGATACCTTCAGCTTAAACAATTTGCAGTTTTTGCCTACCAAAAATAAAAGAGGAGGTAAAAATTATGTCACGTTTCACAGGATCCACATGGAAGATTTCGCGCCGTTTAGGTTATTCACTTTCTGAAACAGGAAAGGAATTAAAAAAACGTCCTTATGCGCCAGGTCAACATGGACAACGCCGCTCTAAATTGAGTGACTATGGAACACAGCTACACGAAAAACAAAAAGTAAGATTCACCTATGGCGTATCTGAAAAACAATTCAGAAAGACATTCGAAGAAGCTAACCTTAGAGTTGGTAAGCACGGTGAAAATTTCTTAAAGTTGCTTGAATCAAGACTTGATAATGTCATCTATCGTTTAGGCTTAGCTAAGACAAGATCACAAGCACGTCAGCTCGTTAATCATGGACATTTCCTAGTTGATGGTAAGAAGGTTGATATTCCATCTTATCGCATGCAACCAGGACAAAAGATTCAATTAAGAGAAAAGTCAAGAGATTTAAAAGTTTGTTCAGAAGCGCTTGAAGCACAATATGCTTCAGTAGACTTTGTGTCATTCGATAAAGACACGATGACTGGAACTTTCGTTCGTTATCCAGAACGCAATGAAATTCTTCCTGACATCAACGAACAACTTATCGTTGAATTCTACAACAGATAAAAACGTAAAGGGCTGTGTGCGCACAGTCCTTTTTTCTTTATTTAAACAATAAAAAAAGCACTTATGCGTGCTCTTCTACAAGTTCTGCATTACCTAAATGGATAATGCGTTTTTTCTTTTGTTCATCTAAAACAAGTGCCACATCATAGTTATTGACCTTAAGTATGGTGAATTGCTCTTCAGTTGCTTCATGAACCATTTGATAAAGATAAAGCGTTCTACCTTCTCGAAATTCAATCAGGTAATCCGGAATGATCTTGCTTTTGTGAATATAGCCTTTAACAAATCCACCAACATCCACCAGTGGATCAACAAATTTTTGTGGATAAGGTATCATCATGGTATTATGCGTCACTTTAACTTTTTTATTAATCAAGAAATGCTTCATTTTCTTTATGCTCATTGCAAATGATATGATGCATAGCGTCATAATACCACCGATGGTTGCATGTATAAACCATGGTTCATCTTCATATAAAGTTATTAATATAATATATGTGATTACCAAGAGAGATAAAATCAAACCGTGAATCATAAGGTTTCTTTGTCTTAAGCGTCTTAATTTAGTAGTCATCATAACGTTCCTTTCGTGATAAAAAAGTCAACTTTCTTTCATTTGCGAAATCATTGTTGTTGGGCTAACTTTACTATCTAGATACCGCCGCCCCCAGCGTCATGTCTAAATACATACGTATTGTAACATATATCAACTTTTCAATCAATTATCTTAAGATAAAATTCACTATTTAAGGCTGAAATGCAAAAATAAA
>JAVEQT010000046.1:0-11591 GCA_034007485.1 Acholeplasmataceae bacterium
CGATTAAGCACGTCGCACTCAATAACCAAGAATATAGAAGATTTGATGCAGATAGCATTGCGAGTGAACGCGCGATCAGAGAAATCTATTTAAAAGGTTTTGAAATTGCCGTTAAGAAAGCACATGCAAAAGCGATCATGACATCATATAACCCAATCAATGGCATTTGGGCTGCTGGTAATTATGATCTGATTGCAGGCGTTATGCGCAAGGAATGGGGCTTTAGAGGCATTGTGATGACAGACTGGTGGGCTAAGATGAATGATGATCAAGAAGAAGGCACACGTCAAAATATTAAAGCGATGATTAAAGCACAAGGCGATTTATACATGGTTGTTGTTGATGCTAAAAATAATTCAATTAAAGATAATTCTATTGAATCTTTTGAAAATGGTTCATTAAAAAAGAGTGAAGCTCAGTATGTTGCTAAAAATATCGTGTCATTTTTATTGCAATCATACGCCTATAAAAAACAAATGGGTGATCAAATTAAGCCTGAACCTTCAGTCTTTCCGTTACCTGTCTTAAAGAGTGTTTACGTGAATGGCACATTACTTCAAGATTTCGATGAACGTATCACGCATTATGTTTTAAATGAGGAAGATCATTTTAATCTCACATTTGATGTTGAAAAAAACACATCATTTCAGATTAAACGAAATGCGCATACAACCGTGGTTTCACTTTTAACACATCAAGCTCAAAATCATTATATATTTACCAATCGTACGCGTTATCAAAATAAAGATGATTTTAACTATGAAATCATACCTACAGAACATCCTGTTCAAGTCAATTTAGAACCCTGGGGAAGAACAACATTTGATGTGTTAAAACCAACGTGGAAGAGTGAATCAACAGATCTAAATGATGCATTTGTCACCTTGCAAAAAGATAGTATGCTATCGTTTGCAATCGATGTGAAGACGTTTGGAAAATACATTGTTGAATTAACTATTTCATCCGATGTTTCTGGTTTTGCACAAATCCCATTCTCGATTATTCGCGAAAATCAGGTTTTATCAACACTGACAACGAACGGTACAGATGGTAAGTGGTTTGATATCTCTTCACAGTTTGTTTTAAATCCTGGTGTTCACAGATTATCGTTTAAAGCACACGCAAGTGGATTAAAGATTAAACGCATCGAATTAATTAGACATCGATAAATAATAAAAGACCACTTGATGTGGTCTTTTTGATAGGTTTATATTGGTTTGATACATTCTTTTGAATCGTTTGATGCATGATTCACAAAGGTTGAAACCTGATAGGATTTCATTTTGTGCGATGCATAAGGTTTAAGGAGTTGCGATAGACTATAGATATTGTTTTCTTTTGGGTTTAACCATGTGATACGGCTTTTCTCATCTAAGATGACAGGCATTCTCTCATGAATATCTTTCATCAAATCGTTAGCTTCAGTCGTAATGATGGTACAGGTATGAAGCTTTGTACCATCTTCTTTGGTAAATGTTGTCCATAAACCAGCCATCGGAAAGATTTTCTCATCTTTGTTTAAAATGCGCATGGGTGTTTTAGTAGATCCTTCTTTTTTCCATTCATAAAAGCTATCAGCTAAAATGACGCATCTTTTTGACTTAAATGAAGGAAGAAAAGAAGGTTTTTCATGTAGTGTTTCTGCTTTGGCATTAATCATTTGATAACCGATTTTCTCATCTTTGGCAAAGGGAGGAACAAACCCCCATCTGAGTGTACCAACACGGTTTTTCGTTCCATCATTAATAATGGTTATGACATCTTGCCCAGGGGATACATTAAAACGAGGTAGTTTAAAATCGGCTTTGATATCATGAATGTCATAGTTTTCTTCAAGGTAGACACGTAAATCTTCTAAATCAACAGTGATTGTAAATCTTCCACACATGATTAATCCTCCTTATCATATAAAGACCAAAACGAAGAAAGAATCGGTTTTAAATCTTTGGGCTTTTTAACAATTTCATAGTGTTTCCATTCGGGTGGGAACAAATTGAGGTAAGTTTTTGTGGTGAATCTATCGTCCATCAAGATGGCAATCCCATAATCTTCATCTCGTCTGATCACACGACCTACAGCCTGAATCACTTTATTCATGCCTGGGTATGTGTATGCATAATCAAATCCTTTACCAAACGCATGTTCATAATAGGTTTTTAACTGATTGTTTGATTCATTTAACATGGGTAAACCTGTCCCTACAATAATAACACCAGATAACATGTCACCAACATAATCAATACCTTCAGCAAACATACCACCCATCACAAAAAATGCGAGTTGGGACTTGTCAGATAAAGTTTTAAATTTTTCCAGAATAACATCACGAAGATGTGCTTCCATATCGCGTTCTTGAATGATTAAATCACAAGGAAGATCTGAAGGGAGCTCATCTATGATTTGATACATGTATTGATAAGACGGGAAGAAGACGATATAATTCCCTTTTTTTGAATGTATGACTTCCTTGATCGTATCAACAATCATATGTTTTGATCCTTCACGACTTTGATATCGTGTATTAACTTGGTTCATAACAATCAGCTTGAGTCGTTTAGGATCAAAAGGAGATCTAATTTTCATGGTTTCACCATAACCACTTGCGATCAATTCTTTATAGTAATCTAAAGGATACATGGTCGCTGAAAATAAGACGGTTCCATACGCTTTATTTTTCATCGTGTCGTAGATATAATCACTTGCATCAAGACACTGTAATGTTATGGCTATATCATCTACATCAAATCTTTGAACATTAGTTAAATAGGTATCATTATAAAAATCATGAATGATTGAAAAACTTAAGAGTTGTAAATAGACTTCCATCACGTCTGTTTTCCGTTGATATTTAGGCATTTCTTTAAGTGCATTTTCGATTTTTTTCATGAGGTAATGCACAGCTTCTAGAAAGTCTTGATGAAGCGTCGGAAATGAAACGAAAGGTTGAACATCTAATTGCTCATTAAAACGATCAAATTCATCCAACAGTTTTTTAATCGGATTTCTAATCGATGGTTTTAGTTTAGAGGCTGCTCTTCTTAAAACAATAAGATCTGAGCGAATCAACGTTGATGAATACATGTCTCTAGAACGTGAAACCATGTTGTGTGCTTCATCCACTAAAATAAGTGGTTTGAAATTTGTTTCATCAAAATAGCGAATCAGGTGAATTCTTGGATCAAATGCGTAATTATAATCACAGATGATGACATCGACATAATAAGAGACATAAAGGCTAAATTCAAAAGGACAAACCGTATGTTTTCTTGCATACGTTTCAACGACGTGTCTGTTCATGAGCGTTTCATGATCAAATATGTCTTGCATCGCAGTTGTTAATCTGTCGAAGAACCCTTTAGCAAAAGGACATTTTTCAGGATCACACTCTCTTTTTTCTAGAAAACAGGTGGTATCTTTCGATGTGATTTCTAGCGTCTTAGTTTCAAGACCGGCTTCATGTAAAATATCCATGGAGTCAAGGGCAACTTTTTTGCCTTGTGTTTTTGCTGAAAGGTAGAAGATTTTTTGATTATCCTCGGATAATGATTTTAACGTAGCAAACAAGCTAGCCATCGTTTTTCCAATACCTGTTGGAGCAATCGAAAATAAAATATCTTGATCTTTCATTGTTTGATAGACAGCACTCATCATTTCACGCTGACCTCTTCTATAACCATCAAAAGGAAAATAAAGTTTTTCTAAAGATTCGCGTTTACGATCGAGATGAATATATAATTTATCAAGCCATTTGACATATCGAGCAATTGATTCTTCAAAGAAAGGGGTTAAGACATCAACATCAAAAAAATAATTGAAATGGCGCATTTTATAATCTGACAATTGAATATAAGTTAAGCGACCATCGATGTCATCTAAATGTTCATTTCTTAAGTACATATAAGCATACATTTTAAGTTGTGCGAGATGTTCATTGTTTTCATGATAATCATCTGAAAAAATAGGAAAACGTGTGGATTTTATTTCTTCAATCCATGTTTTTCCTTCGATATGAAGAAGCCCATCGATTCTACCAGAAAGAAGAACATCATAATCTTCTCCCTCATACAGAAAAGATATGGAAATTTCAGCCTGATCATCTGATGAATATTGACTTTGAACGTATTGATGTGCTTTTGTTCCTTCAAGTAGTGAGACATTTTGAAATGTCTCAGAAGATAAATCTCCACTGGCATAAAGAAATGAAACAAGCTCACCAACACCGATGCGATAACGTCTCATAGAGTTCCTCGTTTTCTACCTATTATTATACTTCAAGATGACCTTTTTTTGAGGGCATAACCACATCTTTTTATCCAAGTGGTAAAGTATTTGTTCTTTAACCTCTCGATTTTTTAATGATAAAAGAGTATCCTTAAATTGATGATTTAACTTTTAGGAGGACCTTATGAAACAAAGAAGACTAAGCCCAGGACCATTGCTTAATGAAAAGGGAGATCTTTTAGAAGCTGGTTATGCAACATCATTAGTAAAGACATACAAAAGAAGTTCAGTCAAAGTTAAAGGCATGCGTATTAAGGAATGGGATTATTATTATATAGGAGATGAATCCAAAGGGATTGCGTTCACGGTTGCAGATAATAGTTACATGTGGTTAACATCGGTTACTCTTTTTGATTTTATCAATCAGAAAGAAAAAACAAAGACGTTTATGGGCTGGTTTCCAAATGGTAAACTCCATATGCCAGAAACTTCAAAAGAGGGAGATGTTAGATTTACTAAGAAAAATCATAGCATCTCATTTATCCATGAGAAAAATCAAAGACATCTTAAGGTCTTTGTTAAGAACTTCGATGATCATCATGATTTAACAGCTGATCTTATTCTTAAACAGACGATAAAAGATACGATGGTTATTGCAACTCCGTTTCAAAAGAAGGGTCATTTTTACTACAATCAGAAAATCAATTTATTAAAAGCGTCAGGTCAAGTAACTGTAGGTGATACGGTATACAATCTCAACGATGCATACGGAGTCTTAGATTGGGGTCGAGGTGTATGGACGTATCATAACACATGGTATTGGTCCAGCTTGAGTGGTATTTATGAAGGAAAGAAGATCGGGTTTAATCTAGGCTATGGTTTTGGTGATACACGTCAAGCTACAGAGAACATGCTTTTCTATGAAGATCAAACCTATAAGCTAGATGACATCATATTTGATATTCCTAAAATCAATAACAAAGATGACTTCATGTCTCCTTGGAAAATCATTTCAAAAGATCATAAAATCGATCTAACATTCACGCCAATACTTGACAGACATAGTCATTCCAATGTCATATTCATTTCATCAAATCAACATCAAGTCTTCGGCAAGTTCAGTGGCAGTTTCCAAGTTTCTGAAAATAAAAAAATTGAAATTCATGATATGATTGGCTTTGCTGAAAAAGTTATGAATAAGTGGTAATTTTATATTTCCCACGTTTTGGTTGATTTACATTTGGTTTTCATTGGGGAATACCCCATGATAAAGCCATTTCATTTAGAGCTCAAATGTAAGCGTGATACTACGTATCAGGAGAGCTCTTTTTTTTCGTAGAAAATTTTGTTGTTTCGTTGTTGAAATCGGTGTTCAAATGGTTTATAATACACGTAAACCGTTTCGTAATTACTCGTTCGGTAGGGGACTTATAGATTTAGGAAAAGGGGAATTTTTTTATGAATGTAATCAAACGTAATGGAACAGCAGAACCATTTGATTTGCTAAAGATAGCGCAAGCGATGCAGAAGGCATATCGAAGTGTCGGTTTAACATTTTCAGATGAAGAATGTCTCAAACAGGCAACAGAAATTACCAAGTCTTATGCAAAAGATCAGGATGTAGCTATTGAAACGATTCAAGATGATGTCGAACTTTATTTAATGAAGAAAAAGTATTATGAGGCAGCTCGTTCTTACATTAAATATCGTGAAAAACAAAAGACGGATCGTGAAAATCCATGGGGAGATAATGACGAACGTCAAGATTTAATTCTCAAGAAGTACTTAATTAATGGTGAAGATAAGAAAGACTTTATTAAGCGTATTGCTTTTGGGAAGTCTTCATTAGAAAAGATTTTTAGACGTAAAGAAGCCATTTTCGGCGGTAGAAACCTTTATGCAATTGGAAGAGATGGTAACATTACTGGTTCCAATTGTTATGTTGTACAAGATCCAGAAGATAGTTTAGAAAGCATTTATCGTGTTGACTATCAAATTGCTAGAACATATTCCTATGGTGGCGGTCAAGGTATGAATTTATCGAAAATTCGTCCTAAGGGTGCCAAAGTTAATAACTCATCAAATACAACACCAGGTGTTATGGTATTTGCTGAAAAGTATTCACACACGACATTAAACACACAACAAGATAACCGTCGTGGTGCATTAATGCTCGTTTTGAACATTGATCACCCTGATATTATCGACTTTATTACCACAAAGCTTGATTTATCTAAAGTTAATGGCGCAAACATTTCTATCGCAATTACAGATGCATTTATGAATGCTGTTGAATACGATGAAATGTGGGTCATGAACTTCGAAACACCTTATGAAGTCATTGAAAAGAAGATGAAGGCTAAAGATTTACTCAAACTCGTCGGTTATGCTGCGCATACAATGGGAGATCCAGGTGTTGTCTTTATTGACCACATGAATGATTATCACTTCTTATCAGAATATGATGAAGTTAAATTTACAGCAACCAATCCATGTGGTGAACAACCACTTATGCCCCACGGGTCTTGTAACTTAGGCAGCATTAATTTAAATGCGTTTGTAAAAAATGCATTTATGGAAAATGCAGTCTACGATTGGGACAGATTTGACTTTGTTGTTTCAGAAATGATCGTCGCACTTGATGATTTACTAACCATGTTAGGTGATCGTCATGCATTACCAGAACAAAGAGAACACGTGATTCAATTTAGAGAAGTTGGACTTGGTGTGATGGGTTTAGCTGACTTAGCGCTTTCTATGAGACTTCCTTATGGCAGCAAAGAATTCTTAACATTCTTAGATCAACTCATGCATCGCATGTTAAATTCAGCAGCAAAAGCATCTGCACTTCGTGCGAAAGAACTCGGTGTTTTTCCAAAATATGATTATGAAAAAATCTCATCTTCAAAATTCTATCAAACAGCAATTGATCCAGATACTGATGCTTTAATTAAAGAATTTGGTTTAAGAAATTCAAGACTGTTATCGATTGCACCTACAGGATCAATCTCTAACATTCTTGGGGTAAGTGGCGGCGTAGAGCCATTTTTCCAAATCAATTACACGAGACGTATCGTTTCAATGTTTGATGAAGAAAAGACCATTACTGTATGGGAAAAGACACCAGTCGCTCTTGCAAAAGCATTAGGCGTTAAACCAGAAGAACTACCTGAATGGGCACTTATCACATCACAAAACATTGATTTCATGGATCGTGCAAACGTTCAAGCAACAATTCAAAAATATGTGGATACTGCAATCAGTTCAACATTTAATTTACACAACAGTGCATCAGTTGATGATGTCATGAACATCTACAAGACAGCGTGGAAATTAGGATTTAAAGGAGCAACCGTCTTCAGAGATCGTTGTGCTAAGATTGGTATTTTAGCAGGCGTTAATGAAAACACTGAAGATTTAAACCCTGCAACTCCTCCTCATGTTCATCTTGAAGAAAAGTGGATGAATAAAAAGACAGGCGATGTGAAAGAGTATGTCACTCACATTTCCGTTTCCTCCTCAGGTCACACACCTGAAAAGATTGAAAGAGAATTATGCCCATTATGCGGTGATGTTCTCGTTAAAAAGCAAGGTTGCATTCATTGTAATAATCCTGAATGTGATTATGAGAAGTGCGCTATTTAAGCTGTTTCATCAAGGGGTGCCGGTGCATCCCTTTTTTAATGATTTTTGTGTTGTGATATACTAAAAAGGATAGGAGGTAGCTATGAAAAAATCATATAACATATTATATCTTTCAATGAGTGTTTTATTGATGTTGATGATTGGTGCGGTCTACACCTTTTCAGTCTTTAGACCACACATTCAACACATTTATTCACTCAGCACACTCGAGAGTGGCTATCCCTACATGATGTCCTTGTTTTTTTATGCTTTTTCCATGATGGTGACAGGTCGCATATTAAAACCAAAAAATACGTTTGTTATTTTAATGACAGGTACGTTAATGATTGGTTTGGGTTGGATCCTTTCTGGGTTATCTCAATCATTTATTGGTTTTTTACTCAGTTATGGTGTACTGATTGGCATAGGTGTTGGTATGGTCTACGGTATACCTATTCGAGGAATACAAGATATTTATCCAGCTAAAAAAGGTTTTTTCATGGGTATTATCTTACTTGGATTCGGACTATCAACCTTAGTGGTTGCACCACTATCGACTTATCTGATTGAAACAGTTGGGATTAAAAGCACATTTTATATCTACGGTATAGCGTTCTTAGTGATGGCAATACCTTTTTCATGGATACTAAAATATAGAAAAATTGATACACATCAAGTAAGTACAGAAACACAAATCGTTTCGCCCCTTTCTATTACGGGTAAACAGATTTATCTCTATTTTGTGATTGCGACAACCATTGGATTAATGATGATTGGTCTTTCATATTATATCGGTGTGGAAGTTTATGAATTTGATCCATGGAGAGTTGCTCTTAGCATGAGCTTCTTCGCCTTCATGAATGGAATATCTCGTCCACTTTTTGGATTACTTATGGACCGAAAAGGTTTTTATTACAGCGTTAAGCTATCCTTTATGCTCATGATGATCGGTGCGATTATCTCGATGTTAAATAGAGGAACTCATCTGGCTTTATTTATGATTAGTTATAGTATTTTCTGGTTTAATCTTGGGGCATGGTTAGCGATCATTCCAGCGACTGTTCGTATTAAATATGGTAGCGAAAACTATTCAAAAGTTTACGGCTATATTTTCACAGGGTATGGCATAGGAGCGATTCTTGGAACGTTGCTATCAGGTTTTATTATGGATTTCTTTGGAGATACGTTTTATATCTATTTGATTATTATGATCATGATTGGTTCACTTTTTATGTATGTGTTGAAAACATCAAAAATCAAAACGATTATCTCATAGTTTTCACACAATTGGCACTTTAAGTAAGAGATTGCCATTTCTTACTTGACATTCTTTTTCTTTGCGATACAATGGTAAATGGAGGCGAAATCAATATGTCAAAAACACAGAACTTTAAAACCGAGTCACAAAAATTATTACATTTGATGACACATTCGATTTACACACAGAAAGAAATCTTTTTAAGAGAACTTATCTCAAATGCAAGTGATGCGATCGATAAGAGACATTACGTATCACTAACGGATCAACGTGTCCCACAAGCATCTTATGAAATTTGGTTATTACCAGATGAAAAGGCACGCACGTTAAAGATTAAAGATAATGGTATTGGGTTTACAGAAGATGAACTGATCGAAAATTTAGGAACGATTGCTCAATCTGGATCAAAAACCTTTATGGAAAAAGTTGAAGCTAAAGATTTATCGATCATTGGTCAATTTGGTGTTGGCTTTTATTCATCATTCATGGTTGCTAAAGAAGTGGTTGTTGAAACGAGATCACCTTTTAGTGATAAGGGATACCGTTGGGTATCAACAGGTGAAGATTCATATACCATTGATGAAATTGAAAAAGATGAGATTGGCACTGAAATCACACTCTATTTAAGAGATGATGAAAATGATGAAGAGTCTGAAGAAGACTACTCACGCTTTGCAAAAGACTATCAATTAAAAAATTTAGTTATAAAATATTCTGATTATGTCCGTTATCCCATCAAGATGATGATGAAAAAGATGGATGACAAGAAAGAAAAACTAGAAGAAGAAACCCTAAACCAAATGATTCCCATTTGGAAACGCACCAAATCAGACATTAAACCTGAAGAAATGAATGATTTTTATAAACACCATTTCAGTGACTATGAAGATCCTTTAAAAGTTATTCATACGGATGTTGAAGGGATGCTAACCTATACAGCATTACTCTTTATACCTAAAAAACCAGCATACAATTTTTATAGTGAATCTTATGAAAAAGGTCTTCAACTCTATTCAAAGGGCGTCTTCATTCAAGATAAGAACAAAGATTTACTCCCCGATTACTTTAAATTTGTTAAAGGGTTAGTTGATTCTGCAGATATTTCCTTAAACATTTCTAGAGAACTCTTGCAACAAGATAAACAGGTCAAAAAGATTGCATCTCATCTTGAAAAGAAAATTAAAAATGAACTTGAACATATGCTTTCTCATGATCGTGAAAACTATGTTAGTTTCTATGATGCTTACAAGATGACGTTAAAATATGGCATCTATGATCAATTCGGTTTAAATAAAGAAAAGCTTCAAGATCTTATCATGTTTAAAACATCGAAGAGTGATGACTATATCACCTTAAAAGAGTATAATGAACGTAAACTAGAGGATCAAAAAGCGATTTATTATGCATCTGGTAAAAATAAAGCATCTATTTTATCCTTACCTCAAATGGACGTTATGAAGGAAAAAGATGTTGAAGTGCTTTTATTAACTGATGACATCGATGAATTCATGATTCAGATGATGCAGTCCTATGAAGACATTCCTTTCAAGTCGATTCAACAAGGTGAAGCAGACTTTGTTGATGAAACAAAAAAAGCAGATTTAAAGAAAAAAGAGAAAGAACATAAAGACATCTTAAAAGCGATTAAAGATGTATTAAAAGATAAAGTTAAAGATGTGAAACTTTCAGGTAGATTAAAAGAATCAGCAGTTTGTTTAGTGTCGGGTGAAGGTTTATCACTTGAGATGGAAAAGATTTTAAAAACGATGCCAAATCAAACCGATGTTAAAGCAGATCGTATTCTTGAAATTAATCCTGATCATGAACTATTTGGTGCACTTACAAAAATCTATGAGAAAGATGAAAAGAAGATGGAGGATTATGCACCCATCCTGTATTATCAAGCGTTGCTTATTGAAGGACTACCGCTTGAAAATCCACATGAATTTTCAGATAAGCTCGTTAAGATGATGATTGAGTCTTCGAACCTCTAACATGAAAAACATTCAAACAGAACACGCTCCAAAGGCCGTTGGACCTTATAGCCAAGGTGTCCTTGTCAAAGACACGCTTTATGTTTCGGGTCAAATTCCGTTTAACCCAGAAACAAACAGTTTGATTTCAGATGATATTAAAGATCAAACAAGACAATCTTTAAACAATGTATTAGCCATTGTGAAAGAAGCAGGAATGCAAAAAGAAAATATCGTCAGATGCACGGTCTTTATGACAAACCTTGGAGATTTCTCATTGATGAATGAAGTGTATAGTGAATTCTTTGGTGATCATAAGCCAGCAAGAGCTGCTGTTGAAGTCAGACGTCTTCCCAAAGATGTCTTCGTAGAAATTGATGCTATTGCAGTTAAATAGTAAAGTGTGGACTTTCGTCCGCACTTTTTTCTTATTTAGAACTTTATTTAAAAAAGTAAAAATCTAAATAAAAGACTTCTTTGAAGTGCTAAGCGTTTGTTATAACAAACGTAAAATG
>JAVEQT010000134.1:0-2542 GCA_034007485.1 Acholeplasmataceae bacterium
ATAGAAGTTCAAGAACACCTAGATCTTGAATGATAAAGGCATCGACGTGATGTTCTGCTAAAAAATCAGTATAGCTGAGTAAATCATCGATTTCATCATCATAAACAACTGTGTTAATGGCAACAAAAACTAAAACACCACGCAAATGGGCGTAGTTGATGGCTTCAATCAATTGTTCATCATCAAAATTGTTTGCGTATGCTCTTGCTCCAAAACGTTTACCAGCATGATATACAGCATGTGTGCCTGCATTAATTGCGCCAATAAAAGCTTCTTTGGTCCCTGCAGGAGCTAATATTTCAGGTTGAGACATCATATCATGCACCTTTCACCTATCCTCATGTATTATACCAAAGACACAAAAAAAAGAGATGATGTTTTCATCTCTTTATGTAAATAAATTTTCTGTGTATTCCCAAAGTCTTTTTGCATAATCCTCGCGATAGGTTATTGGATTCGTTTTCTTAACTTTACCTTCTTTAAAATACTCACCTGATAAGTTTTTATAAGCATCATTAAGAACGATATCAACCATAAATTTTGATGGGTAATAAGCATCCGTACCTTTTGATACACGCCATGACCAAATGCTTGAAGCAAGTTTCGATGTGTTTTTTAAACCAATCTCTGTTTTCACAAGTCCTGGATCGATCGCATAAATGGGAAGGTGAGGATATCTTCTTTGAAATTCTTTGACAAAAAAGACGTTATATAATTTTGATCGTTGATAAGCCTTAAGAATGTTATAGCACTTCATGTTTTGTAAATTGTTAAAGTTAATCGTTGCCCGATAATGTGATAAAGAACTAACAACAAGTATTCTCGGATCAGTTGATTTTTCAAGATAAGGAACTAAAGAAAGTGTTAATGTGAAAACCGATAGATGATTGGTTGCAAACGTCATTTCATGACCATCTTTATTCAAATGTAATCCCGAGGATACGATACCTGCAATATTCATTAAGATATCTAGTTTTCCTTGATAGTTTCCATCCAGAATCTTCTTAACACCTGCTGCAACATCTAAAACACCTTGGTGATCTTTTAAGTCACCCATGACGATGTGCAAATGGACATGATCATTTAACAATGATGTCATATGTTCGATCAAGTGATTCTTCTTTTCAATCGATCGTGCAACTGCAATCACATCGACTTCTTTTTTTAACAACAGCTCGACATTGGCAAAGCCAATACCTGATGTTGCACCTGTAACAACTGCTATCTTTTTCATAAGATTTAACTCCTTTTTTGAAAAACAACGACACGATAATCATCATGCTTCAGAAGATGCCATTGCATCATTTCTGCAATGACTTCAAATGTTTTTGTTGTATAAAAAACAACATGTGTATAATCTCTAATATAAAACCATTTAAAAAAGGTCTCTTGATCCTTAGGATAAAACAATGTCATGAAAGATATAAATCCACCAGGTTTTGTATGCTGATCGATCCAGCTGAGTGCTTCTTTAGGGTAATGAACATGTTCCATAACTTCAGTTGCAGTAATCATATCATATAAATCATCATCTAAAGACATGTCTTTTGAAAAGAATGGATCGTAACAATCAACAAGATATCCTTGTTTCTCTAATAACCATTTTAGAACCGGTTTCGGTCCTGATCCGAAATCGAGGAGATGTCCCTGACTTAAATAAGGCTTAATAGCTAGATCAATAAACTTCTGAAGAAAATTCACATAACCTTGATTAGTTAGTTCATTGTTATGTTCCAAATATCTTTTTTCTTCGTCTTGTTTATTAGGATATGTACCACTATCTTTAAATATGGCTTCACAAAAGGAGCACTTATGAAATACCATATGTGTTTTAGGATGAGTAAATGATTGAGTTTTCCCACCACATATTAAACACTTTTCCATAGCGCTAAACTTTCAACAGATTCTTTAATAATGACTTCGAGTTCATGTAAATCAACATCTTCCAAACGATTGATGTATAAGCAACCAACGCCTTTAGCATGTTTGCCTAGTTCATCAAAAACCTTCTTATTGGTTTCTATGGAAAGATAAATCGTAATCTTTTGTTTACGCATAGCAAATCCCGTGATGAAATAATCGATTTCTCTACCGGAATCATAAACTAAATGCGTTTGACCAAATCCAATGATATGAGATCCCCAAACAACAGGTGGATACCCAGAAACACGTTCCATGATTTCAATGATTTGGTACGCTTCTTTTTGTCTTTTTTCAGGTAATGTAGCGATATATTCGTCAATGTCTTGTGTGGTTGGTACAGTCTTTAATTCAGCCATAATAGCCCCCTCAATTGGTTAAATCCATAGCATGATCACATGATAGATAATTGGTATGATCAATGCTGGTAGCATGTTTGCTACTTTTATACGTTTAAGTTCCATAAAATTAATACCGATAGCAATTAATAAGATGTTCCCCACCATTGAAATCGAACGAATCATTTCAGGTGAGAGCAATTCGCCACCAAACATAGCAAGTAACGTGATAGCTCCTTGATAAATAAGCACACTTACTGCTGAAAAGATGACACCTATACCAA
>JAVEQT010000047.1:0-11267 GCA_034007485.1 Acholeplasmataceae bacterium
TAACACCTTTAATTAAGGTGACATTCGTAAATGCTAAGAGTGAACTATCTTCTAAGTTATTAAATGCAGGAATGATTTGATCAACACCTAAACCACCTGTGAGTTCAGCAATCGTTTCATATTGCCATGTCGTATTTAAATCTTCAATTAAAATCGCTAATCCATTAATCAATTCAACGAGCATGTTTTCTTTAAGCATATCACCATCAACAGCAATCGCTGGCGTGATGAGTGCATAACCACCTAATGAATCTCCTACAGATCCGCCTAAAGTATCAATAGCTTGTTTTAAAGATGATCTTAAAATGGAAGAACTATCTAAACTACCAAACGTCGCATCTGCTTTCACTGGATCAGCAAACTGTGTGATCAGTTCAATCGACGCTGAAGTTGGCGCATTTTTAAATGCGATCACATCTTGATAAGATAACGTTAAGACAGTGGAGTCTTCAAAGGATGCTGCAAGATCAAAGACGGCACCGAGTAATGCTTGTAGTTCCGTTTTCCATTCAACTGATTCAGGTGATGCATCTAAAAGCGTTTGAGGTACTTTTAAATAACTGCTTAACGATGGATCATTTGAATAATATTTCGCGTTATGTGCGATGTTTGCTAAAAGGAGTGTTGAGTGATTGTTTTCTGCAGTAGGTAATAAATAAGATCTAAATGTTTCATCTGCAAAAAGAGGTGCAAAATCTATTTCCTCATAGGTCGGATAGAGTGCTTTATGTTCGCTTGTGTATTGCGCGACATAGTATGCTAAACCTAAAATTGATCCAATATCACTACCTAAATTAACTTCAGAAGGAACGTAAATCTGTTCAATACCCATTGAATCTCTTGCATAAATAAGTGCTGATTCACTTACACGGTTCAAAAGCTGCAAGCTTTCAAAAGAAGTTTTTAGTTCTTCAAACTGTGTTTCAGTTAATGTACCAAAACCAGCAAATAAATCAAATTTGGATTCTGTTGTTAAACCACCAAAGTTCGTTAATTCTTCTGCACTTGAGAATAGATATATTTTTTCAATGATATCTAAAAGTGTATTGATTTCTTGTCCGACGTTAAAATCAACTTCACCTGATACAGGGTCAGAAATCAATGCTTCATTAACAATAGCGGCAACTTCAGGATTTGTAACAAATCGTTCAACAAAAATCGGTGAAGCTATTTCAAGTGCTGCACTGACGAGTGCACTATCTTCAAAAATCTTTTCAACAATTAATCTGACTTTATCCATGTTGTTTGTCATGACATCATCAACAAACAAAATGTAGTTAGGATTATCTTGAAGAAGTGTTGCTGCACCTATTTGGACAGCTTCTTTATAAATATCACCAATGTTTAATATTTCTTCATCCCAGCTGACATCGTTTAATGCTGCTTCTATATCACCTGCGAGTTCTTCATCAACGAGATCACCCACTTGTGTATAAAGTGCAAAATCGACACCCACAGGAATCGTATTCATCAAGATTTCGAGATCAACAATCTTTTCGAGTAAATTATCGATCCATTCTTCATTTTGTGCATCTAAAAATGCTTCGGGATCTGAAGTGCTAATAAGTTGTCTTAAATTAACATCACCAAATTCGTCGGTGTAAATACCCTCAATTAATAAGGCTAATCGTGCAAATTCACCATCGACACCATTAAAGAATTCAGGATTATCTGTTATGAATGCAAGCTGTTCTTCTAAGTATGCTTGTCTTTCTGCTTCATCAATCCATGAAAGTTGTGATTGGAGTTGATCTAAAGTTGTTGCATATTCAACAGCAACAGGAATTAATTCTAAAAGCTGCATGTTGCCCATGGCTCTGATAATATTAGCAAGTTCAACACCTTGTTCAGGGGTTAAATCTAAAAGTAGATTAGGGTCTGCCATGTAAGCTTGGAATTCTTCATAAGAACCAAATGTCAAAATAGCATCAACAATCGCTTGAACATTCGTAAATTCATTTTTCCAATCTATTTCTTGAACAGCTAAAACTGCTTGATCAGCCAGTTCATCTGTGATGCCGGCTGGCAAACTATCTCTGAATGTTTCTAGTCCAAAAGCTGTTGCTGTTGGAATCATGTAGGAAATAAGATCAGAGGTTTCTAAATAGTTAAAGATGACATCGATATCGTCAAGCATATCCTGATCAATATCTTCTAAACCAAACTCTCCACCTATATAACCACCATCATAAATAGTACGCGATATAGTTAAGAGACCTTGAAGTTCATTGATCCAATTAATTGGGGTAACAACCTCACCCTCTTTAACCTCGGTGGTAAATACACGATCAAAGATATAACGATCTAAAGGTATTCCTGAAACGGTGATTTGTCTGACAATTGCACCTAAACCTTGTGCATTCAATTCATCAATTTGAAGCAAATAATCATCGAGCATCGTTTGTAGTCCACCTAAATCAGGTAAACCTACAGCAAGCTCTGCTTGATTCTCGTCGTTTTGAACTTGTGCTCCTGTTGCTTCAACAGTTAAGAAACTTGCCATAATTAAAAGGGGTAATAAAATAATAAGAGCAACGAGAAGACCTTGGGCAGCACCCATAAAACCACCAAAGAAACGACCAAAGAAATTCTTCTTATAGCGTTTACGTGGCTTATAGTCTTTAATGCCTTCATCTATTGCTTTTTCATACATTTTGTCATTTTGATGTCGGATTAATGCTTTTTTAATACCAAAACTCCAGATAGGTCTAAAAATAATTAATGTTAAAAGACCTTTGATCATTGGATAAATAAGAATAAAACCAACAATTCTTAATATGAGATCAACGACAGCAATCGCAAATGCAGCCAATGTGGCATCAGCGGCAAACTCAAAAACTTGAGCCGGGATGATACCACCAGCATAGCCATTAATCATTTCAAGTAAATTTACAAGCGTAAAACTACTTGATAAAACAAGATTGAGTGAGATGAATGAGATTAAATACAAACTTATAAATGTCGTTATAAACGCGACAATCGTAAAATAAGTCGATTTAGTACCTCCCCTCAAGAATCCTAAGATGAAGTAAATCGCAACATAAAACCCTACGATACCCCATTGGATAATTAACAGTGATGGTAATTCTGGCATATGGATCCCGCCTTTCTCATTCAGTTGGTTATCATCATTTTATCAAAAAAAGTGATATAACTCAATGAATTAAACTACGTTTACAAAGAGATATCACTTTTGTGATTTTATATTTACATGTTTTTTTGTGGATTGACATGAACCATGCAGTGGATCACATCAGGAAATACGTCTTCAACATGATGATGTACCGTTTCTGCTACTTTATGTGCATACTCTAACGTATGTGTCGCACGCACCGCTATTTCAACATCGACATAGCGTTGCGTCATGTGTCTTCTGACCTTTAAATCATCCACATTTAAGACACCTTCAACAGATAAGATGGCGTTAAAGATGGCATTGATCTCATCCTTTGATGGAGCTTCATCTGTTAAGAAAGAGATTGCTTCTTTAATAACCTGAATAGAAAGTCTTAAGATGAAGAAACCAATGATCAATGCTGCAATATCATCAAAATAGATAAATCCAAATTGTGCAATCGTTAAACCAACAACAGAAAAACTGGTTGCGTAAACATCGATTAAATGATTTTTGGCATCAGCTTTAATGGTTGGACTATGAAATTTCTTGCCAATGTTGATGTAATATCTGAAGAGGAAGAATTTAACAAGTAGGGCAACAATGGAGACAATCACTGTAAAAAGATGAGGTCCTTCAAGATCTGATGGATTTTGAAAATGATCAATGATCGCAATACTTGCATCAATCATGATATAAACTGACGTAGCAAAAAAGATGAGTCCTAAGACAAAGTAGGCTAAACCTTCATATTTTTCATGACCATAGGGATGATCAAAATCTGGTTTTTTTGTTGAATATCTTAAGACCAGTAAAATCATTAAACTGATTAAAATATCAGATGATGAGTTCAAACCATCACTGATTAACGCTTGAGCGTTTCCCCAAAATCCGAAAAAGAGTTTGATGATTGCTAAAAAGATGTTAACAATCAGGCCAACTCTTACAGCCCGAAGTATTTCTTTTTTTGATTCGTTTGTCATATTTTTTGTCCTTTTTTTAAGTCTTCAATCGTTAACATGCGATCAACAAGAAAACTTCTTTTTCCCCTGTAATCGTTAATGCGTAGTTTAAATACATATACATCTTTTCCTAAAAGTGATTCATACTTTTGATATACTTCGGTAAACATGGTTGCTTCAATTTGAGTGACACCATCATCAAGTTCGATAAATGCCATAGGTTTTCCTTGTTTTGTCTTAATGACTTTTTTCTTTTTAATAAGCGCTAAAGCTGTCCCGTTTTTACCTTGAACAATGTCTGTTAATGCATTTAAGTGATAAGTGTTAATTAATTCTTCATGCATCGTGATCGGATGATATTTGATGTTAAATCCTAAAGCATCTTTTTCATGTTCTTGAAGTTCATGAAATGGATATTCATCTAATTTTTGCATGGTAAAGTCTTGGATATAAAGTTCATAACCAGCTTGATCGATCTGTTTAGATGCATCCATCGTATGATGCGTTAATCCAAAACTATTCAAAGCTCCTGCATGAATTAACATCTCAACATTTTTATCATTGATTTCTTTTTTCATGCGTCGTTTAAAATCTTGATAATCTTTAAATTCCCCTTCTTTATCTCTGTTTTCGACAATTTTGCTTAATGCAGCGCGTCCAATACTCTTAACAGATAAAAGAGGTAAAATGATACTTCCATTTTGATAGATATACTTGTCACAAGATTTGTTGATATCTGGGGGAAGAACGCCTATATGATGTCTTTTGACTTCCGTGAGATAATCCAGTGTTAATGATTCATTGCCTGTTACCGAAGTTAATAAAATCGTCATAAAAATAGCAAAATAGTTCGCTTTTAAATAAGCCATTTGATAGGCAACTAATGCATAGGCAACACTGTGAGATCGATTGAAACCATAATCCGCGAACTTAACGATTAAATCATAGATGGTTTGAGCATCTTCTTTGGAATAACCTTGCTCAATACTTTTATGAACAAAACGGATACGTTCATTTTCCAAAATGTCTTTATCTTTTTTGGAAATACCTCTTCTAAGTAAATCTGCTTCTGCTAAGGTATAACCTGCAAATGCGGATGCGATTTGCATGATTTGTTCTTGATAGATGATAATGCCATAGGTTTTCTTTAAAATGTGTTCTAGATCGGGATGAAGATACGTAAATGGTTTGCAGTTTCTTCTTTCAATATATTCATCAATATGATCCATAGGACCTGGACGATAAAGCGCTAAAATAGCAACGATATCTTCGAAATCTCTTGGTTTAAGTTTTCTAAGAACCGCACGCATCCCTGATGATTCCAATTGAAAAATACCGGTTGTTTCTGCATGTGCTAGAAGCTCATACGTTTTTGTATCATCCAATGGTAAATCAAGAAGATGGATTTTATGTCCTGTGTTTTCAATCATTTTTAATGCTTCATCGATAACAGCAAGATTTCTAATACCTAAAAAATCGATTTTTAATAAGCCTAATTTTTCAAGTGTGCTTGCTTCAAGCTGGCTTTGATAAAACTGGTTAATTCCCGGTTGTAAAGGAATATATTTTAAAAGATCCTGTTTCGATAAAATCATTCCAGCAGCATGTGTGCCTGTATGACGTGGTAGACCTTCAATCGCTTTAGCAACTCTTAAAAGACGCATCATTTCGTGATCAGTTTCATCGACATCATCATTAATCACACGCTGAATAATGCCTGTGACACGTGATGGATCAATTTTCATAACTCTAGCGATATCTCTAATCGATGAGCGAAGCGCAAATGTACCAAATGTTACGATTTGTATCATATGATGCGCACCATATTTTTCTTTAACATACTGCAAGACTTCATCACGTTTATTATCAGGAAAATCCATGTCGATATCTGGCATCGTGATACGTTCAGGATTTAAGAATCTTTCAAATAGAAGGTCATAGGTAATCGGATCAACATCGGTGATACCTAGCGTAAACGCTACTAAAGACCCCGCCGCTGAACCACGGCCAGGACCAACCAATATATCATGTGTTTTCGCATACTTAACAAAATCATAAACGATTAAGAAATAATCTTGATATCCCATCTTCTCGATCACATCGAGTTCATAGGTTAATCTTTTTTGATAGATTTTGATATCCGCTTGTGGTATCTTTCGTAATCTTTTCTTCAAACCAACAGCAGATAATGATCTTAAATATGACGTTGAAGTTCCTTCTTCAACAGGATATGTTGGCATATCAAAATGAGGTTTTTGATAGTGGAAGTCAATGGATTCAAAGAGCTTTGATAATGTATCAAAAACAAAGGGGTATTCTGTAAACATCTTGATGAGTTCTTCTTTTGTTAAAAAGGCATAATTTGCATCTTCTGGAACGGTATGATCTTCTTGATCAATTTTGATGAGCGCTTCATAAACCTCTTTTTCTTCTTTGAGAAGATAAGACGTTTGATGAATTGGCACCATAGGTATTTCAAGATGTTCTGATAAGCGAAAAAGCATGGGAGCAATCTTCATCTCTTCATGAAATGTGTCAAGTGATAGTCCAAAATAAAGGTCATCGATGTGATTTTGATAAAAGATGGCTGTTCTTTTAGCAAGATCTAAATCATTTTTATCAATCGCGTCATCAATTAATGAGTATTTCCCAGCAGTGACAAAGATTAATCCTTTTTGATGTTGAAATAAAAGATCGTCATCGAGTTTGTTTTCTGCTTGTAATAAAGAAATCTTTAATAAATTTTCAAAACCCATGTCGTTTTTAACATATGCGAAAAAAGAGGTATCCGATAAATCGTGCGATACCTTGATTTGTAATCCTAAGACAGGTTTTAGTTGATGCTTTTCACATACTTGATACAATTCCACCATACCATGCAGATTATGATCGCTTAAAGCCACAACATCATAAGATGCTTTTTTAGCTTGTTCAATCAGCTTCGGTAAGAAAATGGTGTTTTGCAGCATGCTATAAGCACTCTTGAGATTGAGAATACCAAACATAGTTTCACCCAACCTTATTATACGTCAAAAAGACACTTTTTTCTTCAATAAAAAAATGCCCGCAGGCATTTTTTGTTACTTTAGAAGTTTGCGAAACCTTCACCAAATTCAACACATTTTTCTTCTTCTTCAGATGAAGGTGTTGAATTAATACGTAATCCTTGATCAAAGAGGACGGCACCTGTTGCTTCTGTACGTTCTACCCAAGCATCCATCCATTCGCCTTCACCCCAACCATATGAGCCAAAGAGTGCGACTTTCTTTCCTGATAACATGCCTTCAACATTTTCAAAGAAGGGTTCAAATTCATCTTCTTCTAGTGTTTCTACGCCCATGGATGGACATCCAAAAACAATTTTATCGTAGTTAGCTACATCACTTGGTTCAACTTGATCAACTGTTTTGAAATCAACTGATGCGCCAGCATTTTCTAAACCTTCTTTAATCTTTTCTGCCATGATTTCGGTATTACCGGTTCCACTCCAATAAACCATTAAGACGTTCGCCATAATATTCTCCTTTTTAAACTTTTTATTTTATAAATAGATACGACAACATTATAGTAGATTAGAAGTTTAATGTCAAAGAAAGTACCTTATCGCTTACGGTATAAAATGATTAGTATTGCTCCACCTAAGACCATGATGATACCAATGGGAATGTAGTCGATCCATGTGTTATTGGTGTCGTTTGGTAAAATCGTGACTTGGCGATCAACTTGTGTATAGTTACCTCTTGTATCGTAAGCGATATAGGTGATGATAAATGATCCCACAGATGATGTATCGATCTTTTCTGGATAGAACGCTATGCTTGAAATTTCAACATTATCGGTTGCAACAACACCAGCTAGGGGGTCAAAAAGATCATACTGTTTAATTTCTATATCATCGATAGAAAGTGAAGGAGGTATGCGATCATCAATGGTCAGATAGAAGATTTGTTCTGTCGTATTAAACGACTGATCAGATAATAAAAAGATAACTTCATATTTTCCGAAATGGTCCCATAATATATCAGATGATATGATGACATCATCAATCCCGCATGTATCATAATTATCACTTGCATAAGCTATCAATGATCTGAGGTCTATCTGAGCATCTCCGATATTCATGATGTGTGTATTAGATTTTATGGTGAGTTCTGGAAGAGTGATATCAATGACCATCACTTCAAAAGAAAGTTGTGCAATATTGTCAGATGTATCTGTGGCATAAACGATTGCTTCATAACTTCCAATATGTTCATAATCGACGGTTGAATCATCAATTGATGTGACAATATAAGTGGCTTCATCGTATTGATCTTGATAACTAAAATAGTGGGTAAAATCCTTTTTTCCAAAATCTGTTATGATAGCATCATTCAGTTGGGTGATCACTGGAGGTATAATATCAACAACCTCAGCATAACCCTGATATATCGCTTTATTGCGCGATGTATCGGTAACCTCTATGGTAATCAGATAAGAACCAACAACATGCATGTTGATGGATTCTGTCATTTTAAAAACGAGATCATCTTGATCATCATAGTTATCTGATAACTGGATATGATTCAGCCATAAAGGTTCTTTTGAAAAGACCTCAAAAACAAAAGGTTCAACAATCTCAATGGTAGGTTTCACATCATCAACAACCTTCACTTCAATGGTTTGACTCGTCATATTTTGAGATTGATCTGAGACCTCATATGTGACCTGATAAGTTCCTATTACTGATGGTTCTATATCATGAACAATCCTCACATCAGATAGTGATAACGTGTCGATATTATCTGATAAAGATACAATGTATCCATAAAGTAATGCATCATTGATTTCGCTATTGACTAAAATGTCAGTTGGTTTTGATGTCAACCATAACAGAGGGCTTTCTAAATCAGCAATCTCTAGCATTAAACTTTTATGTAAAACATTCCCGCTTTGATCAATCACATCAATCCGTAATTCATAACTCCCCAAGGTATGATAATCAACATCGTCATCATCAACCAGCACAGTTAAAAATGCATCCACATTGTCTTTAACTGTTAGAAAATTTTGCCATACAAAGTCTTCATTTGCATTCAGAATGAGCGGTTTATTAATCATGATTTCTGGAGGTAGAGGATCGATGATTCGAAGTGTCGCATGTTGATAGGATTGATTACCTGACGTATCTGTTGCTATATAGGTGATGTCATAATTCCCAACTTGATGAACGACAACTTTCGATGTGTCACATGTGATGTTGATGACATCACCTTCATCATAATTATCCGTAGCTACAACCGAAGATGTTAAATCTGGAAGTTTATCACCTATCATCATGTTTTGATCATAAAATTTAATGATTTCTGGAGGATCTAAATCAATAACATCAAATACAATTGTTTGGACATGATAGAGATTATACCTTGGAAAATAAGCACGATATTTGATGCTATATCTTCTAAGATTTGATGTGTTAACTGTTGAAATGTACGTCCATTCAACACCATTTCTATCATATGACACACTCGCATCTTCAACCAAAAAGTCATCAATATAAAGTTTTGCTTCTGGGAGATATCTATAATCTTCGATATTTGAAAATACGGGTACGACAATATAATCGTAGACCCACTCGACACGCATCGTTAAGATCGTCATACTCTGCAAAAGGAATAGAAAAAAGGACATGGATTTCACCTCTAACTTATATTAGAGCATCCATGTCCTTATTACTTTAATTAAACTTCTAAAACAGATTCAAGTTCCTTACCCTTTTCTTTAAAGAATTGATTTCTATAAAGTTCGAAGTAAGCTCCTCTTTGATTTAATAATTCTTCATGGGTACCCATTTCAATGATTTTACCCATATCAAGCATCACGATCAAATCACTGTTGACAATCGTTGATAAACGATGGGCAACAATAAAACTTGTACGATCAGCTAAAAGTTGATCTGTGGCATGTTGAATAACAGCTTCCGATTCTGAGTCAATTGATGATGTCGCTTCATCTAAAATAAGTATTCTAGGATCTGCTAAAACAGCTCTTGCAAATGAGATCAATTGCTTTTGTCCAACGGATAAGAGGTTACCGCCTTCACCTACGAAGGTTTGATACCCTAAATCAAGATGTTGCACAAATGTATCAACACCTACCATTTTTGCTGCATAAATGACTTCATCATCGGTTGCATTTAATCTTCCATACCGGATATTTTCCATCACGGTTGTTGAGAAGAGATGTGGATTTTGCAAAACATAACCCAATCTCGCGTGTAACCAGTGGATAGATCTTTCACGATACTCTTTACCATCAATCAGGATTTCTCCAAATTTTGGTTCATAGAATCGTGATAATAAATTAACTAACGTGGTTTTACCAGACCCTGTATGACCGACTAATGCCACACTTTGTCCAGCTGTTACCTTAAGGTTGAAGTTTTCTAAGATCGTTTCATTATCTTTATAAAAGAATGTCACATCTTTGAATTCAACATCACCTTTTAAATCTTCCCAATTTTCCTTATGGTCATCAAAAAGATCACCATATTTTTTAATCACTTCTTCTTTATCGTATAGCTCTGGCTTCGTTTCAATGAGACCAACAATACGCTCAGCTGATGCTTGTGCGTTTTGTAGGTCAGATAATGTTCTAGATATCGCCATGACAGGTTCAAAGAAGTTCGTTGTATAGAACAAAAACATTTGTAGTGTACCTAATGAAATGACTGTACCTAAAACATACATTGAGCCTTGTATCATCGTGGTTGTAACAGCAACATAAGCTAACACAAGCAATACAGAAGAAAAGATGGCTGAAGATATGACTGCTTTTACCGAAGAACGCTTTAAATTATTTGCTGTCAATGAAAACTCATCGTAATTAGAATCTTCAATGGATAAACTCTTCGTTGTCTTAGCACCTAAAAATCCTTCGCTATATTGTGCTGTGAGCTGAGAATTATACTTTCTTGCGATACGGTGCTGCTTTAAAATAAGCTTCGTAAAAATATATGCAATAAGAAGCATGATGGGAAGAACAATCGTCATGATAAGTGCTAACTTAATGAATGTTAGATATAAAACGATTAAAATCATCACCATCTGTAATCCAGCCCATACAAAGTCGACAAGTCCCCATGAAATAATGAGGGATAGCTTACGTGTGTCTGATGTCATACGTGCCATAACCCAACCTTGTGGTGTTTT
>JAVEQT010000048.1:0-11263 GCA_034007485.1 Acholeplasmataceae bacterium
CATATAAGAAGCATTGGTTTGATACAATCGTATCAAGCCTTTTTTTCATGCAGAAAGGGCGTTTTCTCCCTATATTCCAATTTCCATATGTCCTATAGAGATTCAAAGAAGTTTTTTTATACGCCTTTTTTGTCTTCTAAGTTCAACCATTTACACTATTACTCTACGATTTACACGATTACCCAACCATTTACACGTTTTGTCATTTAAGCATAGTTTTATTGCTCTAAAAGTGAACTGATACCAAAAAGTTGTACTTAGTGTAAACTAGTATATATGTAGGAGGTATCACATGAAAGACAAAAAGAAAAAAAATAGGCTATGGAGCGGAGAATTCAAACTAAAAGTTGTATTAGACATCATTGAAAATGAATTATCCTATAGTCAAGCAGCACGCAAATATGACATGTATTTAACAAGTGGCAGCTTAAATGATACGCTACCAGCAAGATGGGTTTACCTGTATGTCATAAAATATAAATAATAATCTATTGAAAATATGACAAGAGTGAAGTATAATATATTATGTATATGGAGGAAGTAATATATTATGGAAGAAATCATTAGAAAGAATTTTAAAAAATTGAGAGGAAAAATCAATATTACCCAAGAACAAATGGCTGAGTATTTGAACTTAGAACAAAGCAGTATCAGTAAGTTTGAGAGCGGAGAGAGAACAATAAGTGTGAGCAATCTTGAGAAGGCGTGTTCACTTTTTGGCATTCACATCAATGATATATATAAAGAAACAGATAATTTGCGCGCATTATCACCATCTTTTAGAAAAACCAGTTTAAGTTTGGCATCACTTGAAGACATTTCAAATATAAATAAGATTGCAATGAACATCATGGAAATGGATGCAATCTTGGAAAAACACAATGGATAGACTTGTATTACAACGCCGCGCACTAAATGTTCGAAATATTTTTAGTGTTGATGATAATTCACCAATTGATTTGGTTTCTTTGGTTGCTAAAAATGCGGAGATAACTTTGGTATTTTATCCGTTTAAAGAAGAAATTAGCGGCGTATGTATTAAATCAGCTAAGTTGATTGCGATAAACTCTCATTCAACTTTAGGTAGACAAGCTTTTTCAATTGCACACGAGTTATATCATTATTATTACGATGGTGAGAAAACTTCAATTAGTTATTTTGATATTTCAGACATTTCAAGAGTAGAAAAGGATGCTAATTTGTTTGCATCTTATTTGCTTATGCCTGACACGAGTTTCTCTAGGCTTTGTAATAAGTTAACAAATAATGGTTCAAAAAAGATTGAACTACAAGATATTTTGGAAATTGAACAGTATTTTAGAGTCAGTAGAAACGCTGTGCTCGTACGTTTAATTTCAGAAGAATTCATTACTGTTGAAGAATCTGAACAGTTTAAGAAGGATATTTTAAAAAACGCAAAGAAGTATGGATTTGATATTGCTTTATATTTACCAACGGCTATAGATAAACCTAAGACATATGGATCATATCTTAAAAAAGCACTAGAATTGAAAGATTCTGGATTAATTTCTGACGGTAAATATGAAGAATATTTGTTAGAAGCGTTTAGAAGTGATATTGTTTTTGATGATAATGGAGAAGAAGATATTTATGACTAAAGTTATCTTTTTCGACACAGATTGCATATCTTCTTTTTTGTGGACTAGAACTGAACGGTTATTGATTCATTGTTTCGGTAATGATATGATTATCCCACGGCAAGTGTATAATGAAATTTCAACTGTTCCTCATTTACATCAAAAAATTGATGTGATGGTAAATAATGGTAATCTAACAATTGAAGATCTTCTTGTTGGTAGTGAAGAAAATAAGCTATATTTAGATTTAACTGACTATACCAGATCGGGTACATTACCTTTGATTGGTAAAGGAGAAGCAGCAGCAATTGTATTGTCAAAAAAGAATAACGGAATATTAGCAAGTAACAATTTTCGTGATGTAAGATATTATGTTGAATTATATGGATTAAATCATATTTCTACTCCTGATATCATATATAAAGCGTTTAATGATGGGCTTATATCTATTACTGAAGCAGATTCAATTTGGATTCAAATGGTTACAAAGAGGAGAAAATTACCTTTTAGAACATTTTCAGAATACATAAATAGTTTATAAAACATAAGGAGAATAAATCAAATGACAAAACCCGCAAGTAAAATCGTAACGAATAGAAGATCACCTAAAAATGAGTCAGAGTATATTCAAGCTTATATTAAACAAAATCCATCCGCAAAGAAAAGGGACGGTTTAGATATTGCTGCAGTCAGAGATAAAGAGGGAAATCCTGGTCATGCTTTGATGAATCCAGAACATAATAGAAGTAAAGATAAAAATCCACATCGTGGGCAGGAGTTTATTTCTGATACACAACTAAAAAAAGACATCAATAAAAAATAGTGGTTGTCGGTCCATAGACCGAGTTTGGACCGAGATATTTTTTTAGGTCCGTAAATTCTGCTAGGGGTGCGTAATTGTATCAAAATAGGTCACCAAACCCATAAGAGTAGAATAGGTCTGATACATTCGGTATCAAACCTTTTTTTTGTCTTTGTTTAGCCATTTCTATATTTTTTTATTGTGTTATAATAGGTAACTCCATAGGTGTCAAATACCCTGTTTTGATACAATTTTAGTAGAAATTAAGAATCCTTTACACGATTACATTTGAAAATACACGATTTGAAATGATTTTACACGATTATAGTTGAATTGCTGAGTATTTCAAATTATTGATTACCGAAGACATCATACGTTCGACATATAAAATAGCAAGTGGTACGATGCTTTTATTGATAAAATGTTAAAAGTATTTGACATTTATTCGACTCTTTGATATGATTGAAATGTAAAGAAGAATTTACATTATTAGGAGGAATACAATGAAAATTAAGAAGGCTGATGAAATGGAAATGCAAATCAATATTAAGTCATCAAGATTAGCATACTTTTTTGTGGTAATATCTCTATTAGTTTGGATAATAGTTGATTTTGTCCGAAGTTCTGATTTTCCATATATTCAATTATCTATTATCTGTTTGCAAAATGCTATTTTTTTTGGAAGTAAGGCGTATTTAACAAGGAAAATGACTCGAGAAAAAAATGAAAAATAATATTAAATTTCTAAGAAGAAAAATGGGTTTAAGACAGGAGGATGTAGCTGAAAAAGTAGACGTCACACGTCAAACAATAATTGCAATTGAAAATAATAAATATAACCCTACACTTGAACTTGCTATAAAATTAGGCAGATTATTCGATAAACATGTTGACGAAATATTCCAACTTGATGATGAAATATAATAGATCCTACAATCCACATTTGCAGAAACACCTTTTATACAAATAATGTTCAATGAAAATCTCAATTAATAAAGAGTTGTAGATGGGTTCGATACCCAACATTTTATAGATAGTTGAATAACCTATTTTGACATAAAGAAATTACTGCTAAAAAAAGCCGAAGAATAAAAAGGCTAAACAAAGCCATAATTTAGGGGTACGTAACTTTTAGCAGGGGTGCGTAAAAATCACTAGGGGTGCGTAATTGTATTAAAATAGGTCATGCAACACATATAAGAATGAAATGACTCCAAAAAATTGGAGAGAAGGTATAATAATGATACCTGATCTTGAACAAAGGAGTCTTTTTTATTATGAGATTGATATTTTGATTACACGATTTGATTGGGTTTTACACGATTATAAGTGAATTTACACGATTTAATAGATATTCATACGATTGCCCATCTTAAATGAGCATATACATAAAAAGCAAATAAATATTTAACTAAAAAAATAATGGCAAAAATGCATTAATATTTATAAAACTAAATATAGAACTTAAATATATTTGCAAAACTAAATATATGTGCTATAATTTATGTGAGAGGTGACTTGCAATGCCGATAATTTATAAAGGATTATTTGAAGTGTTAAGTAAGAAAAATATATCAATATCAGAAATGTCAAAGGATTTGAACATTTCATCAGCAACTCAAGCTAAATTTAGAAAAGGGGAATATGTTTCACTTCAGACATTAGAATCTATTTGTAAATACTTATCGGTGAGTATCAATGATATCGTATCATTTCTGACTGTAGAAAACTCATCTATCTTATATCAAAGATTAAGAGAAGAAATGTCCCACAGAATTAAGGGAAGTATTTATCATGAAACACAAATACTATTAACTTATAATTCAAATCATATTGAAGGAAGTCAACTTTCACCTGATCAGACTAGGTACATTTTTGAAACAAACACCATTGGATTAGGTAAAGATAATTCAATTAATGTTGATGATATTATAGAAACTCAAAACCATTTTAGGTGTATTGATTATATGATTAAATCTGCTTTAGAGCCATTATCTGAAGCATTAATTAAGGATTTACATAAAATAAAAACAGGAACAAGTGATGCTAAACTCGATTGGTTTAATGTTGGTGAGTATAAACAAAGACCTAATACAGTAGGTGGTATAGAGACAACCCAACCTGTTAATGTTCAAAGCGAATTAATTTCTTTGATAGGTAAATATGAAAATAAAAAAGATTATTCTTTTGAAGATATCATAGAATTCCATTATCAATTTGAATGTATACATCCATTTCAAGATGGGAATGGTAGAGTCGGAAGATTGATTGCGTTTAAAGAATGTTTACGTCACGGATTTGTTCCATTCACAATAGATGAAAGTATTAAACTATTTTATTATAGAGGTTTAAAAGAGTGGAAAAGCGAAAAAGGGTATCTTATAGATACATGTCTATCTGGACAAGACAAATATAAGAAATTACTTGATATGTTCAATATAAGTTATGAGTAATGAGGGAATAAGATGACAAAGGAAGAATACTTAGTTAATCCATGTATGAAATTATCCATTCCATATTGGAAATACCTATTATTTAAACAACCTCTAAATATAGATATATTTCATGAAAATGACAATCGTGAAGACGATTTATATATTCATGTAGAGAAATACTTTAGACTTATTTATTATCTAGAAAAGCTCTTAAAACACCATCAATCAATTTCCGATATTAACATTGCTCAAGACATGAAAGATTTAATATTGCAAATCGTTCATATATCAATGAAAGAACTGCCGTGAGCAAAGATGATATTGATTGTTGGATAAATCATCCAGCTTATGATAGATCACTTTGGGTTAAAGTGGTCTTTGATGGCCGTATGATTGCTATAAAAACAACAGATGAAGCGTTAAATCTGCTTAGGGTTACTCCAACTCCTTTAGAGGTGCGTAAAATAACTTCGTGGGTGTGTAATTGTATTAAAACAAGTCATACAACCCATATAAAAATGAACTGACTTTAATACATTTGTATTGAAGTTTTTTTATTATGTACTATTTCAATTACTGAAATGTACAAGCAAAGATGGTATAATGTAAGAAAAAACTTACAATATTAGTATTGTTTGCTTGGTAGCAGTAAATATTTATTTGACATAAAATAGAAATAGATGAGGAGGAATAAATATGAAGTTTGGAAAAAATCTTGAATTATTAAGAAAAAGCAAGGGACTATCCCAAGAGGATTTATCTTTGGCAATCGGTGTATCTAGACAAACAATATATGCATGGGAAGGGGAGCTTAATTATCCCAATATATTGATGCTAAAAAAAATAGCATCTGTTTTAGATGTATCAACTGATGACTTACTTAATGGATATGATGTTAGCAAACTACCTAAAAAGTTTGATGATGTTGAACTCACATTTATATCAAAAAGGGATGATACAATAAAATATGATGAAGTTCCTAATTGGTTCATCTCATTAAGGAATGAAGAAGAGGTATGTTGGGCATTATATGATGATGGTGTTAAAGATTACTCTTACCATTTATCAGTACTAAACAAAGTCATTATACATGACCAAGAGGGGTATGAAATCAGGGTTGAAGAATATGATTTAAATCTAAATAAAACCGATACTTACTCCCTCATTGTAAATGAACTAAATAATCAATTATTCTTCATAGGAAGAATTTACTATGATAACGGTATTAAGTGTATTGAATCATTTCGTGATCAAAAATTTCTTAACCATTGGGGTATTGGAAATAAGTTTTTAGGGCAATCTATGATTTATGAGAATGCTGAAGATTATGAGTTAATATTTGAGGGTAAAAAACAAAAAGTCATTAAAATCAGTTATTTCGATCCTGATGGAACAAATGATCCTAAAAACTCATATTTTGAGGTATTTTTAAATCAAAACCTGCAATCAGTTTTTTGGCAAAGGTTTACAGTTGACTTAAAGTCAAAAACAACTGTCGTTTTTGATGGTAGAAACTATGGCCTATGTTATCAATCATTGACCGATAGATTAAAAGTTGTTAATAATTAGTAAATTCAATGAGTGATTTTGTCGATTTATAGTATAGATGAGAATTCATTTGGGAGCTAAATGAAATGATGATATATTAATTTGTATAAAGATAGTTAACAACTCAGACATCATAATGAAATGACTTCGAAAAGTGTAGATTAGGTAAAATCATAAACCTAGTCTTAAACGACGAAGTCTTTTTGTTTTAAATGAAGTCTTATATTATAAAAAATTATTTGTGGTTCATTTAAACAAAAAATGAATTTAACAAATTTAGAAAATACAAACATGACAGAAGTGTTATAATTGACAAACTTACACTGTAAGTATATAATGAACGAGTATTCCTAAGGAGGTGTATATAATGAAATCGAAACTTACTAAAGAAACGATCATAAATCAAGCATTCGCATATGCTGATCAATATGGTTTAGAAGAATTATCAATGAGACATCTAGCCAATATGCTTGGCGTCAAAGCAATGTCATTATATAATCATGTGAAAAATAAAGAAGACGTCATTGAAAGTATCACTGATAAACTGATTGGTATGCTAGACTACGATCTATCTGATACGTGGCAAAATGCAGTTAAAAATCGAGCGAGATCATTAAAAACGTTATTGCTCGAGCATAGATGGGGTGTCTTACCACTCATGTATGGTTTTCATACGGGACCTAACATAACCAGAGATTTTGATCAGTCTATTGGTGTCCTTAGAAAAAGTGGGTTTTCCTATCAAGCTTGTGATCAAATAACATCTTCTGTAAAAGCCTATATATATGGTTATGTTTTATCGCGTATAAATTTTCCGATTGAAGAACAGAATTATCAAACAACAGCAGAAGATTTCAAGGATTATTATCCGAAGAATGAGTTTCCTTATTTATGGGGTATGTCTGAAGAGATTAGGTTAGGCATTTATAATGGTATTACTGACTTTGAATTAGGATTGGATTTTATTATTAAAGGTATTGAAACGATTATTAAAGAAAAAGGAGATTTATAACTATGAATCAAAGAAAAAGAAGTTTAATCACAGGTTTATTATATATATCATTAGCACTATTAGGACCAGTTGCTTTACTCATTATACCTGCTCAATTTGATGTGGATAATGTTACTTTATTTGCACAGGATCATTTGTGGTTGATAGGTATATGGATTGTATTAGAACTGATGATCATCGGTATTGAAGTTATCTTAACCATCAATTTATATCAAATGTTTAAAGCGTATCATAAAGGTTTATCATTTGTAGCAAGTATATTTAGATTTGCAGTTGTTCTGATCATGACAGTTGGTGTTATTTTTCTAAGCCTTATTTTATTCAATCAAGGCAATGGAGCCGATATGTGGATTCAAAATCATCAAACCTTCGTATATATTTGGCAACTATGGTTCAGTGTTCACGTATTCATATTAGGCCTTATGATCTTAAAGAACAACAAAACGTATTGGAAATATTTAGGTGGTGCCTTGCTGATAGGCGCATTTGGATACTTGTTAGACGCAACTAGAGCATTAACTCACATGGACAATCCCATAGTATCTAGTCTATCAACGATTCTATTGATTTTTATAACCATTGGTGAGATAGGCATGTCAATTGGTTTAATCAAAAACAAAATCATTACATTGGATTAAATATGAGAAAAAAGAAAATGATATGGATAACCATTCTTATAATACTCACAGGTATATCTTTTCTGTTTGTACCATGGTCTTATTTAATTTTAAAATATAGTCCACTGTCACAAACGATTCAGTCCGAAATCGATCGAGCTACTTCAAGATATGGTTTTAATGGTATGTTGGTTTATGTTGATGATGAAGATGGAACAAATATTTACACATCTGGATACAATAACAGAGATTTAAAAGAGCCTGTGGATGAAGATGTGCTATTTAAAATAGCAAGTATCAGTAAATTATATATGGCTGTTTCAGCAACAAAACTCATTCATCAGGGTATATTAAACATTGATGATACGTTGGCTGATCTTCTACCACAGTATAAAGATAGTATTGCTTATGCTGATCAAATAACATTAAAATTATTGATACAACATCGAAGTGGTATCCATGATTATGTCGATTTTCTTTCATTTCCGTGGGATAACTTACCGACAGATACAGATATGGTGTTGGAACTCATCTTAAATACTGAACCTTTATTTAAACCAGATGAAAGATATGACTATTCAAACACAAATTACTTATTATTAGCTAAGATTATGGATGATGCACTTGGATATCCACATGATCAATTTATAAAAACAGCTATATTAGATCCATTAGACTTAAAAGATACTTACTACTATTATCAATATACAAACAAAGAGGATGTCATGAGTGGTTATGCAGTTGATTATCCATTAGACTTGAAAGAAAACGATCACATCACTCCCGGTGGCACCATGGTTGCTTCCATTAGAGATGTCGGTAGGTTTATAAGAGCACTGAATGATGGTAGTTTATTAACACAAGAAGAACAGACTCTATATAGTTCGTTATACACCTATGATCACACAGGGTTATTACCTGGATATCAAAGTATCGCTAGATACGATAAAGAAAATGATCGTGTGATTATCATGTTTACTAATACAAGTGGTAAAGATCGTTGGCATAGATTTGAAGCTGTTTATGGTAGAGTATTGGGGATTTTAGCACGAAAAAACGCATAATCACAAGCTGTTAGAACTGTGTATTATAGAAATAAAGATTTTTAATTTTGAATACAAATGATTTAAAGTTTTTTCGACACCCCGAACTTTGTCGTGGGAAAGTAGACGTCAGCACCATACCCACAATAAAGAATTCATTTCATATCCTAGGACTAGGAGTTATCTCTTAGTCTTTTTTTAATATTACAATTGAAAATAGAGTATAGTTATAAGAAAACCAAATAGATGTTTTGAAATTTATTAACCTCATCATAAAGGTTCTTGATCAATATAAATAAAAAAGGCTTTTCATGATTGATAAGCCAATTTTTTAGAGTAATAACAGATATACTATCTATAATTAAGCCTTAACAGCACATCTTAGTTTTGCTGATCTAGCTCTAGGATTTGTATGTACTTCATCTAATGATGCCATATCAGGGCCTTTAATTTCTTTATAAATACCTTCTTTAAAATAATGCTTAAATGCTTTTTTAATTAACCTGTCTTCACCTGAATGAAATGATAAAATAGCTACTTTCCCATTTGGTTTTAGAAACAAAGGAATTTTTTCTAAAAAATCAAATAGAGCTTCGAATTCGTTGTTTACATCAATTCTTAAGGCTTGAAATGTTCGTTGCGATGCTTTCTTTATCGCTTGTTCTTGAATGGATTTTGGTAGACGTCTCAAAGCATTTTCAATGGTTTGGTGTAATGCCTTGGTTGTTTCAAGAAATTCACCTTTTGATCGCGCAGTAATGATTTCTTGTGCAATTTCTTTAGCATATGTTTCATCTGCATTTTCGATTAACATGCCTTCGATTTCATCAACTGACATGTTTCTTAAGCGCATGCTTGCACTGATGCCAATGTTAGGGTTCATTCTTAAATCTAAAGGTCCATCAAACTTAAATGTAAATCCTCGACTCGGATCATCGATTTGCATTGAAGAAACACCTAAATCAGCTATGATAAAATCATAACCTTTGACATCAATTAAATGTAGGTCTTTAAAATTTAAATGATGAAGTGTAAAATCTTGATCCGTATAACCACTTTTTATGAGTCTTTCATATGTTTTGGGCAACTCAATTGAATCTGTATCAATGCCATGAAGATGCCCTGTATGATTTAATTTGTCTAACATTGCTTTGGAATGACCACCAAATCCTAAGGTTGCATCCAATCCGATTTGATGTGGTTTTATATCTAAAAAAGTCAATATTTCATCGACCATAATTGAACGGTGCATACCAGCTGGAGTATTACCTTTTTCGATGACATGACTAATTAAATCTTTATATTTCTCTGGTTGTTTTTCTTTGTATTTTTCTTCAAATGTTTTCGGATATTTACCAGAATATCTTTTTCTTCTTACGGGTTTATAGTTTTCCATTGACTAATCTCCAACTATCATCATACCAAAAAGTGTGTCAATATACAAACCAGTCGAAATAAAACATTTACACAATATATTTTACGCTACAAAATTGAATTAAAACATATTTATATATTTGCTATTTATATGATTTTTATCTTGATTTTCATACCATTTTCAAATCTAATGAAAACGCTATTATTCCACACAATGTATGTTACAATAGTTTTGAGATTCAACTTGGTTGAAAAGAGGAAAAATTGATGGATGAACTAACATATCAAACCTATCTTGCTATCATTAAAAAAGAATTAATTCCATCCATGGGATGTACTGAGCCAATTGCGATAGCTTTTTGTGCTGCCAAAGCGAAATCAGTTCTCAACAAAATGCCTGAGCGTGTTTTAATTGAAGCCAGTGGGAATATCATTAAAAATGCTAAAAGTGTTATTGTTCCTAATACAAAAGGCATGAAAGGGATTGAAGTAGCTGCAGCTATGGGTATTGTTGCTGGCGATGATAAAAGAGGTTTAGAGGTTATATCTGATATCGATCCAAATGTCATTGAAGAAGTTAAATCATTTATGAAAAATGTCAAGATGGATGTCAAAACAATTGATTCAGGTATTCAACTCGATATTAAAATCACGTTATTTCACGGTGATGACACAGTGAGTGCTAGAATCATACACAATCACACACACATCGTTTTGATTAAACACAATGATGATATCATTTTTGATGATATTTACATGAGTGAAACAGGACCAGATGGTCTCAATTATAATCTCTTAAATATGAAAGATATCTATGAATTTGCGACTGAATCT
>JAVEQT010000049.1:0-11102 GCA_034007485.1 Acholeplasmataceae bacterium
TGAAAGAGTTCACGCTGATTTATATAAGAATTTTAAACCTATTCAAAAACAAAACATTTTTATAAACGCAGTAAATTATTTTAAACAAAGGGGTACTGACCATGAATCTTCTCTATGAAGGAAAAGCTAAAAAAATATACCAAGCAGAAAACGATAACGAAATTATCGTTTACTACAAAGATGATGCGACTGCATTTAATGGCATCAAAAAAGCTCAAATCACATCAAAGGGTGAATTAAACAATGCCATTTCAACACTCATTTTTACTTATCTAACTGAACATAACATTCCGAATCACTTTATCAAACAACTATCCATTAGGGAACAATTATGTAAAAAAGTTGATATCATTCCACTTGAGGTTATTGTTCGAAATATTGTAGCCGGTTCACTTGCTAAGCGTCTTCAAATTGAAGAAGGTACAAAAATTGAACATCCGGTTTATGAGATTTGTTATAAGAACGATGAATTAGGTGATCCTTTAATCAACGATCATCATGCAGTTATGTTGAAACTTGCGACCTATCAAGAACTTAATCACATTTATCAATTAACCCAAGAAATCAATCAGTTGCTTATTTCATTTTTCAAACGTGTCGGTATTATCCTTGTTGATTTTAAAATTGAGTTTGGAAAAGACCATCTTGGAAACATCATTCTTGCTGATGAAGTCAGTCCTGATACATGTCGTCTATGGGATGAAAAAACACATGAGAAATTGGACAAAGACCGCTTCCGTCGTGATTTAGGTAGTATCAAAGAAGCTTATGAAGAAATATTTAATCGGATTAAATCATGAAACGCATTAAAAAAGATTATCTATTTGACGATCATCCCAAAGAGGAATGCGGTGTCTTCGGTGTCATCAATGTCGATAACGCAAGTGAGGTGATGTACTACGGTCTTCATGCACTTCAACATCGTGGTCAAGAAGGTGCTGGGATTATCTCAGTAGACAGCAACCAATTTTATCGCGTTAAAGGGCAAGGTCTCGTCACTGAAGTCTTTAATGAACAAAATATGCAATCCTTAAAGGGGAGTGCAGCAATCGGTCATGTTCGCTATTCAACAAGTGGAGGAAGCTTATTAGAAAATGTGCAACCTTTCTTATTTCGTCATAGCACCGGTGATTTTGCACTATGCCATAATGGAAATCTTGTGAATTCTCATCATTTACGCATTTCACTAGAACGCGAAGGTTCCATATTTCAAACGACTTCAGATAGTGAAATATTTGCACATCTCATCAAAAAAGATCATCAAAAAAATCGACTAGAAGCTATTAAAGAAGCGCTTAATAAGATAGAGGGTGCTTTCGCTTTTTTAGCATTAACCAAAGATAAACTTTATATCATGCGCGATAAGAATAGCTTGCGTCCTTTATCCTTAGGAAAATTAAATGGCGGTTATGTTGTTAGCAGTGAAACATGTGCACTTGATATCGTAGGGGCAACATTTATCCGCGATATCAAACCTGGTGAAATTCTGATCATTGATAAAAACAATGACATGGTTCAAGATTTTTATGCTGAAAAAACATACCACAATCTTTGTGCGATGGAATATATCTATTTTTCAAGACCTGATTCAGTTATTGAAGGCATCAATGTTCACGCTTCTAGAAAAGAGGCGGGCAAAATTTTAGCTAAAGAAGCTCCAGTTGAAGCGGATATTGTCGTGGGTGTTCCCGATTCATCAATCTCAGCAGCCACAGGCTATTCAGAAGCTATGAATATACCTTACGAAATGGGATTAATTAAAAATAAATATGTTGGTAGAACATTCATTCAACCTTCTCAAAGCATGCGAGAAAAGGGTGTAAAAATGAAACTTTCTCCACTGAAAAGCATCGTTGATGGCAAAAGAGTTGTCTTAATTGATGATTCAATTGTAAGAGGTACAACGTCAAAGAAGATTATCAAAATGCTTCGTGAAGCAGGAGCAACAGAAATTCATATGCGCGTCGCATCTCCTCCGATCACACATCCTTGTTTTTATGGGGTCGATACATCAACCTATGAGGAGTTGATTGCTGCTAAGAGGTCAATAGATGAGCTAAAAGAGTACATCGACGCAGATTCACTAGCTTTTTTATCGATTGAAGGTTTATATCAAGCAACACAAAAAAAGAAATTATGTACATCCTGTTTTACAGGAAAATATCCAACCTATCTCTATAAAGATTTAAAAGATGCGAATAAGGATGATAAATTCTAGGAGGACAAAATGAGTCAAGCATATACAAAATCTGGTGTATCTCTCGATCGCGGTTATGAAGCTGTCAATCGTATGAAAAAGCATATTGAAAAGACCAAAACGAAAGGCGTTATCGATACCATTGGTGGTTTTGGTGGTTTGTTTGATTTATCAGAGTTTCATATCAAAGAACCTGTTTTGGTAAGTGGAACAGATGGCGTAGGGACAAAACTCTTGATTGCTCAAATGATGAACAAACATGATACCATCGGCATTGATTTGGTTGCTATGTGCGTCAATGATATTATCACGATCGGTGCAAAACCTCTTTTCTTCTTAGATTATATTGCTACTCAACAAATTGATCCCATACATATCGAATCTTTAATTAAAGGAATCACAGACGGTTGTATCATGTCAAATTGTGCCTTGATTGGTGGCGAAACCGCTGAAATGAATGATTTATACCAAAAAGGAGACTATGATCTCGCTGGTTATGTAACTGGTGTTGTTGAAAAATCAAAGATGATTAGAAAAGAAAACGTCAAAGAAGGCGACATACTGATCGGTTTAAAATCAAGCGGTATTCATTCAAATGGTTACTCTCTTGTTAGAAAAATCTTTTTTAAAGATCATCATTATGACATCACTCATCAATTTGATGAGTTATCGATGACACTTGGTGAAGAACTTTTAATACCTACAAAAATCTACGTTGAAGAAATCGTTAATTTAGTTGAAAAAGTCAAAGTGAAAGGCATAGCCCATATCACAGGTGGTGGATTTATTGAAAATATTCCAAGGATGTTACCAGATGGTTTAGGCGTTGAAATAGATGAAAAATCTCTTCCCAAATTACCTATTTTTGATGTCCTCGAAACATGTGGTGCTATCGATCATATGGATATGTATAACATCTTTAATATGGGAATTGGTATGGTCGTTGTCGTTAGTCCAAACGATGTTGTTCAATCGTTAGACATATTAAAAGATCATGATTCTCGGGTTATTGGTCTTGTTAATACATCAGGTCGTGTGGTGATTAAACCTTGAAGAATGTTGCAGTTTTCGCCAGTGGATTTGGATCTAATTTCATCAAAATTCATCAAAACATTGAAAAGGGGATTATTCCAGCAAAGCTAGCTTTATTTGTTAGTGATCAAAAAGATGCACCATCAGTTAGCTATGCTATCAATCAAAAGATACCCTTCTATGTTTTTTGTGCTAAAGATTTTACTGATAAGAGAGTCTATGAATTACATATTTTAGAGCATTTGAGAAAACAACATGTTGATCTTATTATTTTGGCTGGTTATATGCGGATTATTGGTAAGACATTACTCGATGCATATCCTAATAAAATCATTAACATTCATCCTAGTTTACTTCCCATGTTCAAAGGAAAACATGCGATTGAAAGAGCGTGGAACGCCAAAGAGAAAAAAACGGGTGTAACCATTCATTTTGTGGATGAAAAAATTGATCATGGAAAAATTATATTGCAGCAATCAATCGATATTAATCACTCTTCTATTGAAGAACTTACTGATAATATTCATAAAGTTGAACATGATTTATATACAAAAGCAATCTGTCACGTATTGGAGGATTTAAAATGAAAAGAGCACTAATCAGTGTGAGTGATAAAACGGGTATATTGGATATCGCACAATGTTTGGTATCTCATGGATACTCCCTCTTATCAACGGGTGGTACAAAAAAATATTTAGAAGAAAACAAGATTGATGTCACACAAGTAAGTTCTTATACTGGTTTTGATGAAATCTTGGATGGTCGTGTCAAAACACTTCATCCAAAAATTCATGCAGGATTGCTTGCTAAAAGAGATGAGATGAGTCATATGGACACCTTAAGGGTACATGAGATTGATCCTATTGATTTTTTAGTCGTCAATCTGTATCCTTTTGAAGAGACGATAAAAAAAGAAGATATTACAAAGGATGAAGCGATTGAACAAATCGATATTGGAGGACCTTCGATGTTAAGAAGTGCAGCCAAGAATTTTGATGCTGTAACTGTTATCACTGATGTAAAAGACTATGAACTTGTCATACGAGAACTTGACGCGTTTGGTCTAACATCACTTGATACAAGATCGTATTTGGCTCAAAAAGTTTTCGAACTAACCTCGCGTTATGATTTCGCCATAGCAACTTATCTTTTAAATAAGAAAAGAACACAACTCACTTTAACGCATGTCCAATCTTTACGCTACGGTGAAAACCCTCATCAACTTGCAGATCTTTATCAAACACATGATGATCTTTATTCAATTCTTCATGCAAATATTCTTCATGGAAAACAACTTTCATATAATAACATTCGGGATGCAAACGCAGCAATAAATATCTTATCTGAATTTAATGAACCCTGTGCTGTTGCACTCAAACATATGAATCCATGTGGTGTGGGTGTTGCCAGTTCTCTTGAAGAAGCCTTTGATAAAGCTTATCAATCTGATGATGTCAGCATCTTTGGTGGTATCGTTGCATTCAATAGAAAAGTTGATCTTTCTTTGGCGAAAAAATTAAACCAAATTTTCTTAGAAATCATCATTGCTCCCAGTTTTGAAAGTGATGCTTTAAATGTATTAATGAAGAAAAAAAATATCAGAATTTTAGAACTTGCTGTTACAGAATCTACAAACACAGAAAAACAATTAACGACAATCAACGGAGGTATGCTTATACAAGATGTTGATCATAAACATATAACAAAAGATGATTTAGTCTTTGTTACAAACGAAAAACCTTCAGAAGCGATGATTGACGAACTTCTATTTGCTTGGAATGTTGTTAAACATGTTAAGAGTAATGCGATAGTCTTATCAAAAAACAAACAGACTGTAGGCATAGGCGCTGGTCAAATGAACAGAGTTGGAGCATGTGAAATTGCGCTTAACTGGGCTAGTTCCCACGGGCATACCCACGATATATGTCTTGCATCTGATGCATTTTTTCCTTTCGATGATATTGTAAAACTTGCAAGTGAACATGGTGTCTCAGCTATTATCCAACCGGGTGGATCAATGAGAGATGAAGATTCCATTTCATTATGTAATCAACTTGGAATTCCAATGGTATTTACTGGAATTAGACACTTTAAACACTGATGAATATTCTCATATTAGGCCATGGTGGAAGAGAACATGCTCTCGTTGATATCATTAAAAAATCTTCCCACACTTCACAACTTTTTGTGCTTAATGGAAACCCCAGAATGAAAAAGGATGCCATCAACTTAACTGGACTAGAAACCAAAGAATCCATATTATCAATATGCAAAAATCATCACATTGATTTAGTCATACCTGGTGGTGAATCTTATCTATCAGATGGCATAACCGATGAACTCATATCCCATGGTATTACATGCTTTGGCCCTACTCAAAAAGCATCTTTCATCGAGTCATCTAAGGCATATGCTAAATTGATTATGGAGAAATATGATATTCCTACAGCTTCTTATCAAAAGTTTTATGATTCAAAAGATGCACTTTCTTATCTACATAAACTAACGCCACCTTATGTTATTAAATATGATGGATTAGCACTTGGAAAAGGTGTGACTGTAACATCAGACATTGATGAAGCTACACAAATTATTAAACTTTTCCTCGATAAAAAAATTTATGGAAATGATGGTGTGCTGATCGAAGAATTTTTATATGGTAAAGAGTATTCAATGATTGCAGCTGTTCATGAAAAGACGGTTGTTGCCTTACCTGTAGCACGAGATCATAAATCACGATATGATGATAATCAAGGCCCCAATACAGGCGGTATGGGTGCTTATTCTCCTGTTGATTTTGTGACAGAAGACACCTATAAATTATCTTTAGATATATTAAACAAATGTGCATTAGGTATGTATAATGAGAATAATGCTTTCACCGGTTTTCTTTATGGTGGTTTTATCTTGACGGAAAAAGGTCCTAAAGTCATTGAATTTAATTGTCGTTTAGGAGATCCAGAGGCTGAAGTTATCCTTCCTCGAATTAAGACAGATTTTGTGGAGTTGCTTCTTTCTGTTTTATCACATCAACCTATTTCACCGATCATTGATCCCGATTATCAACTCGGTGTTGTCATGGTGAGTGATGGGTATCCAAATGACTACAGAAAAGGGTATGACATACAGATTGATTCTTCTGTTGAACAAAATGTTTATCATATGGGTACAGCAGTTATTGATGATAAACTTGTTACACATGGAGGTCGCGTACTTCTTGTTAGAGGTACGGGGAAAACACTTTTAGATGCACATAAAGAAGTTTATAGAAAAATAGACAAAATTGTCTGTCATCATTTAAGATATCGCTACGATATCGGTAAATATAACTTATAATTGGCGTCCTTTCGTAGTGAAAGGACTTTTGTTTATACCGATAACATAGTATAATATTAGTTGGCATTTACTTGCCAAACCGAGGAGGTATCAACATGTACATTACAAAAAGCCTAAGCGATCAGCGCTAACTTGCCTTCGGTCTCGGATGAAACATTAATTCACGTTTTTTTCCTTGATCCTAGGCTTTCTTAAAGTCATTATGACATCATGACTGCACATCTTTGTGCACCGTTTGACTTATGCAGTCACAAAAAGAAAGAGGTATTTATGGATCAAGCATTACTCGTAGGTTTAGCCTACAAATCATCGGTTGAAGACACGATGAATTCACTGATTGAACTCGAGCACTTAGCGCTCGCAGTCAATATTCAAACAAAGGATAAAGTTATACAAAGCGCAAAAGAGATTATTCCAAGAACATATATCGGAACAGGTAAAGTACAAGAAATCAAAACGATGATCGAAGTACTCGATATCACCATTGTTATTTTTGATGATACATTGTCTCCTGCACAATTAAAAAATTTAGAAAAAGAGCTTGAAGTTCAAGTGATCGATCGAAGTTTTCTTATTCTATCTATATTTGCTGAACGTGCACACTCAAAAGAAGCGGTATTAGAAGTTGCATTAGCTCAAAAAATGTATTTATTACCTAGACTCATCGGTATGACAAGTTCACTTTCCAGACAAGGTGGTGGATCTTACAATGCTAAAGGCCCTGGTGAAACAAAGCTTGAACTTAACAGAAGACGTTTAGCACAAGAAATCACATTAATTAAGAGAGAACTTGAAAAGATAAAAGCTGAAAAGGATCTAACACGTAAGCAACGTATCAAGAATAGAATTCCTGTCGTTGCATTGGTTGGGTATACAAATGCAGGTAAATCATCCTTAATGAACTCTTTATCAAGAGCACTTCATCACGATTCAGAACCTGTATTTGAAAAAGATATGTTATTTGCTACCTTAGACACAAAGGCTAAAAGACTCCAAAAGGAAAACTATCCACCGTTCATCTTAATTGATACCGTTGGATTTGTCTCAAAACTTCCACATGAACTTATTCGAAGTTTTGAATCAACCTTAAGTGATGTCATCAGTGCAGACTTATTACTTCATATCGTCGATGGTGCTTACTTTGACCAAAAACAAATTGATACAACCAAAGAAGTATTAAAAGAAATTGGTGCAGACCATATCGAACGACTACTCGTTCTAACAAAAAAAGAAATCGCATTAAGCGTTCCTTCTATTGATGAAGATTATATTTATATATCAAATCGTACAGGTGAAAACATTGATTCTGTTATCCAAGCTATCTATGGTCACATCTACAAAGACAATTTGATTTATACGATTAAGATTCCTTTTGATCAGGGTCATATCTATTCAAAACTTAAAGAAAATAATACTATTCTTGAAACAAGATATGATGAAAATGGAACATATGTTAAAGTCATTTTAACACCAGATCAAGCCATTATGTATAACGCATATATTATGAATAAAAGCGCTTCATAAAGCGCTTTTATTTTTATATGTGTCTAAGAATTCTATGATAGCATCAGTTACTGGTTTAGGATTTGTAATCAGTTGGAAACGATCAGTATCCACATACTTTAGTCTAGGATTTGTCATCACATCAACGAGTGATTCGATCAATTCACTTCCACCCATTGGATCTTCATCATAACCATAAAAGATGAGCGAACGATAGTTTAAGTACTTAAAATCACTTTTATCAAACCGATAATTAGTTAATAAATCTTTGATGATTTCCATTTGTTGGCGTTCATTTGTTTCAGTATACTTGCTGATTAAAAGTTCAAATAATTCGATGATGTCATCATCGTTGATAGCTTCATTAATCTGATTGAGTAGTGCTTGTTTAATCGCATTTAGTGGCATAACTTTTCTTAGATTTTTGAGTTCTTCTATCGTATTTAAAACGCCTTCAATCACACTTTTTGAGATGTCATTATGTTTTTTTGGATGTGTGAGTGTATTGTAGAGAATGATCGCTTCTGTTTGACTTGCATGATCTCTAGCAAATGCTTGAGCAAGACCTCCACCATGACTCATCCCAAAGAGTGTAACCTTTTTAAAACCAAGTAATTTGATAAGATATGAAATAGAATCAATGATACGCTCAATTGATATTTTCATTGAGATGTCTTCAATTGTTAATACTTGTATATGTGGTGATAGCTGTTCTTGAAGTAAAAAATATGAATCGCTTGAAAACATACTGCTGCCAGAAAAGAGAATAAGTAGATGATCTCCTTCTCCAAATAAACGATATGAAAGAACGTCACCACGATAGTGAAAAGATTTTTTGGGATACTTTTTGATAAATGATTGATAATGATTGATTAAATCCATAATCTCACCGTTCCTCCCTTTTTAGTGTATTCATTTTGAGAAAATAAATCTCGTGTTACTAATAGCATTACTATTTTAAACTATTTTATAAAAAATGTACACAAATAAAACCTTTGTCACTTAATATACTCATGAACTATCTTTTTAATTGGTAACAATCTACAAATATCTTATAAGCATGAATAAAAAAGACTCCTTAGTTCAAGATGAGATATGATGATCATACCTTCTCTTTAACTTATGGGAGTCTGCTCATTACAATATGTCTTGTCACAACCAAGTTTGTGCCACTTTTGAGGTTGTCACAACCAAGTTTGCTATGTGATTAGTATGGAGTTTGTTTATATGCAAATGATATAACAACCCACTGTTCAAAAACCATACCAATCCACTTTTGGGTTTTCTATATTTGCTATCATTCACCTTTTAATCGTTTTGTTAGTGATTCTTCATCTTCCATAAAACCATTGGATGTTCTTTTAATCTATCTGCTATTGCTTTATCAAATAGTAGTTCTGGATTATATTTACCCTCATTAAAGGAATCTATGTATTTTTGTTCAGTTTCAGTTAACTCAAATAAGGTTCCAATAAATTGACTTACTGTTTGTTTAAAATCATCGATATCTATTGTTTCACCAACATGTAGCAGTGGAATAAGATTACGTTTTATTGCACTAAAAGACAGATTTTCCATGTTTTTCTTAAACTGATTCAATAAATCACCAAATGGTTGAAATTCATTTGACATCAAAAGATAAAATATGCTGCATTTTTTAAGTATATCTAACTCGTTGTCCAGTAGTATTTGATTGTTAATAAGTTGAAATACGTCGAACACATCTCTTGCAGTAGTTCTTCCTATTAATGCTGCTATCTTACTCCCATATAATTCAACCTTGTTAAGAGCTAAAATAGATTCATTATCTATTATTTTTGAGCTTAATTTATAGTTCACCGGTTCAAGAATCTGAATACGGTTTGAATAATTCAGTTCAATCTTTATGTTATCTCTACTTCCTGCTGCATTAGTATACTTTAGAAGATATGAATCAAGCGTAAAAGTAAATCTTGATTTCGGATCAATAGTATATCCATCTAGAGCAACAAAAGCACTAATGAGTTTTCTGTGTAGTTCCCTCATCTCCAACATTTCTTCTTTAGAGGAATTAAAATTAAAATTCATATCAATATCAACTGACAGTCTAGGAAAATCAAACAAACATAAATTAATTGCTGTCCCACCCTTTAGAACATATTTTCCTTTAAGTTCTTCATTTCCATTAAATAATGTTAGTAGTTCAGATAATCGCAATACTTTTTCTAAAGTGTCCCTATTAAATTTATTATATTGAGCAATGTTAGTTAAGTCTCTTAAATTATAGCTTCTCATCCTCATCCTCCACCAATAACTTGTTTAAATTATAACAATATAGATTCCATTCTTTGTAGTATTTGTTTAAACGATGCTTTTCGTTCGTGAAATACTTCACACTCTTAATACCTAGGGTTTTCATTTGATTTAGAATTGAATCATCAACCAGATATCCATCATTAAAATGCGATAGTACTAGTCCTACTTTATTAAAGAGAATCTTTTTATTCACAAATAATAAATATTCCATAATCTGTGATCCATTGATTACTGGGAGTGCAGATAAATTATAAATTAATTCTTCCATATCATCATACGATTTTACATCATCTATACAATCTACTATTGTTTTTGGTAGTGTGCTTACGCGTACACCATTAATAGTGTCTACGTACTTATCATTAGAAACATTTTTATACTTATATTCGTTATACTCAAATGAAAAATCATAAAATCTCTCTATACTAGCAGTTACAACTTCATTATAAACTTGATTATTATATCCATAGTATTCAAAGGCACTATGATGAGAAACATAAGAACTTTTTGTAATATTTGATGCTATTTCATACTTGCTAGGTATAACGCCAGTCGTTTCGAAACTCATAGTTACATATAAGTTTTTCTTAACTCTTTTTATGTAACCTTTTTTTAAATAATTTTGCAATGTTTCACGAGCCAAGTTTTCACTATTGGTTATTCCAACTACAAAGGAAAAATCAAACACTCTTTTCTCAGAAAATATTTCCATGTATTTCATAGATATCACTCCTCATAT
>JAVEQT010000002.1:0-32379 GCA_034007485.1 Acholeplasmataceae bacterium
ACACCATATGCTGTTTGTGGAGCAGCATTTAAATGTATGTTTTGGACTAATACAATACTGAGCAGAATAATGATAACTAGCGTTATTTTTTTCATGATATCACCCCTACTTAATGCCCGAATGAACCATGGTATTCATCACTTTACTTTGTAAGAAAATAAAGATAACCAAGTTCGGAACGAACATAATGAGTGATGCGACAGCACTCATACCAGCACCAGCAACCACATTAGATGATGAACTTAACGTCTGCATATAAAACGCGAACGTCTTTAATGAGTCACGGTTGATAAATGTGGCTGATATGGAGGCATCGTTCCATACAGCCTGGAATGATAAAATAGCAATGGTTGCTATTGCAGGTTTAATCAAAGGAATAATGATCTTATAGTATATTGTGAAACTGCTAGCTCCATCAATTTTAGCTGCTTCAATCAGCTCATTAGGAATTTGATCAATAAATTGTTTGACTAAAAATAAACCAACAGGAATAGCAATCACAGGTAAAATATGTACATAAAAAGTGTCAATTAAGCCAAATTGCTCAATTAAAATATATCTTGGAATAATGACAGCTGTACCAACAAACATCATCGCCAATGTGTTGATTTGAGCAATCACACCTTTAATATGAAATTTGAGTTTAGATAATGCAAAACCCGTTAGGGTTGCTAAGAAAATCGATAAAAAGACAACGATTGCCGTAATCACAATACTGTTAAATAAGTAACGTGTTACAGGAATACCTGTGGTTGTAGCAGTTTGAAATAGCTCTAAAACATTATCCAAAGTGGGTCTTCTAACGAAGAATCTGGGTGGGTATTCAATCAGTTCATCAAACGGTTTAAACGCGTGATTAAAAATGTAGATTAAGGGCATGAGCATAAATAAAGCTACTGGCAAAACCATCAGTAAAAATGGCATTTGGTCCCAGCTCCATTTATCGGGATTCATTTTGATTGCACGGTATGGTTTTTTCATATGATCCCTCCTAATCCTTATCGCCGAAAAGACGCCATGAAAGACGACTAAAGAAATAAATAATTAATAGTAAGACAAGTGATAATGCTGCTGCATATCCCATGTCATAACGAATAAAACCATAGTCTTCAATATGGTTAACAATTAATGATCCAGCATAATTAGGTGTTGGGTTTGATCCGGAGAGTTGCACCCCTAATGCACCTGCAGAAAAAGTTCCGACAATTGCCATCACGGCACCAAAAAGCATCTGCGGTCGCATCGCTGGAATGGTGATATACATGATTTCTTGCCATCTTGTTTTAAGTCCATCAATGGCAGCAGCTTCATATAACTCTGGACTTACATTTAAAATCCCTGCAAGCATCGCTAAAAACCCTACCCCCATCGATCCCCACAAAGCAACGATGACCATGATGGTAAATAAGTATTCTGGTGACTGTAGAAAGGCAATCGGCTCAACAATGAGCCCTAACTCTAGGAGTATAAAGTTTAAATACCCCGATTCGTCACCAGCAAAGAAAACTTTCCATACAACGGTCATCGTAATCCCTGCGGTTAATGAAGGAGAATATAAAATGATAGCAAGAACAGTTCTTAATTTATAAGAGATTTGTGCAAGTGCCCATGCCATGACAAATGATAAAATGTAACCTCCCGGACCAACAATAATGGCAAACTTGATGGTGTTTGGGAGAATGTAACGCATGAATTCTTCATCAGCTGTTAATAAATAAATATAATTGTTGAGTGAGTTAAATTTCGGGAAACTCACCATATCAAATGTTGTAAACGATAAAATCATGGCTAAAGCAACAGGTATCGCAATAAATGCCATAAAGAGTAAGACATAAGGCAAGGTGAAAAAGTAAGCCGATTTATCGTCTGACTTAAATTGTTTCTTTTCAGTTTCAAACCATTTCTTAATGGATAGTGATGTGGTCTTAGTCATTGTCATACCACCTCAAGATATCTTCTTTTGTAGGTAAAATAAATGGTTTTATAATATTTCCTTGACGATCTAAATAACCAAACTCAATCATTTTACGTTCAACTTCTTTATTGATTTTAATGATGGCATCACTCACTGAACTTCTTAAGTTAGCATCTTCATAAACCACGCTTGTCCATGTGTTTGATAATTCACGTTCGATAATATAGGATCCCGGAATTTTAGGAACTTCTTTCAAATGTGTCCATTGCTCCAAAATGATAGCTTTATGCTCTTCATTCCATCTTAAGTTAGCAAACGCTTCTAAATTGGCACTGTTCCATAAATAACGTGTGCCTAATGTGTTAATTAACGTATCAGCAAAATAGCTTTGCGTCTCTGTTGACATCCACCATGATAGGAAAGCCCATGCTTCTTCTTTCTTTTCACTCTTTTCAAAGATGATTGAAGCTTGTTGTGCACCCCCCATTGAACGGTTGATAACAGTTTCTGTCATACCACTTGATGGATTATAGACTTCATGCTCAATACCTGGAACAAGCGCAATTTCCCATAAACCTCGAATATCAGATGCAGCATTCATCAGTTGAAGATACATACCAAAATCACCAATACCTATCGGAATTGATGCATACCTGAAACTATTGAAGAATGAGGGTACCTGATAGGGCATCGCATATTCGCGGTAAAGATCTGTCATAAAGGTGATGGCTTCAATCGTTTCATCTTGATCAAGACCTGAAGATAAGCCATCACTCGCGTATATCGAACCACCAAATTGATGAATGAATGGCGCAGTTGCATCAAATGATTTAAGTGCACTGGAATTTGAGAGTGGTACATAGAAACTCATGCCATAGCGTCTTAAAACAGGGAGCATGCCTAAAACATCATCCCATGTGTTAGGGACGGTTAAAGAAAGTTGTTCTAAAATATCACGACGATAAAAGAGAACAAAGAAATTTTCAGTTTCGGGTAAACCAAATAATTGATTGCTATACGTCATTGGAATGAGTTGTTCTGGGTTAAAGACTGATATGACATCACTAAAATCACTTGATTGACTCATATCATAAAGCATACCTCTCATACCATACTCATTAGGAATCCAAGCGGATATCCCCATTGCAACATCAGGCTGTTGATCTGCTGAATTTGCAAGTAAAAGTTTTGAGTCGTCGCTGATCAAACTGATTTTAACTTTAATTCCTGTTGCCTCAGTGAACTTATCATCAGCAACCTTTTGAATCAAATCAACGTATTGTCTTGAACGATTAACCCAAATCTCAAGTTCATCTTCATCAGCTTTTTCTGCATATGATTGATCGATAAACGATAAAAAGAAACGGGCAACACCGACTCTCAAATTTTGAAATATGTTAGCTTTAGCCTGTGGTAAATCTTGATCTTCTGTGTGAATGTATAGTGCATCAACAATAAGTGGTTGTTTAAGCAATGAATCGAGTTGATTACTGATCAATTGCACTGCTGAAGAAGAACCTGTTGATAATAATGTTAATCTTCTAGGGATTTCATTAATATCGCCTCTCAATGTTTTTAGTTTTGAAATAGAGGCTTCAATATCACGTATGGTTTGTGCATCGCGATCAAATCCATAAAGTGATCTCATCACATCATTTACTTCTTCTAAATCTGTCATCCACTGATCAAGTTTTTCATAAAGATCAGGAAAATATGCAATCATATCCCAATCGATACCACGATCCGTGTTATTACGCGTTAACTTTGTAATATCAAGACCTAAGGCTGTCATCTCTTGCGTGATCATTAAGAGTTTTTCATAAACACTTGAAAAAAGCGTAGCATCAACCTCAAGAGTTATTCTATCTCCTGGATTTAAATAAATGAGTAGTGGTTCTTGATCAAATGTTGATAACGTCATGTTTTGCCAATCTCTGCTATACGTAAATCCTAAATGTCTTGCCTCTTCAAATGGAATTTCTCCATTGATATATAGTGTCCGATAAACGGTTGCATTCTGTCTTAATTGCTGTCCTTTGAGTGTGATGTGATAAAGACCACTGGTGGGCACATCTACCTCCCAAGATACAGCATCTCCAGGTACATCATAGGATTCTGTACCTAATACATTTAATTTAAGTTTTGTCATTGAAAAAGGCTCTATTAAAGGATCTCTTGAGATACCTCTTACAATGCTTGATGAATTACGATAATACGATTCTTCAGCTTCTATCTTCAACACTTCATTTAAAACACCTTTTTGATAATCATCGATATAATCATCATAGGATGGAAGTGATTCTTGCATAAATAATTTTATTTCTCTTAACTTTAATTGACCCTCTACCATCATGAATGTCATGGTATTGATACCTTCATTCAGATAAAAAGATAGCCCATCTTGATAAAGTCTTCTCGCATCTCTTAAACGAACTTCTTGCCATATCGCATAGGGTTCTTGTGCAATGCTGACATCATTACCGTAGCGATCAACTGGAATTTCTTCATCGATCTCTTTCCATAACGTATTTAATGTTATTTGTGACGCCTCATAGTAAGGCACAGTTAAACTACCATTGAGTCTCACCTCAACGGTCATCGGTAAATGGATATTCTGTTCTGATAAATAGTCAAATGAAACATGATATAACCCACGATTTTCTACATCGATTTCGATCGTGATTTCTTTTGATTCTTCGAAAAGATAATATGTATTGGTGTCATCTAATACCTCATCCACTTCAAGGATAAATGAACTCGCATCTTTGACATAGATGTCATCTGTTTTGTTGAAGGTTTGATCATAAACAGCGAGGTATTCCGAATAATAATCTTCCATCTGAACACCAGATAATTGAGCAATCTGAGGATTTGCTGTTGGGTTTGGTGTTAGAACACCAGATAAACCTAACACCAAAAAAAGAAAGAGTAAACCCGATAGACTCCATATCGTTATTTTCTTAACTTTAACCGACATTTTCATATAATCTCCCCTACGATGGTTGATGAAAAGGAATCCAATATGGATTCCTTTTCACTCAATCTTACTTAAGTGCTAAAGCGGCATCAAAATCTTCTTTTGCTTCATTATATAAAGCATTCGCACGTGTATTGAGTTGCGTACGGATATCCGCTAACTGGACTTCACCAATCATCAATTTAGTTAAAATATCTGACATCTTGTTTTCTGCATCATATGTACCACTATATCTAGCTGCTATATAACCAGGTAAATATTTAGGTGGTTCAACAATAAATGTTCCTGTCTCAATAATCGTTCTTAATGATTCAAACGATGGATAAAGTTCAAAATAGTCATCAAGTAAATCAGCATCATTTTGAATAGGTGCAAAGTTGACTTGTGATATACCTTCAACTGTCTTAGACAATTCAAGACGTTTAGCATAACCATCTTTACCAAAGCCCATCCATTTCGCAAATAAATATGCTTCTTCAGGGTGTGCTGTGTTTGATGCAAGTGTAAAGAAGTCAGCTACGATAGGAACACGTTTGTTGCCATTAACAACAGGCGTACCGATGAAATCAAGATCCCATGTGTACTGTGCTGTGTTAATGTTTTTTTGCATCCAACCAAAATCCCATGAATAAAACCACTTCACAAGAATGTTACCATTATTGAAAGGATCTCCCTCAGGGAAAATGTTACCAATTTGAATGGTTGAATCCTCAGCAGCTGCTGCATCATACAATGCTTCTAAAACATAAGTTGCATCTGTTCTCATAGAACGGTATAATTCAACGGTTTGTGTAAATTCTGTAGAATCTAAATTAAAACCAGCATCTGACATGGTAAACCAATTATAATCTTCGTTAAGTTGCGCTGGATACCAATGTAAGATATGTTCAATACCTTCTAAACCAACCACACCTGTATTATTATTTGAAGCATGGTTCGCTGCTGCTTTTGTCAAAGTGATAACTTCAGCCATGGTTGAATCAATGTCCGGAGCGTCTTGTCCTTGACGATCAAATAATGTTTTATTCACCACATAACCTGCATAGTGAACAGCATTGGGTAATGCCATCACTTTACCATCATACGTAGCTACACCACGGATATCTTCACTCACGTTTAAATATTCTGGGTCATCCATCGCAATATCAGTCATATTGTATGCCCAATCTGAAATAACATAATATGGAATATTATCTGATTGGAATACATCTGGCAGTGTTTCAGTTGATGCACGCGCAGCTAAAAAGTCATTCCAACCAAGATCATCATTAGTTCCTGGAACTTTGGGTCTTTCGATAACTGTAACCTTAATGTTAGGATATGCTTCCATAAATGCATCAATCATTAAGCGTTCCATATTGGGTTCTTCTGAATCTGGTGAGCCTAAGTTCCAAGATGCATATGTGATTTCAACTTGACCATCAACAATGGTTGGATCTGAATCATCGTTTCCGCATGCTACAAGCATGGTTGAAACCAAAATGAACGCTAGAATTATGAATAATTTCTTCATTTTTTACCTCCTGTAATGAAGTATATAGTGAAAAGACGAGCCAGTCAGCTAACGAGCGACTAGCTCGTACAATTTCATGTGAATAATAATTATCCGACAACAGGTGCTACGTAACTTAAAACGATTGAAACAATTTCAAAAGTTCCAGATACGGATGGTGTGCCACCTTCTGCCATAATAACCATCTTTGAAAATGCATCTGCAGTAACAGTGACTGTTACAGGTTCTGCATCAGTAAATGTAACAGTTTGTTCAAGTGAACCAAGATCGTTTGGTTTTAAAATAAGTGACTTACCAGCAGTTCCTTTAATAACGATCGTCATGGTATTTAAACCAGCAACTGCTTCAGCGTCAAATGTATTGATAAATGCTGAATATTCTTGACCTACACCTTTTGTATAGGTCACTACGCCATCAGTGATCGCATAAACGCCTGCATCGAGAGAAACCCAATCAGCTTCATCAACTAATACAGAGTAACTTAATGTGACTGAGACAATTTCAAATGTTCCAGTTACAGATGGTGTGCCACCTTCTGCCATAAGCACAAGTTTTGTCCAAGCATCTGCTCTGAAAACAAAAGTGACAGGATTAGCATCAACAAATGTGTAATTCTTTTCAAGTGACCCTAAATCGTTAGGTTTAATAATTAATGACTTACCTGCTGTACCTTTAACAACAACAGTCATGGTATTTAAACCAGCAACTTCTTCGGTATCAAACGTATTAATAAATGCTGAATACTCTTGACCTACACCTTTGGTATATGTTACAACACCATCAGTGATCGCATAAACGCCTGCATCGAGAGAAACCCAAGCAGTTTCATCAACTTCTACTTCTAAAGTGGGATCAAATTCAGGTTCATTATAACTTAGTGTAATGGACACGATTTCAAATGTACCAGTAACTGAAGCTGTTCCACCTTCTGCCATGATAACAAGTTTAGTCCAAGCATCAGCTGTAAAGACTTTGGTCACTGGATTTGCGTCAGTAAATGTGACAGTTTGTTCAAGTGAGCCAAGATCGTTTGGTTTTAAAATAAGTGACTTACCAGCAGTTCCTTTAATAACGATCGTCATGGTATTTAAACCAGCAACTTCTTCAGCATCAAATGCATTGATAAATGCTGAATATTCTTGACCTACACCTTTTGTATAAGTCACTACGCCATCAGTGATCGCATAAACGCCTGCATCGAGAGAAACCCAATCAGCTTCATCAACTAATACAGAGTAACTTAATGTAACTGAGACAATTTCAAATGTTCCAGTTACAGATGGTGTGCCACCTTCTGCCATAAGTACAAGTTTTGTCCAAGCATCTGCTCTGAAAACGAAAGTGACAGGGTTAGCATCAACAAACGTGTAATTCTTTTCAAGTGAACCTAAATCGTTGGGTTTAATAATTAATGACTTACCTGCTGTACCTTTAACAACAACAGTCATTGTGTTTAAACCAGCAACAGCTTCAGCATCAAACGTATTAATAAATGCTGAATACTCTTGACCTACACCTTTGGTATATGTTACAACACCATCAGTTATGGTATAGACACCTGCATCCAGAGAAACCCAATCAGCTTCATCAATCTCAACTTCAAGTGTTGGATCAAAGTCAGCTTCTGGTTTTACATAACTCAATGTGATAGATACAATTTCAAACGAACCAGTTGCTGGAGCTGTTCCACCTTCTGCCATGATAACAAGTTTAGTCCAAGCATCAGCTGTAAAGACTTTGGTCACTGGATTTGCATCAGTGAACGCTACTGTCGTTTCAAGAGTTCCAAGGTCATTAGGCTTAAGAATCACTGATTTACCTGCTGTGCCTTTAATAACGACTGTCATGGTGTTTAAACCAGCAACTGCTGCAGAATCAAACGTATTAATAAATGCTGAGTATTCTTGTCCTGCAACTTTATTATAAGTTACAACACCGTCAACAATCGTATAGACACCTGGGTCATTGGATACCCAATCAGTATCTACTAAATAATCAGAATTTTTGAATGTGACTGAATGTACGGTGAATTCACCAGCGCCTGTTCCACCTGGAGCTGCAAACATAACAACTTTATTCAATGTTTCAAGTTGTGCTGTTGTCATTGTTGTCAAGTCAATTGTAAATAACTGTTTCGTTCCATCAAAAGTGAATTCGAGTTCTTTATTACCGTTTTCAGATTCAATCTTAAGTAAGATTTTCTTACCAGTTTGACCTGTCATTTCAAATTCAATCTTGCTAAATGATGTATAATCACCATCAAGAAGTGCATACATGAATGCGTAATGTAAGTTAGATGTTAACTTTTCATAATCGACTTCATAATCAGTACCAACTAGTGCGATATCATATACTAAATCGCCACCATCATACCAATATTGAACACCAAACTCTGAGTCTGTACCGTTATATTCATTGACATCAAATACAGGAACTACAAAATCATATTCGTCAACCATATAGGCTTCATGAATAGTTAATTGACCTGCTGCAGGAGCTAGACCTGCTGCAATAAAGACTTTGAAATCAGTGATTGCATTTTTTTGTTCGAGTGTTAACTCGGTTAAGTCAATGACGAGTTCTTGTTCTGTTCCATCTAACCAAATAAATGCTTCAACTGCATTGTATTCATTAGGTTTGATTAAGAGTTTTTGACCAGCTGTACCTGTTACGATAAAGACTGCATAGTTAAAATCAGTAAAGTCACCTTGAACTCTTGTTCTCATGAACGCCCATTCAAGACCTGCACCTTTATCATAATCAACAACTGCATCTGTTCCATCATAAGTAATTTCATAAATGCCTTCGTCGTTACTTTCCCATTTAGCATTGAAGTTGAATTCAACATCAGTTCCATTGTATTCATTAACGTTTGATGGAATATTGTTGAAATTGTCGTTGATGATATAACCATCAGCAACTTCATCTTGGAATAATAACTGTGTAACAGTGATTGCTCCTACAGAAGCTTCTTTACCTGGAGCTGCAATAATGACAACACGGTCAACTTTTGCTAAAAAGTCAGCAGCTGCCATTAAATTCCATTCATAGGTTCCAGCGATACCCGTAACGTTTAATCCAACTTCTTTAGCTGGAGTATCATCATTGGTTTCAAGTTTAAGTAGCATAGAACCTGTACCTTCAACAGTAATCACTAACTTCTTGTAAACCGAAAGATCTTCAGTGATTAAAGCACTTTGAATAAATGCATAGGGGAAAGTTGCTTTATCATAAGTAAAATCAAGTTCGGTTGCTGTGTTAGTCAAGAAAGTGTACGCAGCATCGCCGCCATCTGTCCAATTACCAAGCACGTTGAAATCTGTGATCTCTGGTGTAGGTGTAGGAATGGGTGTTGGTTCATCCTTACAACCTGTGATCACAAAGAGCAACCCAAAAGTTAAAACGAGTAAAAATAGTCTAACGGTGTTTCTCATTTGTTCCTCCTATATATGATGATTTGTAATCAAATCAACGCTATTCGAAACGTTTCGAATTGCGTATAAAATATAATCCAGGTCAATGAATCAAATTGGAATCGCTTACATCTTAACATGCAAAAAACTCGGATTTTAGCTTCAATGATGCTCTGGAATATGTTTATACTACAAATACTCGACGTTCGACTGCCATCGAAACGTTTCAATATCATTATAATGCAACCGCTTTCTTAATTCAATAGATTTGATTCATTTTCATCATTTTATTAATTAAGATACATTTTTTAGATTTCATTATATAATGCTTATGGGCATTTTGAGATATGCACCTAAAGAGGATTATATGAAGTTTATCATCAAATTTATTATTAAAGATAAGGTCTTTCTGATCGCGAGCATTTTTGCAATCATTTCGATTTTTTTTGTCGTTCCATCAGTTGAGTATTTAAGTTATATTAACACGAAAGTTCTCATCATCATGTTTACATTGATGTTAGCTGTCGCTGGTATTTATGAAACACACTTTTTTGACTATATTGCGACTAAACTAATTCAGCATTTAAAATCGATAAAATGGATTGGACTTGTCATCATTATTGTAACTTTCTTTTTAGGGATGCTTCTTACCAATGATGCTGTGTTATTGACACTCGTTCCTTTTACCATTTTTATAACAAAACACACAAAAAAAGAGAAATACGCTGTCATCATCATTATTTTACAAACAATAGCAGCTAACATGGGAAGTGCTTTAACACCGATGGGTGATCCACAAAACATCTATTTATACGCTTTTTATGACATTCCTTTTGATGCATTTCTCAAAACGACAAGTGTGATTACGATCACTGGATTTGTTCTGATCACATCGACAGCACTCATAAAAATACCTCATGAAGCATGTGAGTTAAATATCGTTGCTCCAGAGATTCAGTGGAATAAGTTTTTTCTTTATCTTCTTATTCTCATCAATGCACTACTTAACATCTTAAGGATCGTATCCGAAGGATATACACTTGGTATCACGCTTATCTTAGGACTCATCTATGGAAGACATTTGTTTAAACGCGTGGATTATCATTTACTCTTAACTTTCCTAGCGTTCTTTATCTTTACTGGTAATATCGGACAAATCACTGTCATTAAAGATACGATCAGTCAATTATTGAATTCGAGAGTTTCTGTATTCTTTACAGCGTTGACGACTTCACAGTTCATTTCCAATGTTCCAGCATCAGTTCTTTTATCAACATTTACAAAACCCATTTACTGGCAACCGCTTCTTCAAGGTGTTAATATTGGTTCTATGGGTACGATTATTGGTTCTTTAGCGAGTTTGATCACTTTCAAATACGTCATTAGAGAGTATAAAGGTCAAGTTAAAACCTATCTTCTGACTTACACCATTATATCCATCATTTTTATACTGATTATTTCAACTGCAACACTTCTCCTATTTACGTAAAAAAGACTCTTGCTAGAGTCTTTTTTCATAGAAAGATTATCTGTATACAAATTTTTAAATCATGCTTGTTTAATCATTCAACAATTGTTCGATATCTTCAACACTGTAAACTTTCTTATGCGTGTAATTTATTTTTATTAAATTAAACGCGTCCATGAATTCGGGAAAATCATCTTCATATCCACCATTAACAATTTGACCCGATTGTCGATTAACGAGATATCTTGTTCTTCTTTCAATGCCTAAGTAACTATAATCGTATATGATTTCTAGATAGGCATTATTTTCATTGAAATATAGTGTTACTTCAAGAAAATCAATATCAGATGCACCATCATCTAAATAAGTAAGATGTTCCTGTACAAAAGTATCATCTGAACTCAGATTGTTTCTGCTCAATAAAAATAAACTGGCAGTAGAAATAATGATCATAATACCTATTACAACTATTAAGATGAAAATTCTTTGATTTTTTGTCATCTGAAATATCCTTTGTTAAGTATGTTTCTTTTTATGCTTTAGCGCGTGATTGATCTTATGCATGATGTTGACATCAGAACTTAATCGATTTATATTTATCTTTAATGACATTATACTATGTATTTGATGATAATACGTTCATTTTTTAAACAGATGTGGAATGAAAAATATTATGATATATACAAAAAAAGGGTTGAATCATATGTCGATTCAACCCTTTGAGTTATTACTTGTTCTTTAAATTGTAAAATGATTTCAAACCAAGATATTGTGCAGTTGCTCCTAATTGATCTTCAATTCTAAGTAATTGATTGTATTTTGCAATACGATCAGTTCTAGAAGCTGAACCTGTCTTAATTTGACCTGCATTGGTTGCAACAGCGATATCTGCAATCGTTGTATCTTCTGTTTCACCAGATCTGTGTGATACAACAGCTGTATAACCAGCACGTTTAGCCATTTCAATCGCATCAAATGTTTCAGTTAATGTACCGATTTGGTTAACTTTAATCAAAATAGAGTTTGCAATTCCTAATTCAATACCTTTAGCTAATTTTTCAGTGTTTGTAACGAATAAGTCGTCACCAACAAGTTGGATTTTGCTACCTAATAATTTAGATAAGTAGACCCAACCTTCCCAGTCATTTTCATCTAAGCCATCTTCGATTGAAATGATAGGATACTTGCTAATTAAACCTTCATAGAAATGAGCGAGTTCTTGAGAAGTGAATTCTTTTCCACCTTCACCAGCTAAAACGTACTTCTTTGTTTCTTTATTAAAGAATTCAGAAGATGCAACGTCCATGCCTAAGAAAATGTCTTTACCTGGTGTGTAACCAGCTTTTTCAATCGCTTCCATAATCACTTGAAGCGCTTCTTCGTTAGAACCTAAGTTAGGTGCAAATCCACCTTCGTCACCAACACCTGTGTTGTAACCTTTTTTCTTTAATACTGATTTTAAGTTGTGGAATACTTCAGCACCCATACGGATAGCTTCTTTGAAGTTCTTCGCACCTACTGGTAAAATCATAAATTCTTGGAAGTCTACATTATTGTCTGCATGTGAACCACCATTGATGATGTTCATCATAGGTACTGGTAATTGCTTTGTATTGAAACCACCAAGATATTGGTATAATTCAACACCTAAGAAATCTGCAGCTGCTCTTGCACAAGCCATAGAAACACCTAAAATAGCATTTGCTCCTAATTTTGACTTGTTCTTTGTACCATCAAGTTCGATCATTAATTTGTCGATCGCAATTTGATTCGTAACATCAAAACCGATGAGTTCTGGAGCAATCATTTCATTGACGTTGTTGACTGCATTCAAAACACCTTTACCTAAATAACGCTTCTTATCTCCGTCTCTAAGTTCAACGGCTTCGTGTTCACCTGTGGAAGCTCCTGATGGAACAATTGCGCGACCGAATGCGCCTGAATCGGTATAAACTTCGACTTCAACAGTAGGATTACCTCTTGAGTCTAGCACTTCACGTGCGTAAATATCGCTGATAAATGGCATAATTTCACTCCTTTATTTAGTTTTTTGCCTGTTATTTTAACCATATTAATTATACACAATATCTCTTTGTTTTTAAACAAAATTGACAATAAAAACGTTTACTTACTGAAACGATAACTGTAGACAATGCCTACGATAAAGAAAACAATGTTTAAAACATTTTCAATATAGAAAAAACCTGAACGCCATGGAAATAAAAAACTGAAGTAATAGATCGGGTTTAATAGACTTAAGAAGATATTCAAATTAAAGTACCCACTCACGAAAAAGACACCAGAACTCCACGTTACTTGCATGATATAATATGCGAAGATAAAGAAAAGTACACTCAAAATGGAATAAAGCACATGATAGGACTGATAGGATTGCATGATTCTTCTCGATAAAAGGTGAGCGATCACGAGCATAAAAAGCCACATCAGAGAAAACTGAAAAGAACTCATGAAAAGCATGTGAATCACACCAGCGATTAAACCCCCTGAAATCGAGATAAAAAAGCCCGCATATAAAACGGGCATAAGGTCTTGTTTGTGGATTGGATTTCTCATATTTTGCATATTGAACAGCCCCTTTACATCTATCTTATCATAAAAAGATGACTGATAGATGTTTAAGCTTGTTCTCTTTTCTTGCGATCAAAATGAATATCTTTATAAATAATAGATAATCGTTTGTACAATACAAACGTCAGTGAGCTTACCAAAATAGATAAAATCACATTGAATGGTATGACTGCGTATAAAATATAAGGAAGCATATAATTGGTTTCTGTTATACCAGGAATAACTGTTAACATCGCTATAACACCATCAAACCCGTAAAGAAACATATAGAATTCTAATAAAAACGCCCAGTTGGTAATAATTGCCGTAATTGTCCAAACAAAAGCGATCGATAAAAGTGCAACCACCGCCATCTTCTTTGTCTTATGGTGATGATAAATGATGGATGACACCATCACTGTTGAAAATGCAATAATAAAATCAGCAATCTCCCCCACACCAACAGTTTGAGTGGCTGGTAATTTAGCTAAGAAACGAATGACTGCAATCACTACACCACTGACTGGACCAAACAGAAAACCACCAATATAAATGGGAAGATTTGAAAAATGAATATCTAAGAATCCTGGAATAAAAGGCAAGAAAAGATTCATCGGCACTTTAATAAAATAGTAAAGCACAACAGAGATGGCTGCTAAAATAGAAATCGTTGTCATCTTTTTAATCTTTTCACTGTTATTCTTCCCTTTAACTTCATACTTTAAAGAAAATACGAATAAAAGTATCAATAAAACACCAAATACACCTACTAAAATCCACTTAAATAATTCTTTGTTACTACCGATAAACTCAAACATTGACATTCCTCCTATAAAAAATATAAAATCGCCAAAATACTTCGGCGATAAAAGAACGTCAAAAAATGACAAATCTTCTCCCATCCAGACTCTACTGTCGGTACTTGAATTACACAAGTTCAACCCTAAGGTTCGCGGACTTTACCGCCGGTCCCGAATTACACGGTGCCCCGAAGTATTTAATTTCAATTACATTTTAACATATTTTTTGCATTTTACAATATCCATCATTTTCATAACACTTGAAAACGTTTTTTTTGCATTCAATTCCATCATTATCAGAATTTAAAGTATAATGAGTATGGAAATCAAACGATAAGGAGTACAACCATGAACAAAAATTTTGTCGGATTAATTATTATGGATGGCTACGGACTTGCTCCTGCGAGTTCAAGCAATTCAGTATCACTTGCTAAGAAACCTTTTTTAGATCAACTTTTTAAAGAATACCCCTCAAACACACTGCAAGCAAGCGGTGAGTATGTCGGTCTTCCTGATGGACAAATGGGAAACAGTGAAGTTGGGCACTTGAATTTAGGTGCTGGACGTATTGTTTATCAATCACTCACGAGAATCAATGTTGCTATTAAGGATGGATCATTCTTCAAGAATCAAGCATTTTTAGATGCGATTAAACATGCAAAGAAAAATAACTCGAATCTCCACATCTTCGGTCTTGTATCGGATGGTGGTGTTCATTCTTACCCAACACATATTAAAGCACTTCATGATTTAGCAGTTTCAGAAGGTATCACACCTTACTTACATGCCTTTATGGATGGTAGAGATACCCCACAAACTGCAGGTTTAGGTTATTTAAAAGATTTAATGGATCACGGTATGAAAGTTGCTACTGTGTCTGGTAGATATTATGCGATGGATCGCGATAACAACTGGGACCGTATTCAAAAGGCATACGATAATATGACTTTAGGCACAGGCGAACATTTAGATGCCCTAAAAGGGATTCAAAAATCTTATGATGCAGGCGTATCTGATGAGTTTATCATGCCTTTTGTTGCTGATGAAAAGGGACTCATTAAAGATAATGATGCCATTATTTTTGCTAACTTTAGACCTGATCGTGCGATTCGTATTGCAACCGCTTTTTCTAATCCAGAAAATACATCGTTATATCAAACACCTGGTAAACCTAACTTCAATCCTAAACATCTTGTTCAAAACATTTTCTTTGTATCGATGATGCATTATAACGAATCTGTCAAAGGTCCTCTTGCTTATGAACTTCAAACACTTGATAACTTATATGGTGAAGTGATTGCCAACGCAGACTTAAAACAACTTCGTATTGCAGAAACAGAAAAATATGCACATGTCACCTTCTTCTTTGATGGTGGATCTGAAAAGAACTTAAAGGGAAGCAAACGTATTTTAGTTGAATCTCCTAAAGTAGCAACATATGATTTAAAACCAGAAATGAGCGCTTTTGAAGTCAGAGATAAAGCCGTTGAAGCCATCAAGAGTAAAGAATTTGATACGATGATCTTAAACTTCGCTAACCCTGATATGGTTGGACACACCGGTTCCATTGAAGCAGCTACCAAAGCTGTTGAAACGGTTGATCAATGTACCAAAGATGTTGTTGAAGCGATTCTATCTATCGGTGGTGTTGCCATTGTCTTAGCTGACCATGGTAATGCTGAAAAGATGAGAGATGATCAAGGTCAACCCCATACAGCACATACAACCAATTTAGTCCCTGTTGTCATCACCAAAAAAGGTATTAATGTTAATACCGGTGCACTCTGCGATGTCGCACCAACCATGTTAGATCTTTTAGGGGTTGAACAACCTAAAGAAATGACAGGGAAAAGCCTTATTATCAAATAAAACACACATATAAAGAAAAAGGACAATTCAACTGAACTGTCCTTTTTTTTTAAATTTAAAAATCAATCAATGTGTGCTCTTGAGAAATCAACTGTACCTAGTACACTACGACCCCAATCTTCAACGTATGGTTTAACATACATGAAATCAGAATAGTGATATACAGGAATAATTGGCATATCTTCCATGAACAAATCTTGAGCTGCATATAGCTTTTCAAAATGAGTTGCAGGAGATGTTGTTGCTTGAGCTTCAGCAATTAATGCATCAAATGCAGGAACATCATAGTTTGGATCATTATATGCATTTTCTTTAGTAAAGATTGCAAGCATACCGATAGGATCCATAAAGTCTGTTAACCAACCACCACGTGCGATATCAAAGTTGTCATTCTTTCTTGTTTCTTGGAAAACGCCCCATTCTTGGTTACCTAATTGCATTTGGAAACCTAAAACTTGATTCCAAGATTCTTGAACGAGTTGTGCAACTTGAGCATGCGCTTCAGAAGTGTTATATAACAATGTTTCAGCTGCAAGTGCTGCTTTCAATGCTGCTACAGTCATACCCATTTCAGTTGCTGCTTCTGCGAATAATGTGACAGCTTGTGCAAAATTACCATCATCGGTAACCATGCCATATGTACCAGCTGTTTCAAAGAAGTCTTTACCTTCATGGTCAATAAATCCAGGTGGCACAAAGCCAGCTGCAGGTACTTGACCACCAGAAAGAGCTTCAACGATTGCTTCTCTATCGATGGCATATGCTAATGCTTTTCTTAATTTAACATTGTCATAGAGACCAGCTGCATCATTTAAATTAAATGAATAATAATATGTACCAAGTAATGGATAGACATAGAAGTTTGGATCTTCAGCGATCAAACGTGTCATTTCTGATGTAGGTACGTTTGGAATATAATCGAGTTCACCAGCAACAAATGCATCGTATGCTGTTGATTCGTTATCGATAAACTTACCTTCAATACGATTTAACTTCACGTTTTCTGCATTCCAGTATTCTTCATTCTTTTCAAGAACTAAACCAGAACCAATGGTATAAGATGTTAATTTGAATGGACCATTAGATACTGCTAATGAAGGATTCTTTGCCCATAAGCCATCAGCACCACCTGGAGCTTCTACTGAAGCTTGTTTAACTGGCATGAAATGATAGAATGCCATTAAGCTTACAAAGTAGCCCGTTGGGTTAACTAAACGGAATTGTAGGGTATAATTATCAAGTGCTGAAATACCAACTTCATCCCATAATGCATCTGCATCATAGCCTTCTTCAGAAGGATCTGCAAATACAAAATCAACTGCACCAATCACGTTCGTGTATTCCCAAATCCAGGAATATTCGGATGCAGTGGCTGGATCCATAGCTCTACGATAGGTGTAAATAAAGTCTTGTGCTGTGAGCGGAGTACCATCACTCCAATTCGATTCACGGAGATTGAAGGTGACTACTAAACCATCTGTGGAGATAATCCAAGATTCTGCAATACCTGGATATACAACACCATTAATTTCACGAACCAAACCTTCATGTGTGTTATTGATAACGTCACCGCCATCAGAAGCACCATTTAAAGATGGGTCTAGAGTTAGTGGATCTGCTCCGATGTTCCATCTCAATACGCCTGGTACGCCTTGTTCTTTAGGCTGGCAAGCGAGTAGAGCGAACGCGAAAGCGAAAATCACTAACAGTGTTACAAGTTTCTTCATACTTTCTCTTCTCCTTTTTCTCTGTATGTTGACACCTTTACATCGGTGAACAAACCATTAATCTCTTCAACAAAATGACATGCAACAAAGCGTTCAGGTGCAACTTCAAGTAACTCAGGAGTTTCTTGAAAACACTGATCTTTGGCATATCGACAACGTGATGCAAACCGACAACCCGGTTTAGGATTGATAGGGCTCATCACATCACCTTCTAAAATAATACGTTTTTCTGACATTCGGATCTTCGGATCTGCAACAGGTATCGATGAGAGTAATGATTGTGTATAGGGATGAAGTGGTTTTTCATAAACGTCATCACTTTCTCCAATTTCCATCATTTTACCTAAGTACATGACGCCAATACGATCACTGATATGTCTTACCATCGATAAATCATGGGCGATAAATAAATACGTTAAATCAAACTCTTTTTGTAAATCTTCAAGCATGTTAATCACCTGAGCTTGAATGGAAACATCAAGTGCTGAAATCGGTTCATCAGCAACAATCATCTCAGGATTTAAAGCAAGAGCTCTTGCGATACCAATACGTTGTCTTTGTCCTCCTGAAAATTCATGAGGATATCTTGATGCATGTTCTCTTTTTAATCCGACTTTTTCAAGAAGTTCATGCACACGAGCTTCAATTTGCTTCTTATTTTTTATAATACCGTGTGTTTTAATGCCTTCTGAAATGATTTCTAAAACGGTCATACGTGCATTAAGTGATGCGTAAGGATCTTGGAAAATCATTTGGACACGTTTACGAAAATCTTTAAGCCTTCTATCGCTTTGATTCGCATAATCAACACCATCAAAGATGATACTACCACCTGTCGGTTGGTAGAGTTTAACAATGAGTCTTCCTGTTGTTGTCTTACCACATCCAGATTCACCAACTAATCCAAAGGTTTCACCTTTGTAAACAACAAAGCTGACATCATCAACAGCGGCTAAAATCTTTTTATGACTAAACGTTGTGACATCAAAGTACTTCTTAAGATTTCTTACTTCTAAGAGTGGTACACGATTTTCTTTATTCATTGTATTCACCCTTCACTTTCGTGTAACCTTCTACTTCAGGAGCGCTTTGATCATGTAACCAACAAGCAGCCAAATGTCCTTTCGTTATTTCATAAAGGGGTGGTTGTTTTTGTCTACAAACCTCCATCGCATGTTTACATCTTGGATAGAAGGGACATCCTGTGGGTGGTTCAAGTAAATCGGGTGGTGTTCCATCAATTGGAATTAAGCGTTTCTTTTCACCTGTTACATTCTTAGGTACGGATTGATGTAATCCTTTGGTATAGGGATGCTCAGGACGATCAAAGATATCTAAGACAGTTCCTTGTTCCATCACAAGACCACCATACATCACAATAACTTTATTACATATTTCAGCAATAACACCTAAGTCATGGGTGATAATGATAATACTTAAATCCTGTTTATCTTTCAAACTTTTTAATAAGTCAATAATTTGTGCTTGAATCGTTACATCGAGTGCTGTGGTTGGTTCATCAGCAATGAGAAGCTTTGGATTACATGAAATCGCCATAGCAATCATGGCACGTTGTCTCATACCTCCTGAAAACTGATGAGGGTACTGTCTAATGCGTGTTTCAGGTTCAGGAATATTAACAAGTTTTAATAATTCAATCGCTCGTTCATTCATCTCTTCTTTTGTCATGTTGGTATGTGTTTTTAAGATTTCTTTGATTTGATTACCGACACGAAAGACAGGATTAAGCGATGTCATTGGATCTTGGAAAATCATCGAAATATCATTTCCTCTAATCTCTGACAATTCATGATGTGATAAATTAACAAGTTCTCTTCCATCAAATAGAATCGAACCTTCTGTGATCTTACCTGGCTGATCAACTAAACCCATAATGGAAAGAGATGTCACACTTTTACCAGATCCTGATTCACCTACGATACCTAAAATATCATTTTTTTCAACATCAAAACTGATACCTCTTACCGCTTGAACTTCACCCATGTGAGTAAAGAAGCTGGTGTGAAGGTTTTTAACCTCTAGTATTTTCATCGTCTTACCCCTTTCTCAGTTTTGGATCGAGTGCTGATCTTAAGCCATCACCAAAGAAGTTAAAAGCTAAAATCGTAACTGCAATCGCTGAAGCTGGGAATACCAACTGATAAAATGATGATCTAAATACAGCAACAGCTGCATTGGCTAAAGTACCCCATGATGACTGAGGTGCTGAAGCACCTAAACCGATAAAGCTTAAGAAAGCTTCTGTAAATATAGCTGATGGAATCATCATCGTAATCGATACGATAATGGGACCTAAAGCATTTGGAATTAAATGTTTTAAAATAATCTTGTTTTGCGATACACCAAGTGATCTTGCAGCAAGTACGAATTCTTGGTTCTTTAAACCTAATACTTGTCCTCTAACGAGTCTAGCCATACGTACCCAGTAAACAAGACCTAAAGTCAGTATGACGGTAAACATGCTATTGTCATCTAATAAAACCATAATCAAAATAACATATAGAAGCAAAGGTATGGAATCGATGACATCGAGGATTCTCATCATAATATTATCTACCGTACCACCGTATAAACCGGATAACGATCCATAAATGACACCGATGAAAAGATTAACAAGTGCTGCAATCAATGCAATTAATAAAGAAATTCTTGCGCCATACATGACACGGGTTAGGACGTCTCTACCAAATTCATCTGATCCCCATGGAAACAATTTGTTACCTACTGTACCCATTGGTTCTTTATATTCGACACCACGAAATGAAATACTGTAGTCAATACCTTCATCTGCTAATTCTGGTCTTAACTTATAAGAATAATCAAGTGTCACAGTTTCACCATCTAAATCGAAATAAAACTTTTGATTGACGATGTCACGGCTAGATTCATCCAATTTTTCTAAAAGTCGACCATCTTTGGTTGATGAATATAAATCGTATTGTGAACCATTGAAATAAAAGTAAGTTCCATCCGCATCAATTAATTCAAAACGGGGTGGAATATTGGAAAAACCTACCACTTGATCACTGTAAGAATAAGGTGTGAGCCAAGGTCCAATAATCGCAAACAATGTAACTAAAACTATGACAACAAGTCCTACCATAGCAAGCTTGTTCTTCTTCAATCTTCTCCATGCATCTTTCCAATAGGTTAAACCGGGGCGAATTTGTTCACTACTGATTTTTTCATCAGTGCCTAAGATGGTAAATATTTGTTTATCCATTAGTCTGCCCTCCGTTTCCCAAGTTTAATACGTGGATCAATAAATGAGTACAAGATATCTACGATCAGTACCATAATGATATAAAAGGCGGCATAGAAGACAGTCACACCAACGATTAACGTATAATCACGATTGGTGACACCTTCAACAAATCGTTTACCTATACCTGGAATAGCAAAGACATTTTCAACAACGAATGAACCGGTCATAATAGCTGCAACCATGGGTCCAATATATGTGACAACAGGAATTAAAGCGTTTTTTAAAGCATGCTTGCTTAACACTTTAAATTCTGAGATACCGTTCGCACGTGCTGTACGAATATAGTCCTGCTGTAACACTTCTAACATTGATGATCTTGTTAAGCGTGCAACAAATGATACGGAATATCCAGTTAAAGCTAAGACGGGTCCAATGTATGTAACAAAATTGTCTTCATTAAATAAAAGGGGAACCCATGCAAGTTTAACGCCAAAGAAATAAAGAAAAAGAGTCGCAATAATAAAACTTGGAATTGTTACCCCTAAGGTTGCAAAGATCATAACGGCATAATCAATGGGCTTATTCTGTTTTAAAGCTGAGATAATTCCAATCGGTATCCCGATCAAAACAATTAAAATAACTGCAATAAATCCAATTAAAGCTGTGATCGGAAACCCTGCTGCAATAATCTGATTAACGGTGAATCCCTTGAGTGAGAACGATGGTCCTAAATCAAATTGCACCAAATCAATCATGTATTCTGCATATTGTTCAAGAAGAGGAGCATCCAAATTGTATTGTGCCTGCAGGGCAGCTTCAATTTCAGCTGGAAGTGATCTTTCTCTAGTAAATGGGCCCCCTGGGATTGCACGCATCATGAAAAAAGTGAGCGTTGCAATGACAAACAGGGTGAAGATGGCTGATACGACGCGTCTAATATAATAGTTCATTGTTTCCTCCATTGACTCATTTCTTACATTATCTTTGCAAGCATTTTACTACTGTAAGGATAAAAAAACAAGATTTTGAATGAAAATTTTTCATAAAATTATAGGGTTTTCGCTGTTTTCGCTATATTTATAACATTGTATAGTATATATACTATAAATCAGTCTTTGCAATGAAAATGATTTGAAAATGAAAACGTTTTTGAAAAATCACTTTCATGATTCTTTCATCTACAAACACCTACCTCTTTTAACATACATAGATATTTCTAGTATAAAAGTAAAAGAGGTATAAGGCGATAAAAATATAGCCAAATTCCTCTTGTTTATCTTGCTTTGATATGATTATTCACACTCTTCTGTCATCTCTAAAACATCGACATCATATCCAACACGTTTGATCGCATCGACAAGTTTAATCTCATCTGAATTTTGATCCTCAAAAACTATCTTGCCTATTTTTGTGACAAGATCGAACTCAAAATGTGTTGCACCTGCAGTGTAGAGTGCGTTTTCTATGGTTGTCATACAGCTTGTGCAATGCATGAGTCCTTTAAGACATACATACATGACAGGCATGGCAATCCTCCTTCTTAAGACATGCGTTTTAAATAGTATTCTATAATCGCTTGTGTTCCAAAATCTTGCATCTTATCATCTGATAATATTTCATAGATATGAGCAACCTTCTCAATGACGACAAGCGGTAAATCCTTCTTCTCTTCTAAAACAAGTTTGAGATCTTTTAAGAAATGTTTGATGTAAAATCCTGGTGCATAATCTTTATCAATCATCTTAGGTCCATTGTTAATTGCTTGCCATGAGCTTGCTGATCCACCTGTGATGACTTTTAACATATCTGTTTGATTTAATCCCTTAGCTTTTGCATATACTAAAGCCTCAGCAATCCCTGATATCGCACCTGCGATTGCAGTTTGATTAGCAAGTTTTGCGTGTTGTCCTGAACCAGGATTACCCATATACGTAATCGTTTTTCCGAGATGCGTCAAAAGTGGATAAATCGTGTTGAATGCTTCTTTTTGTCCACCAACCATAATCGATAATGTCCCATTGATAGCACCTAAATCACCTCCGGTGACAGGGGCATCTAACATGATCAATCCGTGTTTTAGAGCTTCTTTTTCTAATTGAATCGCTAATGTGGGTGATGATGTGGTCATATCGACTAAAATACTACCCTTTTTTGTGTTTACCATCACTTTTTCATATACTTCTTTAACATCTTGAGGATATCCCACGATGGTAAAGATAACATCAGCATCTTTAACACATTCTTCGATTGATTGAACTGCTTTTATTTTAGGTTCAAGTAATAATGCTTTCTCATAGGTGCGATTATAGGCAATAACTTCATATCCAGCATCAGCAAGATGCAAAGCCATCGGTTTCCCCATGACACCTGTTCCAATCCATGCTACTCTCATCTTAACCTCACTTCTGATGTTCTTTTAACCAGTTCATCACATCTTCAAATGTTTTTTCACGATCAAGATCATTAAATATTTCATGATATGCATCGGGATATGTGATCAACTTTTTATCTTCTATTGGTAATAAAGCATATAGTCTTTTTGAAAATTCAACTGGTACAATCTTATCAGCTTCACCATGCAAAAGTAAAACTGGTGTTTGATAAGCTTTTATATTTTTGTTTAAAAATCTGACGCCACCAACAAACATGTTACCCGCTAACGAAAAATGAAATTTTTTCAAATTAAGTGGGTCTTGGATATAAGCTTCTTCAACAGATTTAATGCGTGACAGTTGATCATCAGCAAAATTGGTTTTCTTTGTCATAAACCCTAACCAGCGATACCCAATGAAACGGAAAGGTAGTACATCTTTGATAAAATAAGACGGTGCAGCAGAAGAAATAATACCATCGACATCATGATATTTTACAGCATACATATTGACGATTAAAGCACCCATACTGTGACCAATTAAAAAGATCTTTGGTGGATTTAACTTTTTCTCTTCAACAACAAGTTCATGAAGATCATCAATAGTTTGATGATAGCTCTTGAGAGCCCCTCTTTTCCCTTGGCTCATGCCGTGTCCTCTAACATCATAGCGGACAACCGTATAACCTACTTCATTTAATTTTGAAGTTATCTCATCATATCGTCCTGAATGTTCAGCGATACCGTGTGTGATGATGACACTTCCTTTTGGAGATTCTACTTCATCTCTTTTGACATGAATTAAGACATTATTGATTAGCATCGAAAGCACCCCTTTTCTTTATTATACAACGAAAAAAGCGTTCATAAACGCAATTTTCTATGATATGATAGATATAGTAAACAAGATGCGAGGTTTATCATGAAAAAAAGTCTTATTTTTCTACTTCTTTTATCGTTTTTTACACTTCTACCCTTTCTGACCGTCAGGGCAGATTTTGGTCCTAAACGAACGCTAGATGTCGAAATTTTCGGTGTAAATGAACCCTATTACATCGAACTTCTGATGAAGGGTGAACTCCCAATTGATGATGATCTTCTATCCGTTCAATCTTTAGTTAATAATCAGCACGAAGATTTTCCTGATATGCTTTACACCTTTGAACTCAATGGTTTTGTTGCATCAAGTCTTGTCTTACCTTGGGGTTCATCTTATCAAAATCCAAAAGACAACTATTACATCTATCCTTATAATCCACCTACAGAGTTTAAAATCATGCTTATCTTTGATGATGGTAACTATGTTGTTTCAAGAACGATCAATACAACGCTTTTCAATAGTAAAGTAACCTACGATTTAACTGGTATTAACTTTGATTTCAGTCAAACCAATATCGGTAGTGTTAAACTTGTATTTCCCACACAAACGATGACCTTAGAGTTAGTTTTACGTATTGTTGGCACGATTTTTATTGAAATCCTCGTTCTCTTCTTATTTGGTTATGTCAGCAAGAAAAGCTTTAAGCTTGTTGCCCATGTCAATCTAGTTACTCAAATTATTTTGACATTATTTATGTTTTCTGCTAAGTATTTCATTTATCCAGGTGTTGGTGAAATCTTTGTCTTAATTGTCGGTGAAATGATGATTTTCATTTCAGAGATTGTGATTTACAGGTTCTATTTGAAAGAAAAGTCAAAAAACAAGGCGATGGTTTATGCACTGATTGCTAACACCATTTCTCTTCTTGCAAGCTTTTCTGTGATGATCCTAATGACTAATATGTAAAATAAAAAGACCACTGGTCTTTTTTTTATTCAATGATGATTTCTTGATCAACAATACGTGATTTTAAAGCTAATAATTTTTCTTTAATGATTTCAGCTGTCTTTATGAACGCATCATCAGGAAGACCTGTTGGGTCATCTAATCCCCAATCTTCGCGATGTTGACATGGAATAAATGGACATTCCACATTGCATCCCATGGTAATCAATACATCAAGTTCTTGTGGGATATCATCTAATAATTTAGAATGTTGTGTTGCATTCATATCGACATCATAAAATTTTTTAATGATACGGACAGCGTCTTGATTAATTCTTGGCTTCGTTTCAGTACCTGCACTATACGCTTCAAAAAATTCAGGTTCTAAAACCTTGGTAATCGCTTCAGCCATTTGGCTTCGACAGCTGTTATGAACACACACATAAGCAATTTTAATTTTTTTCATAAATTACTCTCCTTTAGGAAACCAGTCTTTTGTTCGATTGGCTATTTTAACTAAGATTAACATGACGGGCACTTCAACTAAAACACCCACAATGGTAGCTAGTGCTACACCAGGATTTAATGGAAACAAGGCAACTGCAACCGCGACCGCTAATTCAAAGAAGTTGCTCGCTCCAATCATTCCAGCAGGAGCAGCGACATCATGTGATAACTTGAGTGATTTTGCTCCACCATAAGCGATAAAGAAAATGAGAAATGTTTGAATAATTAGAGGAACGCTAATTAATAAAATATGCAGTGGATTATTGATAATTAAATCGGATTGTAGCGAAAAGATTAAGATGAGGGTTAAAAGTAATCCCCAGAGTGTTACCTTCGAAAAACGTTTTACAACTTTCTGATTAAAGAAATCTAATCCTCTTTTTTTAATGACAAAATATCTTGTGAGTGACGCAGCTACCAAAGGGATCACAACGAATAAAAAGACAGATAAGAATAGGGTTAACCAAGGTACTGTGATACCACTGATACCAAGTAATAATCCAACGATTGGAACAAACAAAATCAAGATGATTAAATCATTGGTTGCTACTTGAATTAAGGTATATGCTGGGTTACCTCTTGTTAAACTACTCCAGACAAAAACCATGGCAGTACATGGTGCTGCACCAAGCAATACGGCACCTGCTAAATAGTCTTGTTGAAGAGCTGGAGGAATGACTTCTTTAAAGATAATATAAAAGAATAAATACGCAATACCAAACATCGTAAAAGGCTTAATAAGCCAGTTAACAATCCATGTTAGATATAAACCTTTAGGATTTTTCCCAACTTTTTTTACGGATGAGAAATCAATTTTTAACATCATCGGGTATATCATCAACCAGATCAATATCCCAATGGGAATGTTAACACTTGCAATCTCAAATTGCTGTAAAAAGGTAGGTATAACTTCAACATAACGACCAATAATCACACCTATGGCCATACATAATAATACGAAAAGTGTCAAATATTTCTCAAAAAAACTGATTTTCATGAGGTTCTCCTTATGCTTTTTTTATCATCTCTTTAATCTCATCAACAAGCGGTACACGACCATAAGATACAACGTGATTGTTGATGATTAAACCGGGTGTTCTTAACAGATTAGCTTTTGCTATTTCTATCATATCTGTTACATAAACAATATTTGCAGTGATATCTAATTCATCAACTGCTTGCTTAGTATATTCATATAATCTTTTACAGTTTGAACAACCAGAACCTAATACTTTGATTTCCATTATGATATCCTCCTTTCTAAACGAGTAAATAACTGAATGCATTAAACACATATCCAACGAATATAATACCGACAGTGACAATCGATACAAAAACGATAAATAACTTAGGTTTAATCACTTTTTTTATCATGATCATAGAGGGTAATGATAATGCAGTAACAGCCATCATAAAGGCTAATACAGTACCGATACCAACACCTTTTAAGATCAAGGCTTCTGCAATAGGTAATGTACCAAAAATATCTGCATACATCGGAATACCTACAATGGTTGCTAGTACCACAGAAAACGGATTACGATCACCTAAAATAGATAAAATAAACTGTTCTGGGATAAACCCATGTATGATAGCACCAATACCGACTCCGATGAAGATATAAACCCAAACACGATGAATAATTTCTTTAACTTGATCAAACGCATAATGAACGCGTTCTTTTCTTGACATCGTCTCTTCTACTAAATCAGAAGCACATCCAATCTGTCTTGCTTCTTTGATGAAATCAGCAACCTGAACATCCATTTTGAGAAAGCTAATCAGAGATCCTCCAATAATCGCAATCACTAAACCGACAACAACATATGCGATGGCAATCCTCCAATTAAATATCCCTGCTAGTAAGATCACAGATGCTAGATCAACCAAGGGTGATGAAATTAAAAATGAAAAGGTGACGCCAACGGGTAAACCAGCTTTTGTAAATCCAATAAAGATTGGAATTGAAGAGCACGAGCAAAATGGCGTGACTGTACCAAGCAATGCACCTAATGAGTTAGCTCCAACTCCTTTTTTACCTTTAAGTAATCTTCTCGTCTTTTCTGGTGAAAAATAAGATTGGATATACGATGAAATAAAGATGAGTACGGTTAATAAGATAAAGATTTTGATAACATCATAGACAAAAAATGTGATACTACTAAATAGTAGAGACTCTTCATTTAATCCGATCACATCTTTAAAAAACCACCGAACAAGTTGATCTAACCATGACATTTTTAAGAATATGTCATTGATCGCTATAAAAATATCTTTTATAAACTGCATGTTGCCTCCACGTGATGATATTCATCAATAAATGCTGATACTTCATTTAAGACGTCTTTGTTGACCACATATTTAATCATGTTTCCATCACGAAATGATGACGTGATGCCAGCTTCTGTTAAAATCTTTAAATGATAGGACAATGTGGGTTGTTGAATGTTTAGTTTATCAATCAACATGCAGCCACAAAGTTCACCTTTTAATAACAGTTTGATGATTAACAGTCTGTTTTCATCGGATAATGCTTTAAATATTTTTGCTATGTGTTTTTCCATACTTTCACCTATATCGATACTTATCTATATTGATAACCATCAATATTATATCATCTTTTATTTTTAGGTGTATATTTATTGACGTAAATTTTACATTTTTTCATGAAAATAACATCTTATTTTTATAAAAAATAAATTGAATTTCATTTGAGTTTGAATTCATACATCTTGGTGTATAATGATTATAGAAAACGCTTTTAGGAGATCGAAATGAAAACAACTGTTCTACATGATAAACACCTAGCGTTAAATGCCAAAATGATTGAATATGCTGGCTTTCATATGCCAGTTTCTTATGCTGGAATAACTGAAGAACATTTAGCAGTTCGTACCGGTATGGGCATCTTTGACGTTTCACATATGGGTGAGTTTATGATTGAGGGTAAAGATGCATTACCCTTTGTTAATAACCTTGTTACAAATCTCATTTTGCCAGACACAACGAAAGTCACTTATGCATTAATGTGTGATGAATCTGGCTTTGTCGTAGACGATTTACTTGTCTATGTCATCAAAGAAGATAAAATCCTTCTTGTTGTCAATGCGGGAAACATTGATAAAGACTTTGCATGGGTCGTTAAACAAACTGAAAAATATGACGTGACTGCACGAAATATCTCAAATGATATAGCACAAATCGCTATTCAAGGTCCTTTAGTTAAAGAAAACATCGAGAAAATCGTGGGAACTACAGGTGATGATTTATCGTTTATGACGTATAAAACTATACCATTCGAAGATGGACATGTCATCTTCTCACGAACGGGTTATACCGGTGAAGATGGCTTTGAAGTTTATGGAAAACCTGAATTCATTTCAAAGATGTGGGATTCTGCCATCTCAATGGGTGTCATACCCTGTGGGCTAGGTTCAAGAGATACCCTTCGTTTTGAAGCTAATCTTCCCTTATATGGTCATGAAATCAGTGAATCGATTAACCCAGTTGAAGCGGGTCTTAACTTTGCTATTAAGCTTGATAAAGAAAACTTTATCGGTAAAGATGCGCTTGTATCCTACAAAGAAAACCCAAAACGTAAAGTGGTGGGTCTTGAATTACTTGAAAGAAACATTCCAAGACATGGTTATGCAGTTTACAAGGATGATCAAGAAATCGGTATGATTACGACTGGTTATCTTCTTCCACAGGTAACAACTCCTGTTGCATGTGCATTAGTACCTATTGAACATGCCGCGATTGGAACTGAACTCTATGTTCAAATTAGACAAAATAAAGTTTTAGCTAAAGTTAGAAATCGAAAATTTTATACAAAGAAATATAACAAATAGGAGGATTCACACATGAATGTAATAGAAGGATTACTCTATAGCCCTAGTCATGAATGGGTTAAAGTTGAAGGAAACTTTGCATGGGTAGGTATTTCTGACCATGCACAACACGCTTTAGGATCAGTTGTGTTTATTGAATTACCTAAAGTTGGTCAAACATTTAAAAAAGGTGATGCACTCGGAGCTGTTGAGTCAGTTAAAGCCGCATCTGATGTCTACACACCCGTTTCAGGAAAAGTCTTAGAAGTTAACAACGCTTTAGAAGATGCTCCTGAACTACTCAATGATGATCCCTATGGATCATGGATGATTAAAGTTGAATTAAGCGATGTATCTGAACTTGAAGGTTTACTTAACAAAGAAGCATACCTCCCCCTCTGTGAGGAATAAACATGCATAAATATCTACCTCACACCAAGGAAGATATCCAAGAAATGTTAAAGGTCACTGGGGCAAACTCCCTAGATGACCTCTTTTCTTCGATACCCAAGAAATTAAGACTTAATCAACCTTATGATATTCCCTCACAGCTTTCCGATCATGCGTTAACTGAGCACATGATGGCTTTATCCAAACAAAATCAACAATTAACAATTTTTAGAGGTGCAGGTGCATACGACCACTATACACCTTCGATTGTTAAATCTCTCATTAGCAGACAAGAATTTCTGACATCTTACACACCTTATCAACCAGAAGTTGCTCAAGGTACATTGCAGTATATTTTTGAATATCAATCCATGGTTTGTGAACTTACCGGGATGGATGTATCGAATGCATCGATGTATGATGGTTCTACTGCAACCGCTGAAGCCATGTTTATGGCATACGCTCAAACAGGAAAAGACACGCTATTAGTTTCTGATACTGTCAACCCTAAAACGATTGAAGTCATTAAGACCTATGCACATTATCGAAAGATCAATGTCATTGTTTTACCATCAAAAGATGGTGTCACACAACTTTCTGTGTTAAAAGAACATCTTGATAACACCATGGGTTTAGTCGTACAAAACCCTAACTACTATGGAATTATTGAAGATTACGAAGGATTTGCTGATGCTATTCACCAAGCAGGTGGTCTTTTCATTATGAACAGTGAAGGACAAGCCTTAAGTCTATTTAAGACACAAGGTGAATACGATGCAGATATCGCATGTGGTGATCTGCAATCCTTAGGTCTTCCACTCTCATTTGGTGGTGCTTATTTAGGTTATTTAGCAACCAAAATGAAATATGTAAGAAAAATGCCAGGACGTATTTGTGGTGTGACCACAGATGTTGATGGCAAACGTGCCTTTGTTCTAACGCTTCAAGCAAGAGAACAACACATCAGAAGAGCAAAAGCTAATTCGAACATTTGTTCTAACCAGTCCTTAATGGCACTTGCTGTAACGATCTATTTATCTGCTATGGGTAAAGAAGGTTTAATCAAAGTTGCCAATGAATCTATGAAAGGTTCACATTATCTTTATGAAAGATTACTTCAAACAAACAAGTTTGATATCGTATTCAATCAGCCATTCTTCAAAGAATTTGTGTTAAAAGCTAACTTTGATGTTGAAGCTTTTGACAAGAAATGCTTGGAGCATAACATTTTAGGGCCACTTCATATCGGTGAAAATAACTTGCTATTCGCTGTGACAGAAAAAAGAACTAAAGAAGAAATCGATAAGCTTGTAGAATTGGTGGTGAACTTCTGATGAAATACTATAACAAACTCATTTTTGAAATTTCTAAACCTGGCCGCATCGGTTATAACATCGCATCATCAGATTTACCAGAAGTTAATTTGCCTAAACATCTTCTTAGAAATCTAAAAGCAGACCTTCCTGAAGCATCTGAACTTGATGTCGTTAGACATTTTACCAATGTCAGTCAAAAAAACTTTGGTGTTGAAAACGGCTTTTATCCTTTAGGATCATGTACAATGAAGTACAATCCTAAAATCAACGATGAGCTCGCAACTCTTCCAGGATTTGCTAACATCCATCCCTTGCAACCTGAAGAAACAGTCCAAGGGTTATTAAAAATCTATTATGATTTACAGCATATGTTATCTGTTGTATCAGGTTTAAAAGCGTACTCACTCAATCCTTATGCCGGAGCTCATGGTGAACTTGCTGGTCTCATGATTATTAAAGCTTACCATGAAAAAAATCAAGATTTTAAACGTAACAAAATCATCATTCCTGATTCAGCACATGGTACAAATCCAGCATCAGCAACCGTTTGTGGTTTTGATACTGTTGAAATCAAGTCCAATCCTGATGGAACCGTTAATTTAGAAGCTTTAAAATCTGTCTTAAATGATGAAATCGCTGGTTTGATGTTAACGAACCCAAATACAGCTGGCGTCTTTGAAAAAGATATTACTGAAATTGCATCATTAGTTCATGCTGCAGGTGG
>JAVEQT010000002.1:32479-43712 GCA_034007485.1 Acholeplasmataceae bacterium
ATTTAGAAGCTTTAAAATCTGTCTTAAATGATGAAATCGCTGGTTTGATGTTAACGAACCCAAATACAGCTGGCGTCTTTGAAAAAGATATTACTGAAATTGCATCATTAGTTCATGCTGCAGGTGGTTTAGTTTATTATGATGGAGCAAACTTAAATGCACTTTTAGGTAAAGCAAAACCTGGTGATATGGGATTTGATATTACCCACATCAATCTTCATAAAACCTTCTCAACACCTCATGGTGGTGGTGGCCCAGGTTCTGGTCCTGTTGGTGTCTGTGAAAAGCTTGTTGAATTCTTACCGAATCCTGTAGTTAAAAAGAGTGGTGAACGCTACTTCTTAGATCAAGCAAAAGATTCGATTGGTCACCTCGGTTTATTTTATGGTAATGCTTCTGTTTATATTAGAGCATACGTTTACATGATGACCTTCGGTAACGAACATCTATCAGATATTGGACCGATGGCTGTTTTAAATGCGAATTATGTCAAAGATTCACTCAAGGATTTATTTGAACTACCCATTGATGGTTACTGTCTGCATGAATTTGTCTTTGATGGCTTAAAGGATCAATCAACAGGTGTTAAAACCTTAGATATCGCTAAGCGTTTACTCGATTATGGTTTCCATGCTCCTACGATTTATTTCCCACTCATCTTTAGTCAATCGATGATGGTTGAACCAACGGAAGGTGAATCTAAGGAAACCTTAGATGAGTTTATTCAGGTGATGCGTCAAATCGTAAAAGAATCGATTGAAGATCCTGAACTTGTTAAAACAGCACCTCATAACACCATCGTCAGACGACTTGATGAAGCAAAGGCTGCGAGACAACCAATTGTTAAATTTAAAGATATAAAGTAAATAGATAAACAAAAAAACGAGTAGGCGACTACTCGTTTTTGTTTGATCAATAACTACATCGGTAAAACTTTTCTTCCAAACTCTTGGTTAATCACTTGAGCGACTGCACTATAGAACGCAGAGAAGCCACAGAAGATGCCAATGATACCTGCAATAACTGTAATTTCATGAATACCTGTGAAATCACCTAAAGCTAAGGTAAAGAATAAAAGTGCGAGTGATCCAAACACAATACGTGTGATCATGTTATGCTTTAACGTACCGATAAACATAAATGCTGTGAATAAACCCCAAATCGCTAAATAATAACCCATAGATATTTTATCTGCTTCAAGACCATCTTTTGGGAAATACCAAATGATGACTAAACTTAACCAGAAAAATCCATAAGCCGTAAAGGCTGTACCACCAAATGTGTTGCCTAATTTTAGTTCTTGTAATCCAGCAACAATTTGTGTCAATCCACCTAAAGCAACACCCATACCAATAATCATCATCGATAATGGAATCAGTCCTGCATTGTGTAAATTGAGTAAAATTGTTGTCATACCAAAGCCAAGTAATCCAAGGGGAGCAGGATTAGCAGTTTTCATTAATTTTGTTCTCCTTATAGTTGTTTTCAAAATGAATTTTTATTCATCCTGAAACATCATATCATGAACACTTCATGCAGTCAATAACTTTAGGTGTGATGCTTAAATAAAGAGGTTATGGTTAGCTTGCATCGTATCAGCTAAATAGCTTGCTACACCCGCAACTTCAACACCATCAATCAATTCTTCTTCCTTAATACCCATAATATCCATCGACATTGCACATGCAACAATCTTAACGCCCATCGCTTGTGCATTTGTCATTAATGTTTCTAAAGAATCGACATTCTTTTTCTTCATAATGCCTTTGATCATCTTAGGTCCCATACCCATCATGTTCATGTTGGAAATAGGTAACTTCTTAGTACCTCTTGGCATCATAAAGCCAAACATCTTTTCCATGAAAGCTTTTTTAACTCTGACTTTCTTGGTTCTTCTTAAGATATTTAATCCCCAGAATGTAAAGAATAATGAAACATCTTTACCTAAAGATTTCGCACCGGAAGCGATAATAAATGCTGCAATAGCCTTATCTAAGTCTTGGCTGAAGACCACGATGGTTGTTCCTTGTGGACTTTCTTTAACCTCAAAGCCTTGTTTGCTTTGTTTAGGTGTACCTTTCTTTAAATAAGCGGTAATTGTCTTACCTTCTTTTTCGATATTTAATAAGGTATTTCCTGTTTTATCTGCCCAAGCTTTAATATCTTTCATAAAGCCAGGATCGGTTGCTTTAACTTCTAAGATTTCTTGATCGTTTAATTCCTGCATGGTCTGATAAACTTTTACAATCGGACCTGGACATTGCAAGCCACACGCGTCAACTGAAATTTTAACTTTCTTCTCATCGACGACTGGCATAGCTTCTTCCATCTTCTTTTGATCAACAACTGGAATACCAAGTTCATCAATCAGTGTAAAACAGATTTCACTACCATCATGATCGAAGACGCATGAATATGACTTAAATCCACCATCTAAGTTTTTAACATTGAAGCCGTTTTGTTTTAAGATGCGTGATGCTGTATAACCACGTGTTCCAACATGACAGTAGACATAAACAGGTTGATCTTTTGGAATTTCATCTAAATGATCACGAAGTTCTGTCAAAGGAATGTTCACTGAACCTGGTAAATATTCAAGCATATACTCTGCACGTTCTCTAATATCTAAGACATAAGATCCCTTAGCTGCAAGTTCATGCATCTCATTCCATGTAATGGTATCTACCATACCTTTTAAGATATTATCTGCAACAAACCCAATCATATTCACTGGATCTTTTGCTGATGAGAAAGGTGGTGCATATGCTAAATCAAGATTTTTAAGTGAAGTGACCTTCATCTTCGCATAAATCGCAGTTGCGATAACATCGATACGCTTGTCAACACCTTCGCCACCTACAGCTTGTGCACCATAGATTTCTTCTGTTGCTGGATCAAATAACACTTTAAGTGCCATAGGTTCAGCATTTGGATAATAACTTGCATGTGAAGTTGGGTGTATATGAATAGCTTTATAAGGCAAATTTAATTGTTTTAACGTTTTTTCATTAAGACCTGTTGATGCGATATTAAGTTCTAGTAACTTAGCAGCTGAAGTTGCTAATGTTCCTTCATAGGTATCATCAATACCACAGATGTGGTTAGCAACAAAACGGCCTTGTTTATTTGCAGGACCAGCTAATGCAGCAAGCATATGCTTCTTAGATACGATATGTGGTACTTCAACAACATCACCAATCGCGTAAATATCTTCATCTGATGTGAGCATGTGCTCATCAACTTTAACAGCTCCACGTTCAGTAAGTTCAAGACCCGCATCTTTAGCGAGTTTATTATCTGGTTTAACGCCAATCGCAAAGATAATTAAATCCGTCATTACCTTAGTTCCACTGGCTAGCGTAATTTGTTTACCTTCTTGATCAAATGATTTAACGCCATCGCTGAGAATGAGAGATATACCTTGTTCAACGATATGCTGATGCATAATTTGCGCCATCTCAAAATCAAACATATTCATGATTTGAGGTGCCATTTCAATTAAGGTAACCTTCATACCTAAATGATGAAGATTTTCCATCATTTCGATACCAATAAAACCACCACCGATAACAGCAGCTTTTTTAGGTTTGTTTTCTTTAATAAAAGCTTTGATTTGATCCATGTCAGGAATATTTCTTAACGTGAATAAGTTCTTAGCCTCATTGATTCCTGGAATGGGTGGCTTAATCGGTTGAGAACCTGTTGACATAATCAATTTGTCATAGGTTTCTGTATAGGTTTGACCATTTTTTAAGTCACTAATTTTAATTTCATGACGTTTACGATCAATCGATAAAACTTCATGGAATGTTCTAACATCAATGTTAAATTTTTTGTGCATATCTTCAACTGTTTGTACAACTAAAGCATCGCGAGAGCTAATGACTCCTCCGATGTGATAGGGTAGACCACAGTTAGCAAAACTGATAAATTCACCACGTTCAAAAAGTATAATTTCGGCAAATTCATCAAGACGTCTTAGACGTGCGGCTGTTGTTGCCCCACCGGCAACACCGCCAATAATAAGAATTTTCTTTTTCATCATCGTTCCTCCAACGCTTACTAATATACGCATTTTTTTGGCTATTGTCAATTGATTTCATTAAGAAATCGTTATTATTTAATTTTAATCTATTATTTTTTTAAATAAAAAGGCTAACAAAGTTAGCCCAGTATTTTGATATTATATTTCCATTTCTTGGATGACTTTTTTAGCAATGTCATCATAGATCTTACCAGGTTCATCTTTTTCTGTAAAAAGATACCCATCTTTTTCAGGTTGACCAATAGGAATCTGTCCTAAAACAGGAACACCTAGTTTTTTAGCAACCGTTTCACCGCCACCCTGTCCAAAGATAAATTCTCTCGTCTTCGAACAGCTATTTAAATAATAACTCATGTTTTCAACAACACCAATCACTTCATGACCAATGTTTTGTGCCCCGATACCTGCCTTGACGGCGATATGTGACGCGTTCACGTGTGGAGTTGTTACCACTAGAACCTTGCTTTTTGGAACATATGTTTTCACATCGAGTGCAACATCACCGGTTCCTGGTGGAAGGTCAATTAAAATTAAGTCAATATGATCTTGCCATTTAACACCACTGAAAAAGTGAACAAGCATTTTACCTAACATCGGTCCACGCCACATCAGTGGTTTTTCTGGTGGCATAAAAAATTCAGTAGAAATGACTTCAATGCCATCTTTAACAAGCGGAATCATTTTTTCATCTTCTGTTGAATTTAATGGTTTGATATCAATTCTTAAAATATTAGGAATAGATGGTCCATAAACGTCTGCATCAATAATCCCAACTTTTTTGCCTTGACGAATTAAAGCTGCTGCCAAATTCGCTGTGACTGATGATTTACCTACGCCACCTTTACCGGAAGCGATAGCTAAATACTTAATCGGTTTTTCACCTTCAGGAATATATTCTGATTCAAAAAAGTCAATCTTTATTCCTGGGAATCCAAGTTCGATTTTCACAAGTTTAATGACTTGAATTTTTAATGCTTGTTCGTTTTTTTGCTTGTCTTTAATATTAAGCTCAAGTTCAACGACACCTGTTGGTCCAACGACCAATTTTTTAATACCACCTACCTGTTTAAATGGAAGGTTAAAGCCTGGATCAATCATCTCATCAATCCGTTTTTTTAGTTCATCATACGATGTCATAGTTTCACCTCGAAACTATTATAACACTTGTTAACTTTCTTGCCAATGAAAACGAGAAATTGTGGTTTTTCAAGGCTATTTACATCATTTTACGCTATAATAGAACTAAGCTGCATCACAAGTGATGCACAATCCACCCATCTGGAGGCACCTCATGATCAAAGGTATTCCTGTCAGTAAAGGTTACGCAATAGCAAAAACGTTTATCCTAAATAAACCAAAAATCGACACACAAAAAAGGATTGTTATGGATCCTGATTTAGAAATTAGACGCTATCATGATGCCATTGAAAAAACCAAAAATGCCATCGAAAAATTGCGTATGAAATCCATCGAACGCTTTGGTGAAGAAACTTCAAAAATCTTTGATGCACATTTGATGATTGCTGAAGATCCAGAAATTAAAACATCTGTTGAATCGATGATTTCACATGAAAAATGTAATTTAACGTATGCATTAAAGACAGTTGTTGATCGCTTTTTAAAGCTTTTCAATGATCTTGATAATCAATATTTAAGAGAAAGAGCTCTTGATTTAAAAGATGTCTCTGAACGTATTTTATCGTTTGCCGTAGGCATCCAAGGTCATGATTTATCAGATATCCATGAAGAAGTCATTTTGGTTGCTGAAGATATCACACCTTCTGAAACAACACAACTTGATACAAGGTATATCAAAGGATTTATCACAGAACAAGGTGGTATGACATCGCATAGTGCTATTATTGCAAGATTACTCAATCTACCTGCTGTTGCAGGGATTAAAGATGTGTTTAAAAGAATCAAAGATGGTGATGAAATCATCATCGATGGTTTTACAGGAAAAGTGATTTTAAATTATGATGAGAAAACAAAGGCTGAATACATTGAAAAATTAAAACATTATCATGATCTTCTTTCATCTTTATCATCTTATATCGGTAAAGAATCTACTACAGAAGATGGTTATCAAACAAAACTGCTTGCCAATATCGGTTCACCTAAAGATGTTGATTTGGTTTTATCCAATGATGCTGAAGGCATCGGTTTATTTCGAACTGAACTGCTTTACATGGATAAAACACAAATGCCTTCTGAAGAAGAACAGTTTTTAGCCTATCAAGAAGTTTTAGAAAAAATGGGTGATAAACCTGTTACGATTAGAACACTTGACATCGGTGGCGACAAATACTTACCCTATTTAAAATTAGAACATGAACTTAATCCTTTTTTAGGAAAGCGTGCCATCCGTCTTTCACTCACTTATCCTGAAGTGTTTAAATCACAACTTCGTGCACTCATGAGAGCAAGTCTTTACGGTCAATTGAAAATTATGATTCCTATGATTTCAACGAAAGAGGAAATCATTCAAGTTAAAAAGATCATTAAAAGCATAAAAGATGATTTTGATGAAAAGAATATTCCATATGGAACATATCAACTCGGTATCATGATTGAAGTTCCTTCAGCTGTGATGATTGCTGATGTTTTAGCTAAAGAAGTTGATTTTTTCTCGATTGGAACCAATGATTTGATTCAATATACGTTTGCAGCAGACCGTACCCATGAGGGATTAAGTCAGTATTACCAACCTCTTCACCCTTCAATACTTAAAATGATTGATATGGTTGTTACAGCAGCACATCATCAAAAGATTGAGGTTTCAGTCTGTGGTGAAATGGCAGGAAACTTACTTCAAGGGCTACTTCTTTTAGGTCTTGGTGTTGATTCATTATCGATGACACCATCCGAAATCTTAAAGATGAGAAGGGTTTTAAGCATCAATTCATATGATAAATTGACCCAAATCGCACAAAGCGTGTTAAAATACGAGAGTGAAGACCAAGTGCTTCGCGAAATCAAAAAATGGATTACATTGGAAGGAGATTCATAATGGAAAGAACATATCAATTGATATCAGAAACAGGTTTACATGCACGTCCAGCGACAAATTTCGTCATGTTTATCGCTTCTTTGCCTGTGGATGTTCATCTCATCCATAAAGATTTCACAGCTGATGCTAAATCCATCATGGCCATCATGAGTTTAGGGTTAGCCAAAGGTGAAATATTTAAACTAAGGGTTGCAGATGAAAATGAAGAATATCTCGACCAAATTGAAAACTATATGAGAGAACATCAGTTCATTGACTAAAAAAATGTAAAAGGGGCGAATCTATTTCGCCCCTTTTTTTGTTTATTATTTATTTTTTTGTACGATGAAACGCTTTTTTAAAGTTATCACCGATACGTTTAAAGAATTTGGTTTGATCATAATTTAAGATGGCTACCTTATAAACCGGTGATGCGAAATAAACCATGACAGCTAAGAAAGCGATTAATGCGATCAATGCAATCACACCTTCTAAAATCGTCATAGAACCACCTGCCATGGCTACAGGAGCAACCATAGGAGCGAAGATAGGTACAAATGCCATCACCTTCATAAATCCTTCACCACCTGCAAGAGGTGCGAAGATACCAATATAGAATCCACCTAGAAGCATGAGCATCAATGGTGATTGGAATTGTTGATAGTCTTCTTGTGTCACTGCCATAGATGCGAAAAGTGCTGCTATCACTAAATAGAATAATGTTCCAACAATAATAAAGAGCACAGTCATTAACAGTAAGATCGGCCAGTTAGGTAAGATTTCACCCAAATACTCTAATAGTGACCCTTCACCTTGTGGTAAATTGATCATCGGTGCTGACTGGAATAATTTAGATACCAAGGAAGCAATTAATCCATAAAAGAGAATTAGACCACCTTGAATAATTACAAAGAAAATAGATGCTACAATTTTTGACAAGAAATGCGTATTCGATGGTACGCTTGCGATGATGGTTTCAATGGCTTTTGTTGATTTTTCTTCAATGATATCAACACCGACAAATTGTGTCGCCATGGTGACTAAAATAAAGAGTGGTAAAATCAATAAACTTGAGATAGAGCCTACCATCATGCCTGCTTCTGGATCTTCATAATCTGGAGCCATAACTGTTTGGAACAGTGGTCTTTCATATGTTCCGCCGAGCTGATAACTGATCAATTGGAGCTCAACTTGGTTCAGCATACTTGCGTTCATTTCAGGGAATTTACTGTAAAGTGTAATGACTGGATCATCTAGGTCGCCTTCGAATGTCATCAAGATATCAACTTCTTCATCTTCCCAGAATGCATCAACATCTGCAGTTGGAATATCTGTCACATAATAGAAAGTTGAAGGTAATCCTAAATTGAATTGGTTTTGTAAATCAACTGCTAAAGTAGCACTACCGATGTTATTAACAACTTCAATCTGAATATCTGTTAACTGATCATCATCACCACCAAAAAGTGCAATGATGGATGGTAAATTAATAATCAGAATCGACAAGATTGCAATCACGAGATTCGCGATAATAAATGACTTTCTTCCAATGCGCTTGAGTAAGCCGTATTTAACGAGAAATTTAAACTTCTTCATGTGACTTACCTACCTTTGCAATAAATATTTCTGATAACGATGCTTGTTCAACATCATATTTTGTGATGTTTTGACATGTCTTAATATATTCAAATACCGCTTTTGCTACATCATCATTTTCAATTTTGACAATGGTTTGATCACTGTTTTCAACGACTTTAAAAACACCTGGGATTTGTTTTAATGCTTCAACATCAACATCACCCTTGATTTTTATATTTTGCTTTTTAAAATCTTTTTTAACTTGATCAATACGACCTTCAATAATGACTTTACCCTTTTCTAAAACAATCAGTTCTTCACAAAATGATTCAACGTGATCGAGTTGGTGCGATGAGAAAACAACCATCGCTCCCTGTTTTTGAAAATCTCTAATCACTTCAACAAAGAGTTCCGTGTTTATTGGATCTAATCCAGAAAACGGTTCATCTAATACTAAAAGTTTAGGATTGTTGATAATCGCTGAAATGAACTGAATCTTCTGTTGATTACCCTTTGAAAGTTCCTTGATTTTTTTGTTTTTGTATTCACTGATCTGAAAACGATCTAACCAATAATCAAGTCGTTCTAAAATCACCTTAGGTTCCATATCTTTAAGTTGACCAAAGTAAAGCATTAATTCTTTCACTGTTACTTTTGTTAACAGCGATCTTTCTTCAATCATATAGCCAATTTCATTGACATTATGGTATCCTACATGCTGTCCATGATAAAGGACCTCACCTTCCGTGGGTTCTAATAAACCCATAATCATACGGAACGTTGTTGTTTTCCCAGCACCATTTGTACCGAGCAAACCAAAGATATCTCCGGGTTTAATGGTAAATGAAAGTCTATCGACCGCTACCAAATCACCATAGAGCATACGTGCATTTTTGACTTCTAACATGATGTCACTCCTTTATAAAAATACTTAAACTATTCCTCTTTATCGTTCGTCGTAAAGAGCAAGACAACTAAAATAATGATGATAACTGCAACGATACCCACGCTTAATAAGCTTGTCATAGTATCTCCCCCCCTATTGGTTTTTACCATCATTATTATATCATATTAATTTAAATTATGTATATATTATTTTTAATTATTTTTTATTTTCTTGCGAAATCATCGCAATAAATGCATCAAATGGTACTGTAATCTGTTCTGTTTCACCATATTTACGATATGTAACTAACTTTTCGTCTTTTTCTTTATCGCCTAAAACTAGGGAATAAGGGATCTTCATCGTCTGGACTTCACGAATCTTGTAGCCAAGTTTTTCTTCTCTTAGATCACTTTCGACTCTAAAACCAGCTTGCTTTAAAGCTTCATGGATTTCCATGACGTAGCCCATATGGTGCTGTACATTAACAGGTAACACTTTTACCTGAACAGGTGCTAACCAGAATGGGAATGCACCTTTATATTCTTCGATTAAATATGCAACGAAACGTTCCATCGTTGAGACGATACCTCTGTGAATAACCACTGGGCGATAAATATTTTTACCATCTTCACCAACATAGGTTAAATCAAAGCGTTGTGGCAACAAGAAATCGATTTGAATGGTTGATAAGGTTTCTGCATTACCTAAAGCAGTTTTGACTTGAACATCAAGTTTTGGACCATAAAATGCAGCTTCACCAACAGCTTCATAATAGGGAGCTCCGATTTCATCCATCGCTTCTTTTAACATCTTTTCAGCTTCGTTCCACATGTTATCATCAGGGAAGTATTTATGTGAATCTTTAGGGTCACGATAACTTAAACGGAATTCATAATCTGTGATGTTAAAATCTTGATACACATCAAGCATCAATGCTACAGTACGTTTAAATTCATCTTTGATTTGATCTGGACGAACAAAAATATGTGCATCATTTAACGTCATTTCACGCACGCGCTGAAGACCTGATAATGCGCCACTCTTTTCATAGCGGTGCATCATGCCAAGTTCAGCAATTCTTAGTGGTAATTCACGGTAACTGTGAACATCGTTTTTGTACATGATCATATGATGTGGACAATTCATAGGACGAATAACAAGCATTTCACCTTCGCTCATATCCATCGGAGGAAACATGGAATCTTGATAATGATCCCAATGTCCTGATGTCTTATATAAGTCAACATTCGCTAGAATTGGAGTATACACATGAAAATAGCCTAAAGATATTTCTTTATCTGTAATATATCTTTCAATGACACGTCTGACGGTTGCTCCTTTAGGTAGCCAGAAAGGAAGACCTGCTCCAACTTCTTTTGAAATCAAGAATAAATCAAGTTCTTTTCCGAGCTTACGGTGATCTCTTTGTTTTCTTTCTTCAAGAAGTAAAAGATAAGCATCTAAATCTTTCTTCGATAAGAATGATGTACCATAAATACGAACAAGCATCTTATTATCTGAGTTACCTCTCCAATAAGCACCTGCTAAGTTGAGCAGTTTAAAGTTTTTTAGAATTTTTGTTGATGGCACGTGACCACCACGGCATAGATCCGTAAATTCACCTTGACTATAAACCGTTAAGCCATCATTTTTAAATTCTTCAATTAATTCAAGTTTGTAAGGATCATCTTTGAAAAGGTCTTTCGCTTCTTCATAAGAAACTTCTTTTCTTACA
>JAVEQT010000002.1:43812-46015 GCA_034007485.1 Acholeplasmataceae bacterium
ATCCGTAAATTCACCTTGACTATAAACCGTTAAGCCATCATTTTTAAATTCTTCAATTAATTCAAGTTTGTAAGGATCATCTTTGAAAAGGTCTTTCGCTTCTTCATAAGAAACTTCTTTTCTTACAATACTAAAATCTTCAGAAGCAAGATCTAACATCACTTTTTCGATTTTGCTTAAATCTTCATCAGTGACTTTGTCATCACCAAAATCAACATCGTAATAAAAACCTTCATCAATCGCAGGTCCAACACCAAAACATGCTTTTGGGTAAAGACGTTTAATGGCTTGAGCCATTAAATGCGCTGTGCTGTGGTTAACGACATTTAAAATACGTGGATCTTTTTCAGTCAAAATCTCGATACTTCCATCTTCTACTAACGTTCTAGAAAGTTCGATATACTGTTTGTTAAAAACGGCGGCTATCGCCTTTTTTGCAAGTCCACTTGATATGCTCATAGCAACATCAAATGCACTAACACCTTTGTTAAACGATTTACTACTTCCATCTGGAAACATAATTTGAATCATTTTATTCACTCCTTTTAAAATAAAAAAACGCCCTATGGCTAAGGGCGCTTAATTGCGTGGTACCACCTTAGTTCTAGCATAGCTAGCACTTATCATACCTGTAACGGAGGCGAACCGGGCTCATCTTTCGAGGCCAACTCAGAGGGAGTAATTCAGTCGTTCGCAGCTTTCACCATCCTGCGTCGCTAAAGTGACTTCACCATGTCCTCTTCATCGTTTCTATATTTCATTATATCACTAAAAAATGCTTTTGCAAGCCTTATCTTTCAGGGTATTGATCTGAAGATAATCTCACATAAGTCATTAAATCTTTAATCCGTTGAATGAGTCGTGCGGCTTTCACACGATTCGTTTCATCCTTTGTCACGGTCATCACATCAACCAATCCAACATATTCATAATTGGATGTCATAAAGACAGGAAGTTTTGCAGATAGACGGTATTGTACGATGGGTACTAGAACTTCATCTCTAAACCATGGTGTCATATTTTCTCCACCAACATCATCCATCATTAAAATATCTGCTTGTTTTAACTGATTAATTCTTTCTTCCATGTTACCTTCATTCATGCCTTGTCTAATAGATCTGACAAGATCAGGCATATAGACGAAAAGAACGGTCATGTTTCTTTCTGCTAAAGCTTGAGCAATCGCTGATAAAAGATAACTCTTACCCGTGGCATATTTACCAAAGATGTATAAACCTTTAACATAATGGTCACGTTTATAGTTTTCAACAAATTCTAAGGCTAAGCGATAGGCTTTTTCTCTTTCGTCGTTAAAGACTTCAAAGCGTGATAAAGAGGCATCCTGAATATAGATTTCACTATCATAGAATTTGAGATGTTTACGAATTTTACTTCGTTTAATTTCGATTTCTTTTTCTTTTGTAGGTTCATAAACAATTTCGATGTATGGGTCTGTCTTGAGGACAGGCTTGTAGCCATCGATAATCGTTTTTTGATCACGATCTTGAAGATATACAAAAACTTTGTATAAATCAACATCTGAAATCTTTAAATTTCTTGTTTCAGGATCTGTTAAGACAACTTTTCTCATTTCTTCAATTGTCATGGGTTATCCCTCCATTTTAGCAAGCTCTTGAATGTATTCATCCATCCAGTCAGGCTCTTTGACGCTTATGCGTTCGGTTTTCTTGCGTGTCTCATACTGTGTTTCTAAACTTGATGAATGCTTAATCGCATCTTCTGTGGTTTGAACACCTTTATTTAACCAGTCATGTAATACTTTTTCTAAGTAGTTGATGTTCGGCAGAACACCATCCTTATGTTTTAAGACAAGCATTAAAATGACGTTGATAATACCTGGTTCAACTGCATTTCTTTCGAGAAGTTGTGTGGCTGTTTGTAAGGCTAAACCTTGTTGATCAGTTTTCGCATATTTTTGAATGATGACTTGAGGAGCTACTTGATCAATCATGGTTGGCGATGATTCTTTCTTTTTAACTGTTAAAAGCTGATGTTTTTCTTCATAATGTTGTTTAGCTTTTAAATTGAGCTGTGCAAACGTTACAAGTTTATTTGATCTACTCGCAGCTTCATAGATTGAAACCATATCTGAGACATCAAATTGATAGACAAATGCAATCTTATTAATTTGATCTTTAAATTTCTCTGTTAAGAGTTGTGAGGTTTTAAGTCTTTCAGGAAC
>JAVEQT010000002.1:46115-50020 GCA_034007485.1 Acholeplasmataceae bacterium
ATCTACTCGCAGCTTCATAGATTGAAACCATATCTGAGACATCAAATTGATAGACAAATGCAATCTTATTAATTTGATCTTTAAATTTCTCTGTTAAGAGTTGTGAGGTTTTAAGTCTTTCAGGAACATGATCAATAAATGATTCATAATTAAACTGATAGTTGAGATGAGAACCACCATTCGATGTTCTTCCCTGAAGAGGATGTGAAACTGATAATAAACTTAGACTCTTAAACTCATAGAGTTCATCAAAGGATTTCGTGATATTTTCATAACCTTCAGTTGGTATAAGTTCCATTTTAAATAGATCTGTTAAAATACTGACATTCTTTTCTCCAATCTCAGATTGAAGATAAGAACCAAAGATGGTGTCAACGAGAAAACTTCTTGCTGTTAATGGAGCTTTCATCTGGTAGATGAACGTATCTTCTTTTTGATACGTAATTAAAAGATTTAATGCTTCTAGTTTAAAGCGCATTTTAAGGAAATCTGCTTGTTTCAAATTCAACAAATCAAAAAGTTCAGCATGTGTATATGCTTTACGACCTGTTTTGTTCACCAATTGATAAAGCGTTGTATAAAGTGCGTGTGCTTCAAGACCCATTAAGGGTTGATAAAGCAGCGCGAGCACTTTAAAATCAGCGGCTGATAAATCGGTTTGTGATTGAATTTGAAATAAGCTACTATTTTTCATGTATGATACGTTTTAGAAAGGAATCAATCGCTTCTTTTAAAGTTGAGATGTCATGCGTGTTATCTAAGATCACATCCGCATATTCCTTTTTTTCCTCCATAGACATTTGACTGTTAATGCGCATGTACGCATCTTCTTTTGATAAATGATCTCTTTTCATCAAGCGATCCAATTGTGTGTCTTTATCGACGTAAACTAAAACGACTTGATTTACTTCTTTTTGATATCCCACCTCAATTAATAGTGGCATATCAACTAAGATGATGGCTTCATGTTGATACCGTTTTTTTTCATCCTCTATCTTTTTAAAGACTTTTGGGTGAATGATTCTGTTCAGCTGTGCTCTTTTAAAATCATCTTGAAAGATTTCTTGTGTTAATCTTTTCTTTCCTTCAGCAGTCATTTTGTAACCGAAAGTATCTTCGATCTCTTGAACCATATGCTGATCTTTTTGCCATAAATCTTTAACGATGTCATCGCTATCGATGATGGGAATTCCTTTTTCTTTAAAATAATCGGATGCAGTTGTTTTCCCACTGGCAATACCACCGGTTAAACCGATGATATAGGGTTTATGTTTGACAGTTTGGACAGACATATGTTCCACGTCCCTTGACTTTAATTTTAATGATCGGTGTTTGACAGATCGGACAAGGTTTGGAAACCTTGGTATGTACAGCTAATTCGTTTTGGAATCTTCCGTGAACACCATCCATCGCTTGAAATGTGCGAATGGTTGTTCCACCTTGCTTGATGGCTTCATTTAGAACCCATCTAGCTGCATCTAATAATTTGATCGCTTCATTTTTTGTGATGGTGATGCCTTTTCTTTCAGGATGAACTTTCGCTTGAAAGAGCGTTTCATCAACGTAAATATTCCCTAAACCTGCAATAACTGATTGATCAAGCATGATGGCTTTGATCTCTGTATGTCTTTTTTTGATCTTCTCATAAAATGCATCATAGGTTAAATCTTTGGGTTCCTTGCCTAAACGATTAAGTGGGTCTAATTGAAGATAGTTATCAATCGGTAATAAATCCATTGTTCCGAATTTTCTAACATCATGATATGTCAAAACCTCTCCTGATGATAAATGAAACCCGACATGTTCATGCTTAGATAATGGCACATCTTCTTTTTTTATGTAGAAGCGACCTTCCATACGAAGATGGATGATTAAAACATCCTGGTCCAGTTTCCATATCAAATATTTACCCATACGATCAAGGTCTTGAATCGTTTGACCAACGATTTTCTTTTGAAACAAAGCTTGATCCATATGAATAATTTTAGGGTAAGATATGACAACTTGTGTGATCTTTTTCCCTTTAATGAGCGATTCAAGTGTTCTTCTTACAGTTTCTACTTCTGGTAGTTCTGGCATCTTTTCACCTATTTGAGATCATACCATGTTGGACCGATGTCACATGATGTTTTTAATTCGACTTGTAGTTTGATGGCTTGTCCCATCATGTGAGGAACAATCTCTTTCATTTCATCAACTTCATCAGGATCAACTTCTAAAATAAGTTCATCATGGACCTGAAGGAGTAAACGTGATTTCTTATTGTTCTTTTTTAGATAGCGATATAAATCAACCATCGCTTTTTTCAAGATGTCTGCAGCACTTCCCTGAATCGGTGCGTTTAACGCTGTGCGTTCACCAAATGCTCTTTGGGTGAACACAGGTGACTTCAATTCAGGAATATAACGTCTTCTTTTCATTAAGGTCTCAACAAAGTCATGTTCTTTAGCAAACTTAACGATATCTTCCATATAGGTCTTAATCTCTGGATAAATCGATAGATAACGATCGATAAAGGCTTGTGCTTCTTTCGGCGTGACCTTGATATCTTCAGATAAGCTCCATGCACCGATGCCATAAATGATACCAAAGTTAACAGCTTTTGCTGCTCTTCTTTGATCTGAAGTGACTTCTTCAACATGGAAAACATCTTGTGCAGTCTTTGTATGAATATCTAAACCTTGATTAAATGCTTCAATTAATGCTTTAACTGATGCCATGGATGCAAGTACTCTAAGTTCAATCTGTGAATAGTCAGCACCTAGAAAAACATGATTTTTTTCTGGAATAAATAACTTTCTAATCTTTCTTCCTTCTTCTGTTCTGATTGGAATATTTTGTAAATTAGGATCAAGTGAAGAAAGACGTCCTGTAGTTGTCAAAGCTTGCATATAAATCGTATGCACCTTACCATCATCAAACAAATTAGCTTTCAATCCTTCAATATACGTGGAATAAAGTTTTGTCAGTTGACGATAATCTAAAATCTTATCAATGATGGGATGTTTACTTTTGAGTTCATTTAAAACTTCGGCAGACGTTGAATAACCCGTCTTTGTTTTCTTACCATTGGGTAAATTGAGACGATCAAATAAAATTTCACCCAATTGTTTAGGAGAACTCACATTAAAGTTTTCTCCTGCTAAGTCAATAATTTCTTCTTCAATTTTATCGATGCGTTGTTTTAAATCTTTCGATTGTGCTTTAAGTTCTTCTTGATCGACATAGAGTCCTTGGAATTCCATTTCTGCTAATACTTCAGAAAGTGGGATTTCGAGTTCTTCTAACAAATGCAATTGTTCTTGATCTTTTAACGTTTTAAGCTGCGATGCTTTAAGTTCAAAAATAGCTTTAGCTTTAGAAACGATATGATGTTCAAAAACTTCTTTTTCTGGAAGTCCTTTTTTAGCACCTTTTCCGTAAACGACATCATCGTATAAGATATCTTCATAATTAAAGGCAGAAACGATACGTTTAAATTCTTCTTTACCTAAATGCGAATTGATGAGATAAGCAGATAGCAAAAGATCATACGTTACGCCGACTAAATCGAGATGATGCCATAGAAGAAAGACTTTGATGGCTTTGTAATCATACACCGATTTATGCATATCTTCACTAAGTAAATACGCTTTAAAAACAGGTGATGATAAAGCATATTCTGCATTTAAAAAATAATAGCCTTGATCACTTGAAATGCCTATTCCCCATAAATCAGCTTTATGGTAATTATAATCAGAAAATTCAAAGTGAAGTGCAAGATCAGAAGTTAGGATTTTTTTAAGCTTTTCATCATCGTTGATTTCTAGATATGTCCAATCTTCTTTCTTTGTTTCTGGTATTTCCATTTTTTTAACGAAAACATGAAGATCAAGTGATTGAAAAAACGACATCAACTCAGGCTT
>JAVEQT010000003.1:0-5681 GCA_034007485.1 Acholeplasmataceae bacterium
ACCAGCGAGTCTGATTTTTCCATCAATTCTAATGTGCGGTATTTCATAAATACCTTTGAGAAGAGCATTTTCACGATTCATTTGAACGGCTTCACAAAATTGATTAGATGACAACACATCATTCACCTTATCCAAATCTAAATCCAGTCTTTTAGCAACTCTTCTGAGAACATCATGGTTAGAAATATCTTGTTTTTCAATATAGTATGTCTTGAAGACTTGCTTATTAAACTCAAATGCTTTATCATATTTTTTTGCTAGATGCGACAAGCGATGCGCATCAAATACTTTGACAGGTTTTAGCATTTTAGGCAAATCTTTATAAAGTTCTAAAACCTCTTCTTCGGTCATCACATGATGTTGTGATAAAACGCGATGGAATGTGCAATCTTCTTTTGGTTCAAATGATGGAATCATCTCATAACTACGATAAAGAAGTTCAAGATCCTTGAACGTATATTTCTTATAAAGTTGTTCAATCACAAGATGCTGTTGGTAGCATAAAGGTGATATATAATCTAACCAAAATTCTAACTTCATGTGTTTCATTCCTTCTTTTTAATTCATGACTTATTTTACTTGATAATAGGCATGATATCAAGTTTTATGCCTATCTCGTTAACTTGTATACGATATGGTCATCGATAATCGTCATGATGACGTTTATATCATGAAATTCTTCTTCTTTAAGTGTCTCAATATCCCGATCACAAACTGTAAAATCAGCTAAATAACCCGGCTTTAGATAACCGCGTGGCTGCAAGCTACTTTGCGCGTGAGCGTAAGTGGCATAAAGTTTAATAGCTTCAAAATGAGATAGTGCCTCTTGTGTCTCATAGGTTTTATGATCTTGGTTTGATCTTCTAAAAATGGCATCTTTCATACCCAAAAATGGATTAGGTATTTCAACAGGTGCATCAGAAGATCCAGAGATGATGATCTTTTCATCAAGATACGTTTTCCAAGGGAACACATAATCAGGTTTTACTGAGAAAAAATGAAACGCACGTGGTAAATCACTTGATAGAAATTGAGGTTGTATATCGAGAGAACACGGTAAACTCTTCATTTTTTCTATCGTTTTTTGATCTGCCCATGGTGCGTGAATAATCCGATCGATTAAACCTTCTTTAGGAGGATACTTGGTCAAAAGATCAACCACGTCTTCTAAGCCTTTATCACCAATGACATGGATTGCTGCAGATAATCCAAAAGATCTCACTTTTTTCAATACATCTGTAAACTGTGCATAACCCATGACGACTTCGCCATGAGTCTTTTCACCTTGATATGGATGATACATGAGTGCTGTTTTTGATGACATCGTCCCATCATAAAACATCTTAATCGCACCTAATTCAAGATAGTTATTTTGAATTCCCCATGGCTGATCTGATTGGATAAAATCATCTAATACTTCATGATGAATCAAGAGGTGACTGCGAAAAGGATGATGTTCTAATACTTCATGAAATGCTTGATAGGTTTCTTTAAATCCATTGTAATAAAATAAGTCATCTGTATGACCTCCAGTTAAACCAAAAGATGTCAAGCTTTCAATGGACTTTGTGAGCATCGTATGAAGCTTTGAAAAGGATGGTTTAGGAATATTTTGCATGATATAAGACGCTTTTGACTCTTTAAGGATACCTGTTTCATCTTGGATATTAAAGTGGCTTAGAGCCTTACTGTTGAGTGTTAGTGCATGAAAATCATTATGTCTTAAGATGACAACTTGGTCTAAAAAGTATGTATCTAAATCATGTTTAGTTATGCCAACATCAAGGTATCCAATCGCAAAAATCATATCTTGTGATTTTGCTGCTAAAAGTTTAGCTATAACCTCATCTTTCGTTTGACAAGATGATAAATGAATCATATCAAGATATTCACCATATCCCATCATATGTAGATGTGCATCAACAAAGCCAGGATAAAGATGTCCACCTTTTAAGTCAATGATCTCATCACACAAAGTTAAATCGACATCGTTATCAAAGGACTTGATTTTCCCTTCTTGTGTTGCCATCACATGATAAACATCCTTGTGATCATTCATGCTATGGAAAAAGCCATGGATATAACACTTCATTGCTATCACCTCAATTAATTAAAAAACTTCATCCTGATTTTACCATGAATGAAGTTTCTTTTGTTCGATATAGGATTTGATATCTTCATATGCAAATCCTTTTTGATAAAGTTTTTCTTTAAGCTTTTGTTCGAGTTCGTAACCTGTATATTTCACATGTAACGTTTTATATGCTTTTTCATAGGCAAGTTCTAAAAGCTTTTTTTCATCAGATGTGTAAAATGCTTGTGACTCTAATAAAACTGCATCAATGATTTCTAGATGAAATCCTTTGGATAGTAACTGTGATTTGATAGTTTGAAAAGCTTGTTTCTTTGTTTTTTTCTTCATTTGCTTAAGCTTTGTTTGACAAAGCTTACTTACAACATCATATTCGTTATAAGTCGACAATGCTTTATAAATCAACTTTTCGTTGACACCTTTTTCCGTCAACTTAAAGTTCATCATTTGAGGACCTTGTTGAAAGCTTTTTAAACTGATATACATTTTTGCATATTGAAAATCATCTAAATATTTTTTTTCAATTAAGTAACTGATGACACGATGTATCACTTTTTGTCCATAACCCTTTGAATTCAGAAAAGTTGTCAATTCTTGTACAGTCATCATCTTTTTTAAAGCTTTTAAACCTGCTCTTAAACATGATAAATAAAGGTTTTCATCGACGAGTTCTTGATAAATGTCATCATCAATAGTCTTACCTAAAGATACATGATACTTGATCATCAATTCAGGTTGGATTTCTAACGTTATCTCATCATCAAAGATAACAGACATATACGATTGATATTTTTTAATCGAAGTCACTGTTTTCATATCACGTGGTTTTTATCAGATCAATGAGTGTTTGTAACTCATCATCATTGGTTAAATCTAACATCATTTCAGCATACGCTTGATGCACTTTTCGAGCTGTCTCAATTCCTAATGCATCACCTGATATTTCATATTCTGTATTGAACTGAAAAACAATATCTTTTGTCTTCTGATCAAAGTATCCATCCGTGCGAAGCAAATCTTCGCCTGTTAAATTGTAATAAACATTGAAGAAAGCTTGATAATGCGCTAAACTTTGGTAAACATGATCAAATGTCATATGTTCTTCATAAACTGGCATTTCGATATTTCTAATACCTGTTGGTGCAAGATATGCAACATCAAGTGGCGATGTTTCAACATTTAATTCATCACCGTAAAACCATTTACCTTCGGTGTAAACTAAATAATATCTAACATTTTCAATGACACCTAATTGTACCTGATTTTGATAAACACCTTTTCCAAAAGTAGGTCTTCCATAAAGTTCATATCCACCTTGTACGTTCAGTGCAGCTGCTAAAACCTCTGCTGCTGATGCTGCATGCTCATTGACAAGCACTTTGATATCATAAGGTTTAGCTTCTGATAAAGCTCCATAAAAAGGTTGAACATCTCCTGATTTGGGCACCATGGTAAAAAGAGGTGCTTCAAGATTTCTTGCTAAAAGTTGTTGTGTAATCCCTGGGAGTAATGATGAAATACCTTGGTTATGCAGTGCAGATAAAGCTCCGCCAGGATTATCTCTTAAATCTAAAATAAGTGTCTTATTGTCTCCATTTAATGTCGTTTGTTCAAGTGTATTTAATGCGTTTTGAAAAACACTTGCTGTCCCAACTGTCGTATCTGATGAGGCAGCAAAACGTTCGATTTTAATGTAAGCAATATCTGATTCATTTAAATCAATGGCATATGCCGTCGGTGTTGATATTTCTTGATAGGTGATGGATACAACGGATTCTACATCATCTGGATCTAATATGATAAAATCTTTTGTTTGTCCAACTTCACCTGTTATGAGTTCTAACACATCATCATCTGACGCTAAGTCTTTAAAATAGGTTTTTACGCCATCCACTGATATACCGATAATTAAATCGTTTGGAAATATTTTTAAATAGGCTGCACCTTGCGTGTAAACCTTATAAACTCTTAAGTCATTGTCTTCAAAAACAAAACTTACCCCGATACCGATAAATTTCTCTTCATCAGAACCACCTGATGAAAGAGGAACTTCTAAAAGTCTGGTGTAAGGATCATTATTCATTTCAGCAATCTTGTTGATGGTTGCTTCCATATTAGCGATGAACGCATCATGAACTTCATCATCTTCAATATCGTAGTAATAGTAATTTTCAAATGATTCAATGATATAAGTGAACATATCATCTGAGTTAGATTGTGGTGATGAAGGTAGAATACGCTCAACAAAATAACCTGCAAAGAAGGCTAATATAACGCTGATAAAAAAGAGGATACCTAGTTTTTTGCCTACCATTGTGCACTCTCCCTACTAAATCCTTCTCCTAAAGCTTCTTTTGTTTTGGTGACAAAGGTGAAAGCTTTGGGATCCGTATTCTTAATAATGTTTTTGAATATATACAGCTGCGCACGATCAACTGTACAAATAATCATTTCTTTATCTTGTTTTGAATAGCCACCAACGACACGCATCTTGGTGATACCACGTTCGAGTCTTTCATATATTTTTTCTTGCATCAAATCAGGGTGATCTGTGACGATAAAGACCGTATATCCCGCTTTACCTTCAATCGATAGTCGATCGATGAGTAAACCACTGATCATCATCGAACCCACGGCATATAAACCCAATTGAAAATTGATAATCATCGCGATTAAGATAATCGCCCCATCGGTAAGATACATCGCTGTAGAAAAGGGCATATGCAGATATTTATGCATGATATTTTGTACAACATCAATACCACCGGTTGTCGCATTATTACGAATAACAACACCTAACCCGATACCTAAGAAAATACCTCCAAAGGCTGCTCCGATTAAAAGTGGAGATTCAGTCATAAACTTCATAAAGTAATCTGATGGAATCGTCTTTTCTAAAATCCATATAATGGTTGGTGATAAAAGTGTTGCATAAGCTGTTTTAACAAAAAATACTTTACCTAAGACAAGCCAACCGAGCATTAATAAAATGAAATTTGCGATATACATCATTAATGAAACGGGAATTTGATCTTGAAATATAACAGCAACCCCCATGACACCACCGATAATAAGATTTAATGGTAATAAGAAAAAATAGAAACCAGCAGACATAATGATGACACCTGCAGTAATTTCTAAAATTTCACGCAACTTAGCTTTATTCATTTGATTCACCCGCTTTTAAATAAGCATTGATAAATCCATCAAGTTCTCCATCCATGACAAGATCAACTTGACCTACTTCGTAGTTCGTACGATGATCTTTGACCATTTGATAAGGATGGAACACATAAGATCTTATTTGAGATCCCCATGCAATATCTTTTTGCTCGCCTTTAATGTTCTTTAATGTTTCTTCTTGTTTTCTAATTTCTTCTTGTAGTAACTTTGCTTTTAAGACATGCATCGCCTGTTCTTTATTCTTCAGTTGAGAACGTTCGTTTTGACATGTGACAACAATGTTAGTCGGTAGATGTGTAATTCTTACGGCAGAATCTGTGGTGTTAACACTTTGACCACCTGCACCACCGGATCTGTAAACATCGATTTTAAGATCTTCATCTTTGAGATCAATATCGATATCATC
>JAVEQT010000003.1:5781-45121 GCA_034007485.1 Acholeplasmataceae bacterium
TGTTAGTCGGTAGATGTGTAATTCTTACGGCAGAATCTGTGGTGTTAACACTTTGACCACCTGCACCACCGGATCTGTAAACATCGATTTTAAGATCTTCATCTTTGAGATCAATATCGATATCATCATCAATTTCTGGCATCACATCAAGCGATGCAAACGATGTATGTCTGCGTGCATTGGAATCAAAAGGAGAAATGCGGACTAAACGATGGACACCACGTTCAGCTTTTAAATAACCATAGGCATAAGAACCTTTAATGAGCAATGTCACTGATTTAATTCCTGCTTCTTCACCTGCTTGATAGTCAAGCACTTCGACTTTGAAACGCTTCTTTTGTGCATATCTGACATACATGCGGTAAAGCATATCTGCCCAGTCCTGAGATTCAGTTCCTCCAGCACCAGGATGAAGTTCTAAAATCGCATTAGCTTGATCATAAGGTCCATTTAGTATCGTTTCTACTTCAAATTCACTTAATTCTTTTTGGAGTTCTTCGAGATCATTTTCTAGAATAACCCATTCTTCACTGCCTTCTTCACTGATCTCATACCACTCAACTAATTGATCCAATTTTTTGACTAAGGATGCATAATGATCAAGTTTCTCTCTAATTTCAGTCGCTTGTTTGGTTATTTTTTTAGCTTCCTTTGTATCTGACCAAAATTGAGGATCTTGCATTTTTTGATTGAGTGACTGATAGGTCTCCTCAAGTTTTTGTGGGCCTATCGCTTTTTTTAAGTCACCAATGCTTTCTTTCAGCTGTCCTATACGTTTATTAACTTCATAGGTTTCCACAAAAACACCTCCTTATCGCCAAGGTAAATTACGCTGTGAACGATTCTTTTTAACTTTGGGTTTCTTTGGACGTTCGGTACGTCCTTCATTGGTTTGTGTATTTTTTACAACTTCTTCTCGTTGTACATTATATTGAATTTGTGCACGAATGGCATAACGTGTCACATCTTTAGAAATATTATCAATCATTTCATTAAACATGGATAACCCTTGTTGTTGATAAATGACTAATGGATTTTGTTGTCCATAAGACTGTAAACTTACACCTTGTCTGAGTTCACTCATCGCATCAATATGACGCATCCAATACGTGTCAATCACACGTAGCATGACCACTTTTAAGAACTCATTAAATATTTCAGGTGGCACCATATCTTTCTTACGATTTAACTCTTGATCAGCAAGATCAAGTAAATAAGCTTCAAGTTCAACTTCATCCATCTTTTCAATATATTCTTTAACGAGTGTATTAGGCATAAAGATATTTCCGTTAAAGGTTGCGATGATGTTGTCATCATCAATTTTAAATTGTCCCTTTGCGACTGGATGAATAAATTGACGTAAAGTCTTCGATAAACTCTTTTTAACAGTATCTCTAACCTGATCTTCAATCGATTCTAGTGTTAAGACATCACGGCGTTCTTTATAAATGATTTCACGTTGTTTTCTCAAAACATCATCGTATTTTAAGACATTTTTACGCGTGTCATAGTTATTACCTTCGATACGCTTTTGTGCTGATGTGACAAAGCGTGAAAAGAGTTTTGATGATAAGGGTTCGCCTGTTGTGTTTAATCTTTCTAACATTTCAACACGACGTTTAAATGATTCACCACCAAAGCGTTGCATCAATTCATCATCAGCAGAGATGTAAAATCTTGAGTATCCGGGGTCACCTTGACGACCACTTCGTCCTCTTAACTGATTATCGATACGTCTTGACTCATGACGTTCACTACCGATGACAGCTAAACCACCGAGTTCAACAACACCTTGTCCAAGCTTAATATCGGTACCACGACCAGCCATGTTCGTTGCAATGGTTACAGATCCCATAAGACCTGCTTTGGCAACAATTTCAGCTTCTCTTTCATGGTTTTTAGCATTTAAAACTTCATGGTTGATACGTCGTGCTTTAAGTAAACGTGATAAAAGTTCTGATGTTTCAACGGCAATCGTACCAATCAAAAGAGGTTGTCCTTTTTGATGTCTTGCTTCAATTTCATCACATATGGCTTTGAATTTATCTTCTGAGTTTGCATAGATGAAATCAGGTTCGTCCAAACGGATAACTGGTGCATTGGTCGGAACTTCAACGACATCCATGTTATAAATATCTCTGAATTCTTCCTCTTCGGTTTTCGCAGTACCTGTCATACCTGATAACTTCTTATACATTCTAAAGAAGTTTTGGTAAGTAATGGTTGCAACCGTTACGGTTTCTTTTTTAATCTGTACATTTTCTTTTGCTTCCAAAGCTTGATGAAGCCCTTCAGAAAATTGACGACCATGTAAAATACGACCGGTAAATTGGTCAACGATTAAGACTTCACCGTCTTGAACAACGTATTCAACGTCCCTTGATAAAATATGAACTGCACGAAGTGCATTATTGATGTGGTGTACGAGTGTTACATGCTTTAAGTCATACAGGTTTTCTAATTGGAAAATCTGTTCTGCTCTTTTGATACCTGATGGTGTTAAGGCAATCGTTTTAGATTCTAAATCAATTTCAAAATCTTCATCGCGAAGCGACTTAGCAAATCTGTCAGCTGCTTGGTAAAGATTGTGGTTATTTTTTTCACCACCAGAGATAATCAATGGGGTTCTCGCTTCATCGATTAAAATGGAGTCAACTTCATCGATGATTGCATAGTTTAAACCACGTTGTTGAACCATGTCTTTTGCATATAAAACCATGTGATCTCTCAAATAGTCAAACCCAAGTTCTGAGTTGGTAGAATAGATGATATCGCAATCATAAGCTTGTCGTTTTTGATCGCGTGAAATGTCTCTTAGATTAAGACCTACGGTTAAACCTAAAAAGCGGAAAAGATCACCGATGTCACCTTCTGCTTCACGTTTAGCCAAGTATTCATTCACGGTTACAATGTGAACGCCTTCGCCATTGAGTGCAGATAAGTACGCTGGCATAACTGCAGTTAGTGTTTTACCTTCACCAGTTTTCATTTCAGCAATGTTACCATGGAATATAGCAACTGCACCTAACACTTGCACATAATATGGGAAAAGACGCGTCACGCGACGTGAGGCTTCTCTTACAACAGCAAATGCTTCTGGCATAATGCTTTCAAGTGATTCACCATTTTGATATCTCTCTTTGAACCAGGTCGTTTTTGCCTGAAGCTCAGCATCTGTTAGCTTTGCTATTTCCTCTTCAAGTGAAAAGACTTTATCCGCAATTTTTCTTGCTTCTTTAAGTTCCTTTTTACCTGGATCAAACCATTTTTTTAGCATAGAAACACTTCCTTTTCGTCTTTATTATATTACTATAATAAGGGCTTTTTTACAAGCGATTTCACTGTTTATGGGAAATTACCATAATCACGTGAGGGATAAAAAAAGAAGCTTCATGAAGAAAGCTTCTCATCGTTAGAGGTGTAGTAAATATCTAAATTTTAACTGCGTCCACTTCAAAGAACAAACGCTTTTCATACTTTTGCCAATTGGCAATGATATGACTTGGAAAAATAACGACTTTTTGATTGTAATATGAAACTTCAGAATTATATTTTCTTTGAGCAGTTTGTAACTCATCTTCCGCTTCATGAAGCTTTTCAATCAAATCTAAAACATCAAATGATTGCTTGATGTCATCATGATTTTTCAAAAGTTCTAACACCTGATAAAGACCTTCTTCAATCTCTTTTGCAAATGCTTCTTTTTCTTTGATTGATAAATGTGTTAATGTTTCTCCTGATATCTCTTTTTGCTCTCTAGGTTTTAGATCGTCTTTGAGATGACTTTCTAAAATCTGATAGAACGATTGAAATAAAAGATAACGTTTCGTGATGGCTTTGTTAATAAGCTCTTCTTGAATAGCTAATTGAACAACTAAACGCTTAAAGAGATTGATGGTTGTTAAAATGTATAAGACAACAATCAGTGAAACAATGAAAAGGGATATTCCCGTGATTAGAATGGGCATCGTTGAACCTCCAAATGGTTAGAAATGAAATGATTTGTCACTTGAGAAGTGCTCTAAATAGATCTATTTTGTCGAGACATTCCCAGGAAAAGTCTTCATCTACTCTTCCAAAATGACCATAGTTTGAGGTTTTATGAAAGATCGGACGTTTTAAATCAAGCGTCTTAATAATCGATGCTGGGCGTAAATCAAAGTTATCTTTTACTGCTTCATAAATCAAATCTTTATCTACTTTTTCAGTACCAAATGTGTCGATTAAAAATGAAACAGGTTCAGCAATCCCAATTGCATAAGCAATTTGTATTTCACATTGATCTGCTATGCCGGAAGCAACTATATTTTTAGCAATATAGCGTGCCATGTAAGCTGCACTACGATCAACTTTCGATGCATCTTTACCCGAGAATGCACCACCGCCATGACGTGCGTAACCACCATAGGTATCAACAATAATCTTTCTTCCTGTTAAACCTGCATCACCGTGTGGACCACCCATAACAAATCGTCCTGTTGGATTGATTTGATAAATGGTTTCAGATGTGTCATATCCACGTAATACGGGATGAATAACATGTTTCAGCATTTCTTCTTTGAGCGCTTCTTGAGTCCAAGATTCATCGTGCTGAGTTGATAAAACGACCGTATGAATCGATACGGGTTGATTTTTTTCATTATATGCGACAGTAACTTGTGTTTTACCATCAGGTCTTAGACCGGAGACGATATTGTTTTTTCTAACAAAACTTAAACGTTCAGACAATCGATGTGCTAAGTGGATAGGTAATGGCATGAGTGTGATGGTTTCATTGGTTGCATAACCAAACATTAAACCTTGGTCACCAGCACCTTGTTCTTTATTTTCTGTTTCATCTACACCTAAAGCAATATCTGGAGATTGTGGCTTAATACGGACATCAATGATGACATCATCCGCATTGTAACCATATTCTTTTTTATTGTAGCCAATCTGTTGAATGGCTGTTCTAACCACGTGGTCAAAATCAATTTCAGCTGTTGACGTTATTTCACCAAACAATAATGCATAATCTGTTGTAACAGCAGTTTCACAAGCGACTCTCGCCTGTGGATCTTTGGCTAATACAGCATCTAAAATGGAATCTGAGATATAGTCAGCAACTTTGTCTGGATGTCCTTCTGTGACGGACTCACTACTAAATAATTTTCTCATATGAAGCCTTCTTTCATAAAAAAATGTTTCTCGAAGGAGAAACACCATATGTGTGGAATTTTTCCTTATTGATGGGTCACTTAAACCCCTTGTGATAAGCACCTAATTGAAGTAGGTTGCTGCTATGTCATCGGTCACTCGCCTCGATAGCTCTGAATAAGTGAAACTAGATTTAATTTTTTAATCCTCATTAAGGATACAATAAGATCAGTAAAAAGTCAACTCAAATCAACTAGAAATTATTATACATTTCAGCAAACTCATCGTGAAACTTTAAGAACCGTTCTTTTAAATCGTGATCAAAGTATTGTCCAAGTTCATTTTGGAATGATTTTAAAACAATGGAGTGTGCCATCGGACGTTTGTATGGCTTGGGACCACGCATGGTGATGTATAAATCAGCAAGCAAAATGATCTGTGATTCGATCTCTGGTTGGATAAGAAGCATTTCCTTAAGAAACTTTTCATTTGCTGAATCTTCGATATGTGAACGTGCGATATCTTCACATTTTTGGGCAAGTTGCATACGTTTTGCGATTTGAGAACCAAGCTCTGTTTTTTCTTTTAATACATCATAGGATTGTTCATCAAAGGTGTTCATATCATTGAGCATATGTTTGATTTCTTGATATTGTAAATGAATAAGTGCATAAGCATTCATCACTTTAATCTTTTCAAAAGAGAGTCCATAATAGTCAGCTAATTTTTCGCTCATCATTTGGACCTGTGACGCATGTCTTTTATCCATGAGTGTGTATGAGCTGGAAAAGACGACTGAAAATAAGTCACCGACGATATGTGAGAAATCCCCTTGAACTTGTCTTCTTTTAATCAGTTCTTTTTTACGTTCTTCTTGCATGTATTGTCCCATGGAAACAATCGCATAAACGACGAAATAAAAGAGAATAAATAAAAGGGTTCTTAAAAGAATATCACCAAATTCGGGAAGTGTAACAAATCGAGGTAAGAACTCTAAGATCGTTTCGCCTTCATTCACTAATTTATGAATGGTAAACGTCCATATAAAATGAATGACCGTTAATAAAGCAAGCAATCCTTGAAACGATGATGACAAGAGCTTTCTTTCCTGATAAAGCGATATAACAACAATCGCATAATACATCAAAATATAAGCAGCTGTTTCAAAGTATTCAACTTGATAAAGTCTTGCATAAATCAAAATGGATGAAAAGAAAATATAGAATGCAGAAACATACATTGCTACGCTCTGTTTTGTTTTATCATGTGGATCCATATTGATTAATTTTGTTAGAAATTTATTGATGACATAGGTTAATGGGAATGCGATAAATGTCACAATCCAGTTGCTGACCTCATCTTTAGTTGATAATGATAAGACAAATAAGATAATTGAATACATCAAGTTTGATACGAAGACAATGTGTTTGATAACAACATTACGACGGAAAAGAACGGCAACATCATCTGTGATATCGACGCCTTGTTCAAACCCAAAGTACTTCGCAAAAATACCTTTGCCAAGCGCTTTTACATTCATTTTATCCCTTAATCTTTTCTTCACTTAATCATCCTTTATTATAAATCAAAAATGCTGAAGCGTTTAACACCGATATCTTCATGTGCAATTTCTTCATTTAATACTTGAGCGACTCTGGTTGATGCTGCTGCAGCAATTGCTCCAACGATATCATCTAAAAAGGTATGGCAAATACCATCTTCTTTACCTGCATCATTGAGTACTTTAACGATACCGTGTTTGTTGACATCAATATCACCAAAATTGGTTTGACCAATCGTTCCATATAATCCAGAAACATCTAAACCCATCGTTTCATCAATACCAAATAAACCTAAATCTTGATAGATAATTTCTTGGATAGGTCCTTGAAACATTTTTTCTTCTGCTAAACGATCAATTTCACAAGCGAGTTGAACGTGATGGAAAACATCACGCAAAGATAATATTTTTTCTACTGATTCTAGGCACAATTCCATCGAAACATTATCTGAATAACGCGCTTGTTGTTTATGGCTTATTTCAGCAATCGATTCTATCGTGACGCCTCTTTTAAGTAAAATCTTTTTGTTTAATTCAAACATTTCTTGTCTGGTATAAATGACTTTTTTTAACTGATCTTTTTCACCCATTTATTTTATGCTCCCTTCAAAAACATCACCGACTTGCATGATGTTTTGGCCATTTAAAAAGTCTTTGGTGGCCATCACTTTTTTTCCTGGTATTTGTATTTCTAATAGTTCAATTGAACCATCACATGTTTTTACGATTAACTTCTTTTTAAGTGACAAGATTGTACCAGGAACTGCTTTATGGTCTATTATATCACCTTTTTGAGCCCGATAAAACTTGATGGTTGTATTTTTGAAATTTGCGGTTGCTCCTGGTTCAGGAGATAGTCCTCTGATTTTGTTAATTAGATCCTGTGTTTTCATCTCAAAATGAATCTTTTCATCATCAGGTTTTAGTGTGTATGCAAACGTTACTTCTTTTTCATCTTGTGGTATGGGTTTAATTAAACCCTGTTTTAAATCGAATAAAACTTCTTTTAAAAGATGAGCTCCTACATAAGATAACTTTGTCGATAGTGTTTGATAATTATCATCGTCATCAATCTCAATTTCTTGTTGTTTAATCATATCACCAGCATCCATACGATATGCCATGTACATGATGGTGACTCCTGTTGTTTTTAAACCATCAAAAAGAGCATATTGAATCGGTGCACCACCACGATATTTAGGTAACAAAGAACCGTGTACGTTGATGGCTGTTATCTGATCTAAGAGTTCTTTTGGTAGCATTTGTCCATACGCTGCTGTTATCAATACATCCGGTTTTAAATCGATTATTTTTTGATAATCGGTTTTAAGTTTTATAGGTTGAAAAACAGGTATTCCTAAAGCTAATGCCTTTTCTTTAACCGGTGAGGGCATCAAAACTTTTTTTCTACCCGTCGGTTTATCAGGTTGCGTGACAACAAGCAAAATGTTTTCCTGCGAAGAAAGCATCTCTAATATCGGGACTGCAAATTGTGGTGTACCCATAAATACAATATTCATCTTATCACCTACCATGTATCTAATGTTGGAAGAAATGTGATGTTTATTTCTTCTGATTTGTGTTTTTCAATACATTCAAAAAGAGGTTTTAAATCGCGTTTCTGATATTTGATCGTCAATGTAAATCTGTACTGATCTTTTATTTTTTTAATGAGTGCTTGTGATGGACCTAAGACATCATAACCTAAAGCGATAAGTTCTTTTCTCATCATAAATGCTTTTTGATAGGTTTTTAAAAAACCAGGACCAGCACATAAGAGTTGTGAGGTTTGATTAAAAGGTTCATAACCAAGAAGTTTTCGTTGATATAAAGCTTCTTTATAAAAAGCTTGATAACCAGAAGTTAAACTTTTAATAACAAAATGGTTCAAATCATAGCCTTGGATCACAGCTTCCCCCTGTAAAAATCTTCCAGATCTTCCTGTGACTTGTGTTAAAAGCATGTAGGCTTTTTCAGAGCTTTGATAAGATGGAATCTTCAGGAGCATATCGGTGAGTAAAACGCCAACTAAAGTAACTTTAGGTAAATCGAGTCCTTTTGATATCATTTGTGTCCCAATTAATATATCCGCTTTCTCATTTTGAAAGTCATTCCATATAATTTCGTGCGCATTCTTTGTCCGCGTTTGCGCTTTATCTAAGCGAAGAATACGTGCTTTAGGCATGTGTTTTTTAAGTTGCTCTTCAGCATACTCAATACCTACTCCGACCTCTTTAACCTTGGGCTCATGACATACTTGGCAGGTCGCATCAAAATCAACTTGATAGCCACAATAAGGACATTTTAAAATTTTTTTATCCTTATAAAAGGTCAGTGAAACATCACAGTGAGGACATTTGGGTACATCTCCACACGAGCGACACATCACAAATGGTGCATAACCTTTTCGATTGATTAATAAAATGGTTTGTTCTTTTTTTTGAAGTCGTTCTTCCATTTTCTGAAGTAACGTTCTTGAAAATATCGCGTAGTGTTTATCTTTTAACTCTTCTTTCATATCTACAAGTGTAATCTTGGGAAGTTCTAAATCAAAGGGTCTTTTAGTTAGTTCTAAAAGTGTATAATCACCTTGTTCAGCATGATACATCGACACAACAGATGGTGTTGCTGAACCTAAGACCGCAGGGATGTGAAGATAGGCTGCACGTGCTAAAACAAGATCTTTACAATCATAGTATACGCCATCTCGTTGCATATAGGCATCATCGTGTTCTTCATCCATGATGATAAGTTTGAGTTGTTTAATCGGTAAAAAAACAGCGCTTCGTGTTCCTAAGATGATATCTGCTTCATCGTTTAAAATCATTTTATACTGATCAGAACGCTCACCTTTAGATAAACCTGAATGATATATAGCAACACGATTAAAACGAGATTTTAACCGCTGTGCCATATAAGGAATGAGCTGAATTTCAGGTACAAGCACTAATACTTTACCTTTTTGTTCAATCACATGCGATATCGCATCTAAATAAACTTCAGTTTTTCCTGAACCTGTAATGCCATGAAGTAAAAAGATCTGATTCTCTTTTGCATGTTTAATGGCATAAGAAGCGATGATCTGTTCTTTATTTAATGTCACTTTTTTATCTTCGAGTTGAAAGACGTGTTCAATCTCACGTTTAACAGCGACTGATTCTTCAAAAAATACAGCATGTTTGATTAGTGTTTTAATCATGGAATCTGTTAAACCTAAATCGTATAGATCCTGTTTATCATATGTCTTTTGTTCGTCATGAAAATCGATTAAACCAGGATACTTGTCAATCTTCGTATAGTGATGATGACTGTTAAATTGATATTTTTTAATTTTATTTTCTGTCTTTTTTTCTCTAATGATGGTTTCGATGGTACAGATGTTTTGATTTTCTAGTCGTTTTAGACGTGGATAATAGATCTGATCTGATACATTTAGTCGCCACGTACCTCTTTGATTAAACTTGTGCTTTAAATCATCAGGTAATAACTCTTGATGGATGACTTTAACAACTTTCTGATATGATACTAATCGTTCTAAAGGAATCACTGTCTGGTACATCCCTGAGATGAGCTCCATACTACCTTTAGACATGACATCTAACATCATAAACATCTCATCATCAAGTGTTGGTGTGCTATCTAAAACAGAAGATATGACTTTAGTTGCTGTGTTACTGTGATCAATCACATTAACAACGATACCCATGCGCTCTGTGTTTCCAATACCAAAGGGTACTAAAACACGCATGCCACGTGCTAAAAAATCCTCAAAATGTTGAGGAATGATATAGTCGTAAAGCTGATTGACTTCTTCATGCTTAATATCAATAACAACTTGTGCATACATAGGCTTCACCTCCTATATTATACCATCACCAAGCGACAAAAAAAGTAACCGAAGTTACTTTATTGTCTTTAGAATTTTATCGATGCGGTTACCATAGGCAAGCGCTTCATCATACTTAAATACTAGATCTGGAATTTTTCTTGTATTTTTAATTTTTTTAGCAAGTTCCATACGAATAGCTACTTTAGCTTCTTCTAAAGATGATTTTGCACGTTCTAACACTTTTTCGTCATCTGATAAAATGGTGTAATAAATGTTAGCAAATGATAAATCTTTGGTTACTTTAACCTCAGTTAAGTTAATGTATCCAAAACTTTTGTCTTTAATTTCAGCGTTAACAATCGGTGCAAGCTCACGCTGAATGAGGCTTGCAAGACGTTCTGTAGTAATAGACATACTAATCGACCTCAACTTCCTTCATTTGTGAAGCTTCGATGATGTCGCCATTCTTGATATCATTAAAGTTTTCAATCGATAATCCACATTCGTATCCTTGTCTAACTTCTTTTGCATCATCTTTGAAACGTTTGAGCGATGCCAATTTACCTTCATAGACAACAATACCATCTCTAATGACTCTAACTAGCGCATCGCGCTTGATGATACCATCGGTGACATAACATCCAGCAATCGTACCAATACGAGAAATTTTAAATGTATCTCTGACTTCTGCTTGTCCAGTAACAATTTCTTCAAATGTTGGTTCAAGCATACCTTTTAATGCAGCTTCAATATCTTCTTGAATACGATAAATAATGTTATAAAGACGAATTTCAACACCTTGTTGATCAGCAACTTGTTTAACAGCAGCTGTTGGTCTAACGTTAAAACCGATAACAATGGCATGTGATGCACTTGCTAGCGTAATGTCGTTTTCTGTAATCGCACCAACGCTTGAGCGAACAACATTGACATGGAACCCGTTAACATCAATTTTTTCTAACATGTTTTTTAGTGCTTCAATGGACCCTTGAACATCACCCTTGATGATGATATTAAGTTCTTTTTCAGTCGATTCCATTTCACCAAACATTTTGTCAAGTGAAGCTTTTTTCATTGTTTTTGCTTCTGTTTCTCTTTGACGTGATTGACGTTCAATCGCAATATCACGTGTCACACGCTCATCTTTAAATGCCATAAAGACATCACCAGCTTGTGGCACTTCATTAAGTCCTGTCACTTCAATAGGTTGTGATGGAAGTGCTTTGTTATAACGTTTTTTCAAATCATCATTCATCGTACGAATTTTCCCATACGTATTACCAATGACGATATAATCTCCGATATGAAGTGTACCTGTTTCAATAATCAGTGTAGCAACAGCACCACGTCCTTTATCGAGGAATGCTTCGATAACTGTTCCTTTTGCTAAACGCTTAGGATTCGCTTTGAATTCTTCAATTTCAGAAATCAGTTGAATCACATCAAGTAATTCATCAATCCCTTGACGTTTTAATGCAGATACCATGACATAAGGTGTTTTTCCACCCCACGCTTCAGGAATAAGTCCTTTTTCAGATAACTCTGTCATAACACGATCAGGATTTGATTGTGGTTTATCCATTTTGTTGACAGCAACAATAATGGGGACCTTCGCTGCTTTCGCATGATCTAGGGCTTCAATTGTTTGTGGCATGACACCATCATCACCTGCAACAACTAAGACAACGATATCGGTAACTTTCGCACCACGCGCTCTCATTTCAGTAAATGCAGCATGTCCTGGTGTATCAATAAACGTAATAGCTTCACCGTTTCTGATAACCTGATACGCACCAATATGCTGGGTAATACCGCCGGCTTCACCTTCAACAACTCTTGATTTTCTAATCGCATCAAGTAAAGTCGTTTTACCGTGGTCAACGTGACCCATAACAGTCACAATAGGAGGACGTTTCACCATATCATTTGGATCATCGCTAATTTCCATTTCATCATAACGTGTGACATCGGTAATCACTTCATCTTTAACTTCAAAACCTTCGTCAAGCGCAATAACTTCAATGGTATCACGATCAATCACTTGATTGACAGATGCCATAAGACCAAGTTGCATCAAACGTTTGATGACGGATGCATTCGATAAACCTAAACCTTCTGCAACTTGTGCAACATTCATTTCAGGTTTATAAATAAAGATTTTCTCACCTTGTTGCTTCTTTTGTTCTTTTCTTGGTAACATTGGTGGTTTTTTAAAATCCGGTTTTTTATTCACATTCTTTTTATAATTTTTAACAGGCATAAAATCACTTCCTTCTCTGATTCATCAATAATTGACTAAACCCCCTGTCGGTAATTCCAATCACTTTGATATCATCTTTGCCTAGTGCAATCGATAGATCAAATGAAGATATCTCTTCAATGACTTCGACATTGTAAAATTTGGCTTTATCATAAACTTTTTTCTTCGTTGTATGAGAAGCATCAGTTGCAAGAATAATGAGATGTAACTTATTCATGCGAAGCGCAGAAATCGTTAAATCTGTCCCTACTGTGACTTTCCTAGCACGAAGTGCTAATCCAATGGTATTATTCATGTGCAAGTTTTAAGAGTTCCTCATAAATGTCATCAGGAACTTGTGTTTCAAGCTTTTTGTCGAGTGCTTTTGTTTTTTTTGCTAATAAGATGACTTCTTTAGAAAGTTTCAAATAGGCACCTCGACCCGGTGCTTTACCGTTTAAATCAATGGATACAACACCTTCTTTGGTAGCACATATGCGCACCAATGCCTTTTTTGGTAAAACCTCTTTTGTGACTACACACGTTCTCAGAGGTATTTTTTTAACTTTGTTCAATCTAGAATCACCTCGTTTATCAGTAAAGGATGCCTTCGCCTTGTGCCATGGTTTCTGACTTGATGTCAATGCTCCAACCACATGCTTGAACAGCTAATTTAACATTTTGTCCTAGTTTACCAATCGCAAGTGATAATTGATTATCAGGTACAATCGCAAGTGCCGTTTTTTCTTTTGGATTAACTCGTGTAACAGCAACGACTTCTGCTGGTTGTAGTGCATTCGCGATTAAATCTTTTTCATTATCACTCCATCTGAATAAGTCAATTTTTTCATCAGAGAGTGCTTTAACGATTTCACGAATTCTCATACCACCTTCACCCACACATGCACCAATAGGATCAACTTTAGGATCATTTGATTTAACACCAATCTTAGAACGATCACCTGGATCACGCGAGATACCCATAACTTCGATAATGCCATCTTTGATTTCAGGTATAAAGCTTTCTAAAAGACGGATAATTAATGATGGATGTGAACGGCTGACAAAGACTTTAGGCCATTTGGTTTTCATTTCAACATCAGATACATAGACTCTCACATAATCTCCAACATGGAAGTTATCCTTTGGAAGTGCTTCTTTTTTAGGAAGTAATGTCGTTAAGTCTTTACCAATGTCAAGACGATAGTGTTCATCTGTGACATCAATAACACGTGCTGTGATCATTTCGTGTTCAAACTTTTTAAAGTGTTTGTATAAGTTTTCTTTTTGCATGGTGATTAATGTTTCATTCAGACGGCTCTTGAAATCACGAACAGCAAAATGTCCAAAATCTTTTGGATCAATCTTTTGTTCTAAAACATCACCAACTTTAATTCTAGGATTAATCTCTTTTGCTTCGTCTAAAAGCATTTGTTGATAATTCTTATCGGCATCAATGGAATATTCATCGACGATTAAATGTTGTTTATAAACATTAATCTCATTTTTTTCTTCTTTGATTTCGACACGACAAGATCTTACATCATGTGCTTTCTTACATCCAGCAATCATGCCTTGAATAAAAGCCTCGAGTACCTGATCATGTGTCAACTCTTTTTCTTCAGCGACAAGATCAATGTTTTTAAAAAACTCTTTACTAATCATACTTATCCTCCTAAAACTTGATTGCTGTACGCGCGTTGCGTATGTCATCAAACTTGATTTCTATGGTTTTAAATCTTCCTTTATCATTAATTTCTAATGATATCATATCATTATCTAAAGCTAATAGTGTACCATATCCCTTATATTTTGATGATACGAGATAAATATATCGGCTGATAGCTTTGATAAATTCTTCTTTGGTTTGCAAGGGTCTTTCAGCACCAAGTGAAGAAAGTTCCAAATAATAGTCTGGATCTAAGTCATCATCTGTGAGGGATGCTTGAAACTCCAAATGAATCTTTTCAAGATCGTTGATATCCATGACTTCCGTATCGATTAAGATTTCTAAAATCTTTTCCCCAAACTCTCTTTTCGTACGTATCGAATAAATCGATAAATGGCTTTTATCTAAAATAGGTTTGAGTTTTTCTTTTATTTTTTCTAAATTCATATAGACCTCAATAAAATGAGTGGAAATCATCATCCCACTCTTGTTCTCCTAAATAGTTTAGCACAATTTCAATTATTATACAATAAATGCTAACTTTTTAAGTACATTTTATATGTTCATATAGCTAATTTTTTGCAAATCGTTTGCAAGTAAGTACTTCTATGCTATAATGTAAATGCAAATCATTTGCAATAAGGAGAAGGATTTATGAAAAAATTTGCATATGTCTTAATGATGATATCTAGTATTTTTATTTTATCATCTTGTACGAACAGTAAAGAAGCTGATATTGTAACAACCATGTTCCCACAATATGACTTTGCACGACAGATTGTTGGAGATAAGATGAGTGTCAGTTTACTTGTCCCACCGGGTGTAGAAGTCCACACATATGAAGCATCTTCCAAAGATATGATTGCTATAAAGGAAGCCAAACTCTTCATTTTCACAAGTTTAGATATCGATACATGGATTAAAGATCCACTTACGATTGGTGGCAATGAAACTGTTGTTATGAATTTATCTGAACATTACACCATGGAAGAGCATCATCATGAAGATGAGATGACGTTAAATCAACAGATTGAAGACGAACACGATCACAGTGCAGAGCTTCATTACTGGGTTGATCCACTGATAGCTTTACAATTGATCGATGCTATTTTAGAACAAATCGTTTTAATTGATCCAGATAATCAAGCTTTTTATGAAGCGAATGCTGAAGTCTATCATGAAGCCATTCATGAAGCTCACGAAGCATTTGATTTATATATTCAAAATGGTCATGTTGATCAAGAAATCTACTTTGCAGGTCATAATGCCCTTGGATTGTTCTCAGAAAGATATCACATCACGATATCCTCTTTATTTGAAAGCTTTAAACCCGATGCTGATTTAACAAGTAGTGAACTGATTAACTTCACACAAATCGTTAAACAAGCAAATGTTCACACTTTATTTATTGAAGAACTAGCTGAACCTAAAGCTGCATTACAAATCAAAAATGAACTTGCTAAAGAAAATTATATACTTAATCTTGTTGAACTACACGCATACCATAATCTAACGAAGACAGAGATGGAGGAAGGTATTCGCTATCTTGACTTATTCAACAGAAATATTGAAGCCATTATAGCAGTACTCAATAGTCAATTATGATTGAATACGATCATGTAAATGTCTTATTTGGTAAATTTCAAGCTTTAACTGATGTTAATTTCCGTTTAGAAAAAGGATCTTTTTTACATATTGTTGGTCCAAATGGTAGTGGTAAAACAACACTCGTCAAGACGCTCGTTGGATTATTAAAGCCGAGTAACGGATCGATTACCATTCATGCGCCACACATGGGTTATTTACCACAAAAATTAAACACTAAAACAAATCTTCCTATGACCGTGCGTGAAGTGATTTATAGTGGATTCAAAAAACAAAAAATCAAACCTTCTAAAGAGGATTGTGAACTGATCAAATCATGGTTAGAACGCATGGAAATACCTCACTTATTTGATGAGTCTATGACACATCTATCCGGGGGTCAACAGCAACGTGTTTTTATCATTAGAGCGATTATCTCAAATCCTGATGTTTTAATCTTAGATGAACCAACTTCAGCATTAGATCCTTCATTTCGTGAAAAGTTTTATCTTTTATTAAATGAATTGCATCAAAAATATCACATGACCATCGTCCATGTGACACATGATTTAACCGATGCTGTTAAAGACGATTGTTTAGTCATGTATGTTGATCAAACCGTTAAGTTCTATGGTTCATATCACGATTTCCATGCATTCGAACATAGGGGGCACCATCATGCTTGATTTTCTAAGTTATAGCTTTATTCAGCAAGCTCTCGTCATAGGAATAGCACTTGCGATATCAGCGGCTTTACTATCACCTTTTTTAGTTTTAAATCAACAAGCCATGATTGCTGATGGTTTAGCCCACGTGAGTTTTGCAGGTATTATTTTAGGTGTTGTTCTTTCTGGTGAACCCCTTTGGATCGCCATCCCTTTCGTGATGCTGGCATCGATTCTCATCAAATATTTATCAACGACAAAAACGATCAATGGTGATGCTGCCATCGGATTAGTATCCTCAATTTCATTTGCGATTGGTTTAATCATTGTCAAAAAAGGACAAGGCTTTAATATATCGATTGAAAGTATGCTTGTAGGTAATATTTTTACAGCGACTTTAACAGAAATGTATTTATCATTAATCATCATGGCATTGATTGGTGTGTTTGTTTTGATCTTTTATCGAAAGTTGTTTGTTATGACTTATGATTTAAATTATGCAAAGTTTACCAAAATCAAAGTTCAACTGATAGGGTACACCTTGTCTGCACTGACAGCTTTCTTTATCGTGATTGGTGTTAGAACGATCGGAACGTTGCTTATCTCAGCACTTGTCGTCTTTCCTTCTGTTATCTCCAGTCAACTTGCAAAAAGCTTTAAAAATACATTATTGATTGGTGTTTTATCCTCAATCCTCATTGTCATCATGGGTATTTTTGTCGCACATCCTTTAGAGATACCCGTTGGATCGACTATTGTTGTTTTATACGCAGCTATTCTTGTGTTCTTACTGATACTTAAACCGTTATGGAGGAAATAATCATGCGCATGACTACACAAAGAAAATTGATTCTCAATCTTCTAAAAAAATCACGTATCCCACAAAGTGCAGAAATGATTTTATCGGACTTACCAGATCATACCATGAATTTATCGACCGTATATCGTAATTTAGATGCCTTTTTTGCTGAAGGTCTTATATCAAAAAGTACGATGAAAAATACATCGTACTATTACATGAATGATCAAAAACATCATCATTACATGATTTGTATAAACTGTCAAAAAATGTATGAAATTGATTGTCACTTAGATCATATTGCTGATCATGTTGCACATGAACATCATTTTAAGATTACACATCATGATATGACAGTTTATGGTTACTGTGAATCATGTCAACAAAAATTGAATTTGTAGGTAATTAACATGACATTAAAACAAGTTATTCAACATGAAAAGTTATACGTTGAACTCTTCTCCAAAACGATAGATACGTCTTATGGTTATGAAGCTGAAGATCTAAATCAAAGAGATAAGTACTATCATAACTATTTAGATATCACACAAGATATCGCATCAGATAAAGACATCAAATCTTATATCACGAAAACCCAAAAGCACGGTTTTTCTGTTATTAGGCTTGAAAACGGGATAAAGATAAATCCATCTTTCTATGAAAATGAGATTGTTGATTGTGATGGCTATTATGGTAACGATATAACATCGATTATCATTCATCCAAAATCTTCAATTACAATCGAAAGAGTAAATCCACAAAATGATGACCCATTCTTTGACTTTCTCTATGAAGATAGCAAAGCATATGGTGAGACTTATGCACTTGGCAATGTTAAAAGACAAAAAGAAGTTTTAACTCATCAGTCTTCTCAATACATGTATTTCAAAGCTGTTGAAAACAATCAAACAATTGGTACATTGAATGTGTTTATGCATGGGGATAACGCTAAACTTGATGATTTTGCTATTGCAGAAGAAAAACAAAGAAAAGGATTCGGTTCACAATTGATGTATGAGGTTTTACAATTCTTAAAAACACAAGGTATTACCTATGTTTATTTAGTCACTGATCAAAACGGTACAGCTAAAAACATGTATCAGACATGGGGATTTAAGGCACTCGGTACATTTGAAGTTATTAGAATCATGGCAAATCAAAATAAGTCATAGCAATATAAATAAAAGATTCCACTCAAGGAATCTTTTTCTTCATATTCGATTATGAATTCCAGCGTCTTGGATCATCTTTAATCGTATCCAAGAATCTAACATCTTCTTCTTTCATTTGAAAATCTAATCCTGTATTTTCAATAATACGAGATTCATGTGTTGATTTAGGAAGTGGTGCTGTACCTTTTTCAATACAGTAACGAATGCATAATTGTGCAGGAGTTACATTGTAAGATTTTGCCATCTTTTGGATGGTTTCATTCGATAATGCATAACCAATGGCAAGTGGAGAATAAGCTTCAATCAATATGCCTTTAGCATCACAGTATTGATGTGTTTCTTCCTGATTGTTACCAATAAAGAACGCAATTTGATTAACATGAGGAATGATTTCACAATGCTTTAAAATATTATCTATATCTTTTGGAGAAAAATTGGAAACACCGATAGCTCTGATCTTACCCTCTTTATACAATTTTTCCATTGCTTTGAAAGCTTGAACATTACCTTCGTTGCAATCTTTACCCATTTCATTCCATGGCCATGGTGCATGAATTAAATAAAGATCTAAATACTCCATATCAAGTTCCTTTAAGGTTTTATCAAAAGCATCTAATGCGCCTTGATATGTTTTAATATGTGACTGTAATTTAGAAGTAACAAACACCTCATCTCGTTTGAGATTGGAATCTTTAATCGCTTTTCCTACTGAAGATTCATTACCATAGGCAGCAGCAGTATCAATGTGACGATAACCATGTTTTAACGCCATTGAAACAGCATTATAGCACACTTCACCATTTGGAATCTGCCATGTTCCAAAGCCAACCTTTGGCATTTTAACACCATTTTTCAATACATAAACATCTTGAATCGTTTTCATTTTACTTCTTCCCTTCTATGATTATTTGTGTTTTAAGATACGAAGCTGTATGACGGTACCTACTAAAGCAATTAAAATTAAAGATATACCGGATACAAGCGTTAATATTTCTAAATTAATAGTTTTAATGATGGATGGTAAAATCATCTCAAGAACGTAAACTAAAAAGTAACCATAAAGTAAATATTTGATCACAAGCATTTCTTTTTCAGTAATGACACAAACTGTTTGATCTTTTTTCTTAAATAGATAAAATCCTAACCCACCAACTGCTAATAAAAACCCTAAAAGAATATAACCAATCCATGGATATTCCTGACGATAATAAAACTCTAAAATGGTGTAACCACCCATAACGATAAAAACGAGGAATAACATTAATTGGACAAGTAGACTTTTTCTGTAAACGTTCATTTTTTATTTCTCCTTTGAAATTGTTTGCTCAAGTCGTGTTATACTAAAATTGAAATGAGGTAAATCTATGAAAAAAGCTGTATACCCTGGTACGTTTGATCCCTTAACGATTGGCCATCTTGACATTATTAAACGCGCAGTTCGCTTTGTTGATGAGCTCCATGTTGTTGTTGCTGATAATTACAAGAAAACACCAACCTTTTCAACTGAAGAACGCATTACAATGATTAAGCGAGTCACAGAGGACATTCCCAATATCATTGTAACATCAACTGAAGACCTTGTTGTAAGATATGCGATGAGAAACGATATCGACTTAATGATTCGTGGTTTAAGAAATATTGCGGATTATGAAAATGAGTATATGCTCTATCAATTCAACCGCAATCTCAATAAAAATATTGAAACGATTATTTTATTCCCGTCATCTCGTAATCATTTCGTCTCTTCTTCAGCCATTAAAGAACTCATTGTCCATCATGCTGATATTTCTCCTTATGTTCCCAAAGAAATCATCAGAGATGTTCAAGATCGATTACGCCCTAAATCAAATTCAGAGATTTAAAAAATTCATACAGCTGATCATCCATTATATGTGGAGCAACATGATCAGCTTTTTCTTTTAACTCGAGAAATCTTGTGTTGTTCATAGCAATTCCTATATCTGCCATTTCAATCATTTGAATATCATTAGCGCCATCTCCAACACAGATCAAGCGATAATCTTTTTCGTGTTCTAAAGCTTTTTGTATACCAAAAGCTTTATTAATTCCTGGATACACAAAGTCAGCACCACCCTTGTGCCATGGATATACTCTAAATTTAGGCATTTTGGAAGCCATATCTAATATTTCTTCTTCTGTTTGTGCAAAAATCCACAATTGATAAATTGGATGTGTTAAATGAAATCGAGGGTCAATTTTAGGATAAATACCTCTTAAAATTTTCATGCCTTCATGCACAACTTCAGAAAGTTTGTTAACAGCCTCTTCTCGAATGCCAACCATCCCCAAATTGAGTTGTGTACCTTCAATTAATTGCAAGACTTCCATAACATCTTTTTGTTCAATTGGATGATCATAAACAACATCATCGTTTTTTAAAACGTAAGCACCATTAACTAAAACTTTAAATGTGAAAAGATGTAAAACATCTTCAATAATCTGTAATTTCCCAATACCTCTTCCTGTAGCAAGCCCTAAAAGAACATCTTGTCTTTTAGATAATTCTAAAAGAAGCTTTCTCGTTTGTTCAGGAATAGCATTCGTGGTGTTGTTATACATCGTGTTATCAACATCAAAAAAGATTATGGTTTTCATCATCCACCTCAAAAATATTATATCATATTGTGCTTTATGCTACCAATTGTAGTCATTTTATTATACAATAGTAATGTAATAATTCGCTGCTGGAGGTTTTTATGAAAAATCCGTTACTCAAAACCGGTGAACTCGGCATTTTTGCTTTAGGAGGTCTCGGTGAAGTTGGGAAGAATACATATGTCTATGAAATAGACGATCAAATCTTTATTGTTGATGCTGGTATTCTTTTTCCTGATGAACATCTACTAGGAATCGATTATGTGATTCCAGATTATACTTATCTACTTGAAAACCAAGATCGTATTGTTGGTCTTTTTATCACGCATGCTCATGAAGACCACATCGGTGGTATTCCCTACCTTCTAAAAAAAGTTAACATTCCTAAAATCTATGCAGCAGGTATTGCCATTGATTTAATTGAATATAAACTGATGGAACATCAAGATGTCAAAGCTCCAAAAATTGAAGAGTACAAGAGTTATTACAAATATCAATTTAATTCTGTAGAAATTTCATTTATTCGAATGAACCATTCAATCCCTGATATGTTTGGTATTGTTTTTAGAACGCCTCAAGGCATTTTGTTCCATACAGGTGATTTTAAAATCGACTTTACACCCGTTGGTCCAGCAGCAGAATATGACAAGTTAGCTGCCATCGGTAGTGAAGGCGTTTTATGCATGCTCTCTGATTCAACCAATGCTGAACGTGATGAACTCATTCAATCCGATTCAAAAATTGGTAAATCTATCAATGAATTATTCTCTCGTATTTCAGGAAGAATTATCATTGCCACATTTGCATCTAACATGTACCGTATCCAGCAGATCATTGAAGCTTCTGTTATGAATTCTAGAAAAGTTGCTGTCTTTGGAAGATCTATGGAACGTGCGATAGAAGCTGGTATGCAAACAGGTTATATTAAAGCACCTAAAGATACGATCGTTTCTGGTGATGACTTTAATCGCTTAAAACCACATGAGGTTACGGTCATCGTTACAGGATCTCAAGGTGAACCACTTGCTGCTTTATCAAGAATTGCGAACGGATCACATCGCCAAGTTAAAGCAATGGCAGGTGATACAGTCATCTTCTCTTCATCACCAATTCCTGGTAATCAAGAAGGTGTTAATCGCACCATTAACAAATTATTTAGACTTGATGTTGAAGTTATAACACATGGACCTTTAGCTGATACACATACTTCGGGGCATGGAGCTCAACAAGACTTGAAACTTGTCTTATCGTTAGTTAAACCTAAAATGTTTATTCCTATGCATGGTGAACATCGCATGTTAAAAACACATCGTGATTTAGCTGTTGATTGTGGTGTAAGTCCAAAAAATATTTTAATCATGGATAATGGCGATGTTGCTGCCATAACAAAAGATAGTATCAGACTTGCAGGAAAAGTGACTTCAGGTGAGATTTATATTGATGGTACTGGTATCGGTGATATTGGAAGCACAGTGATCAAGGAAAGAAAGCTTCTTTCTGAAGAAGGATTATTTGCAGTCATATTATCGATTAATTCATCAAGTAAAAAAATGGTGAATGAGCCAACGATTATTTCACGTGGTTTCATTTATATGAAGGGCAATGAAGAAATTACACAATCATTAGCGAACGAAGCTAAACGTATCGCACAGCTTGAACTCAATAAAAAGATGTATAATGAACTGAATTTAAAAAATGCAGTGATTGATCAGCTCAATCAAAAAATCTTCGACTTGACACAAAGAAGACCTTTGGTGATTCCTGTTGTCGTCGACCTAAAAAATTAAGAGCAATGCGAATTGCTCTTTTCTTTTTATATATAGGATAAGAAAGCATCAAAGACAAGTTTTGTAACAAAGGCATCATCTTGTGCATCATGAGCTTGGTCAAACGCAATATCATAATAGGTTTGATAAGCTTTAAAAAGTCCTAAATCATCTTTGAGATTGAAGTAATCTTTGTGTAGTTTCAGTAAGTCGATAAAATCATGATCTTTGGTGATTTTGGGTTTTTGATGTAGTGTGAATGAATCATTTAAAGCTGTTAAATCGTTCTTTCCCCATACGATCAGTTTGGGATGATATGTTTTCATAATGTGTGATAATTTATCGTAAAATGTGTCATATGGAACCGCTTGATTAAAGAATGTTTCCTCATCAAGGTTTAAAAATCGCTTCGTTCTCTTTGAGAGAAACTTGTTCTCCTTTGGTAGTACGTAGTATCCATCCTGCATTTTAGCATTTTGTTTAGCTTTTGATAATACATAACCAACTTGGATAATCTCTGGATGGAAAGGTTGGTCACGATAACCTGGCATGGTCATTTCAAAATCAATAAATAGATAATAGCGGTCTTGTTTTAAGACTTCTTTCATTTCGTTTCTTAATTCAAAAAGATCATAATGAACATGATAAGGACTCAAGCGAATAATTTGATTAAAATAGGCGACTTGATAATAATGAATGAGTCCTATTTTTTTCATCTTGGGTTGTATTTCAAAATCGACTAAGACCCCTTTATCTAGATAGTGAAAAAAGATTTTAGATAAGCGATTGGATAAATAAAAACCGATCTTTCTTCCTTCTAAAATTAAGTAAAAAACACTGTGTTTTTCATCGATGCTGAAAATGATTCTTCTCATATGATTTCCTCTTTAATTGTTTTAGCAACTGCTTCTGGTATACCTAAGGATCTAAGCTCTTCAACAGATGCATTTTTAATCGCATCTATACTTGTAAAATGGCTTAATAAAAGCTTTTTTCTTTTGTCGCCTAATCCCTTTATATCATCAAGAATTGAAGCGTGAGCTTTCTTCTTACGTGTTTCTCTATGGAAGGTTATAGCAAACCTGTGAACCTCTTCAGAAATCTTGAGTAGAAATTTATATAACTCACTTTGTTTGAGTAAAGGAATGACTTCCTGTTGATAGACAAGAGCTTCTAGCGTATGTTTTTGATTCTTTTTTAAACCCGCAACTTTAATTTTCAAATTCAATTGATCTAAAATTTCTTGACAGGCGTTTAACTGACCCTTCCCACCATCGACTAATATAAGATCTGGAAACTTATGATTTTCTAATAATAACTTTTGATATCTTCTATACGTGACTTCTTTCATCGCTTGATAATCATCATTGGTCGTTGTTTGAAGATGGTATTTACGATAACTCTTTTTATCAAAGCCTTGATCTCTAAATACGACTAAAGCTGATATAGGTGCAGTACCAAAAAGCTGTGCATTATCAAAAATCTCGATATGTTTGACATCAATACCGATGAGTTCAGATAAATCTTCAAGTGCTTTTTGTCTCTTTTCATCTTTATGACGATAAAGCATGAAATGATGTTCTAAATCATAATCAGCATTTTTAGATGCTAAATCTGTCAGTTTCTTTTTGTCACCTTTTTGTGGAATCATCGCTTTCTTTCCAAAATAAGGCTCTACGGCATCACTTGTAAAACGATCTGAAAAAAGAAGTTCTTCTGGCATTAATACCTCATAAAACTGTTGTAGATAGGATAATACAGCATCGATCACTTCACCAACATATGCAAAAACGATTTGATGGTGATCGATGATTTTACCTTGACGCATCATCAAAATGGCGATTGCGATGTCATCTTTACTAAATGCATAACTGATCAGATCACGATCGACAAAATCGTTCATGTTAATGATTTGTTTTTCAGTTGTTTCTTCGATGTATGAAATCATGTCTCTATATTCAATCGCTTTTTCATAGTGCATGTTTTCACTTGCTTGATTCATTTCTGACTTAAGTTTACTTAAGACATCTTTGGTGTCACCTTTTAAAAATTTTATTGCCTCTTTGATCGTTTCTTGATAATCAACCTCTGGATGAATGCATGGTGCTAAACATTGTCCAATATGATAATAGAGACAAGCTTTTTTTGGTAATGTTTCACACTTTCTAAAAGGATATAAACGGTTAAGCATTCGAACTGTTTCTCTTGCTGCGTAAACATTGGGATAGGGACCATAGAGTCGTCCTTTGAGTTCTTTTTGTCTAACCACTTGTAGTTTGGGATAGGCTTCTTCTGTTATTTCAATATAGGGATATGTCTTATCATCAACTAATCGAATGTTATATTTGGGAAGATATTGTTTAATTAAATTGTTTTCTAGTATCAATGATTCACGTTCACTGTTGGTAACAACATAGTTAAAATCACGAATTTCTTGAACAAGTCGTGTTGTTTTTTCGTTATGTGCACCTGTGAAATACGATTTCACACGATTTTTTAAGTTTTTTGCTTTACCGACATATATGACTTCATCAGCTTCATTTTTCATCAAATAACAGCCAGGTTCAGTCGGTAATAAAGCAATTTTATTTTTTAATTTCAAATCTTCTCACCTCTTTACATTGTAACACAAATGAAAGATGAAAAAAAGAAAGCGATTCACGCTTTCTTAAGATTCAAAATCAATATGAACTTTGTCGCTGAGTATTTCTTCTAATGCAATTCCAATGCTCTTTACACATTGTGCATCTTCAACTTTTAGTTTTTCAGCTTCGATTATGTGTGCAATTTTACTTGCTGCATAAACGAGTTTATATTTTGAGTCTATCTTTGATAACAGTTTATCAATTGAAGGATATCTCATGCCATCTTTGTTTTTCATCATTGTCATTTTTCTCCGATCATCTTAATGTAGTTATGAATAGTTCTTTCTGTTTTCGCATGCTCTGCTCTAATAATCGCCATAATACGGTCAGCAGCGTTATTAACTTCATCATTAACAACGATATAATCATATTTATGCGCCAATAAAAACTCTGATTCAGCTTTCTTCATGCGCTTATCAATCATTTCAAGTGTATCTGTTCCACGGAGTTTCAGTCTTTCATAAAGCGCTTTTTTCCCTGGTGGAACTAAAAAGATAAATACGGCATCCTTCATTTGTTTTCTTACCTGAAGTGCACCTTCAACTTCAATTTCTAAGACAACTTCTTTACCTTGATCAAGTTGCTCTTCAACTTTATCACGTGGTGTACCATAATAATTGCCAACAAATTCTGCCCATTCTAAAAACTTATTGTCTTTAATTCGTTTTAAGAAAGTATCTTTATCAACAAAATAATAATCAACACCATCAACCTCACCAGGTCGTGGTGCTCTTGTCGTCATGGAGACAGAATAGACCAAATCATGGTTTGGCATTTGAAATAATGCTCTTCTAACAGTGCCTTTGCCAACGCCTGAAGGGCCTGATAAGACAACTAGCAAACCACGTTCATTGAGTTTCATGAGGCACCTCCTTGAGTAGACATTTATTAACTATTATATAGTATTTTTTCCATACTGTAAATAGTTATGAAAGAATTTACATATCTTAAACGTTTTCATCAAGGCTTTTATAAGGCGTTTATGCTAAAATAGAAACGAGGTGGATTTTCATGATTGATGGTTATTTCATACATTGTATGGCTCATGAACTAAATCAGACACTCGCAAAATCACGATGTGAAAAAATTACGCAACAAGATGATAAATCTTTTGTTTTTTTATTCTATCATCAAGGCAAAAGATCAACACTGATCATTGATTTATCATCAGAAAATTTTAGAATACATATCACGAATCATCCGATCACTAATCAAATCACATCACAGTATGTGATGATGTTAAAAAAACAGCTTGAAGGAGCTATTTTGGAACAGGTAAGTCAATATTTAACAGATCGTGTGATTGAACTCCATTTCACTTCTTTCGATTTAATCGATGGTCCCGTTAAAAAAAGACTCATTTTTGAAGCAATGGGTAAACATTCCAATCTTATTTTGACGAAAGATGGAATCATTATTGACACATTTAAAAAGATGTTTTTTGAAACAGGAAGACAGCTTTTACCTCAAGCAACCTTTGAATATTTTCCTTCAGATAAAAAAATGGCTTTAGATATTGATTATTCGACCATTTACTCACCACAAGATCTCGTTAATCAGTATATGGGGATATCTCCTATGTTATCTAAATATTTATTTGAGAACCACATACAGTGGCATCAAATACCTATACGTCCAACACGCAGTTTAAACAAAAAACGATTTTATGCATGTGATATTTTTGATGTTCAGGATGATAAAAAGTATTATCAAAGTCTATCTGAGATGTTAGATGATGATGTCAAATCAGAAAAACCTCAGTATGTATCTGAAAAACTATTTATCGAGAAACAGCTCAAAAAACTGATTGGCAAAAAAAATCAACTAGACATGTCGTTAGATGATGCGATCCATAACCAAACACAACGCGAACTTGGTGATGCCATCTACGCAAGCGGTTATGATTTGTCTGATAAAAGGTCCGATATTACCTATGATGAGCAGATTTATCAACTTGATCCAACAAAAACGCTTAATGAGAATGCACAACATGCATACAAAGCTTATCAAAAAGCCAAACGTGGTATTCATCATATTGAAGAACAGCTAAAGCAAACGCAAGAATTGATTGAATATTTTGAGTCATTATCCTTTTTTATCACTGTTTCATCAGTTGATTCGATTAAAGACTTAGACCAAGAGTTAATGCTCTATGGATACAAGAAAGCAAAAACACTTCACCCTTCTAAGAAAAAAGACAAAATAAATCTTTTTATCATCAGAGATGGAGATATAGCTTACACCATTGGAAAAAATAACATACAAAATGAGTACATCACCCATACACTTGCTCAAAAAGAAGATTTTTGGTTTCACGTCAAGGATGCTCCAGGGTCACACGTGATTGTGAATGCACCTGAATTAAATGAAACAATTTTAAGAAAAGCAGCTATGCTTGCAGCCTATTTTTCTCAAATGAAGCACTCATCGTCGATACCTGTTGATTATACAAAAGTCAAATTTATTAAAAAAATCCCTAAAACACCTGGCTATAAAGTCATCTATCAAAAACATCAAACCATTTATATTGATATCGATCAAGAAAAAATTAAGCATTATTTAAAAATTGTCTAAACCATAATTTAGACTTTTTTTATATAACGTGGGCAAATCATTTGAAATTGTTCATAATAATTGGTAAGATGAAAGTATCAAAAGGAGGAATTAAATTATGGCTTATACATTACCAAAACTTTCTTATGCATACGATGCATTAGAACCATTTATCGATGCAAGAACGATGGAAATCCATCATACAAAGCATCATCAAGCTTACATTAACAACTTAAATGCAGCACTTGAAAAACATCCAGAATTCAACTTATCTTTGGAAGATATGTTAAAGGATTTAACAAAAGTTCCACAAGATATTAGAGGTGCAGTACAAAACAATGGTGGTGGACATTATAACCACAGCTTCTTCTGGTTATTACTTAAGGTTAATAACGGTGCTACACCACAAGGTCAGTTGCTAAAGGCAATCAATGATGCCTACGGTTCATTTGATGCGTTTAAAGAACAATTCGGTAACGCAGCAAAAACTCGCTTTGGTTCAGGTTGGGCATGGCTCATTGTTGATAACAACAAGAACTTAAAAGTATTATCCACACCTAATCAGGACACACCTTTGGCAGAAGGTACACCAATTCTTGGACTTGACGTTTGGGAACATGCATATTATCTAAACTATCAAAACCGTCGTCCAGACTATGTCTCAGCATTCTTCAATGTGGTTAATTGGGATGTTGTAGAAAAGCTTTACCAAGAAGCTAAATAACATGCGAAATGCCGTTTGAGGACGGCATTTTTTTTCGAAAAAAAAGGGAAGAAATTCTTCCCTTAAATAGGTTGTGTTTCGATGATTGCATAATCTCCATCATCTCTTCGATAGACAACGTTCGTACGTTTTGTTTCTTGATCTAAGAAAACATAGAAATCATGACCAGATAATTCCATTGCTGTAATAGCTTCTTCAGCAGTCATTGGTTTTAAGTCAACTTTCTTACTTTTAACTAACTGACTTGCTAAAATATCTTTTTCAAGAGATTCGATATCAAATTCACGACTATAAGCTTGTTTGACACCTTCTTTTTCAAGGTTATTTTTTAGTTTATCTTTGTGACGTCTGATTTGTGCTACTAACTTATCACTCACCTTATCAATAGCTGCATACATATCGATATCCGATACCTCAGCTCTTAATACAGTGCCTTTTGCTGGAATCGTCACTTCAATCTTATGATGATCCTTATACACTTTGCAGACGACACGTACCTCAAAAACAACATCTGGACCAAAGAAAGATACTACCTTATGTAGCTTCTTCTCAGCATATGCCTTGATGGCATCAGTCGGTGTAAAACCATTCTTTCCTACAACTTCGAATTTCATAGTTTTTCTCCTTTGCGGTTTATATTTTCATAAAGTCTGACAACCATTAAGTCGCCAAACAGGATGTGATCTAAATCAACGAGGATATCATCATCTATAACATCAAAGATCAACAACGTTGTCTTCTTTAATGTTTTTTGATGTAAATCATAGTAACTTTTTAAAAACGATTGATAGGCATGAGGTACAACCGGATACATCTTGGTGATCATTGTGAAAAGATGCATCACACCTTGTTCAATCGGAACAACCTCATAACTTGGTAACATGGGATATCTTTGATAGCATGCTTCACACAAATGATGTGTTTCAGCTTCTAAAAGATTCCATAGTGACCTTTTTTTAACCATTTTTTGATGACAGTGTTCACAAAGCATAACAAGCCCTCCTAATTGATATTAGTGGGCTTGTTTGTATTTTACTTTTTATAAGCTTCTACAATTTTATCAATTAGGTTATGTGGGACTTCTTCATATCTTAAGAATTCACGCGTAAATGAACCACTACCTTGAGTCATCGCCTTTAAATCGATGGCATATTTGACAATTTCTGCTTCTGGGACTTCAGCAATAACAACTTGGAAGCCTTCAGCTTGTTCCATACCTAAAACACGTCCTCTGCGCTTGTTCATATCACCCATGACATCACCAACGAACTGGTCTTTGATAGTGACTTGAACTTTAACGATAGGTTCTAAGATGGTTGGTTGTGCAGTCTTGCAAGCTTCCTTAAAGGCTAATGCAGCTGCTAACTTAAATGAAATTTCATTGGAATCAACAGGATGGTAAGAACCATCATAAAGAGTTGCTTTGACATTGATCACAGGGAATCCTGCTAAAGGTCCACTTTCAAGCGTTTCAACTAAACCTTTTTCAACGGCTGGGAAGTAGTTTCTTGGTACGGCACCTCCAAAGACATCTTCAGCAAATTCAAACTCTTTATCACCTGGTTCAAACTTAATCCATACATGACCAAATTGTCCAGCTCCACCAGATTGTTTCTTATGTTTACCTTCTGCTTGAACTGACTTTTTAATGGTTTCACGATAAACAATTTTTTGTTCATCAATATCAACATCAACTTTAAACATGCTCTTGATACGTTCTAAGACATAACCAAGATGGGTCATACCCATACCGCCAAGTAAAAGTTGTGCAGTTTCTTTATTTCTCTTAATTTCAAAGGTTGGATCTTCAAGGTTTAAACGGTGAAGTGCCATTGAAATTTTATCTTCATCATTCTTATTTTTTGGATGTACAGCGATATAAATGACTGGTGTTGGAGCTTTGACTGCATCATAGATGACTAAATTCTTTGGATCGGATAAGGTGTCACCTGTTTCAATACCATCAATTTTTGCAACTGCACATATATCTCCAGCATGGAATGTTTGGCATTCGACCTGCATCTTACCACGTGGCATGAAAACATTGGTAATCTTTTTATTGTCACCTTTATTTGAGATAACAACATCTTGACCAGCTTTTAGCGTACCACTGTTGACTTTCACCATATTAATTTGACCTAAGAATGGATCAACAGTTGTTTTAAAAATATAAGCTGAGAATGGTTCATTATCATTGGTATGACGTGTCACTTCTTGATTTGTTTTTGCATCTTTTAAAATTAAAGGACGCAATTCATCTGGATTTGGTAAATAATCAACCAACATATTTAAAAGTGTACGAACACCAATGGTTTTGGTTGCACTTCCCACGATGACAGGTGTTAATTCACCTTCGATGATGCCTAGACGTAAAGCTTCTTTCACTTTATCTTCAGGAATCTCTTCACCTGATAAGAACATATCAAGAAGTTCTTCTGATGTTTCAGCAACACTTTCTAAAATCATGTTGTGAAGTTCTTCAACCTTCGGTTTCTTTTCATCCCAAATCGGTGCATCGACAGAATCTGTACCATCATAGATACGTGCTTTCATTTCAATCACATTGACAAATCCTTCAAAGTTTTCGCTCTTGCCAATTGGCCAACAGAAAGGAACAGCCTTTTTACCAAGCTTTTCACGAATATCTTCTAGAACTTTTTCAAATTTCACATTTTCCTTATCCATCTTATTCACATAAATGATGGCTGGAATATGTCTTTTACGAATTTCTGCCCAAACGCGTTCAGTACCGACTTCGACACCCTTGACGGAGTCAACTAATATGACGGCACCTTTAACTACTTCTAATGCTTGATTTAAATCTCCAACAAATTCATCACTACCAGGAACATCTATAAAATTTAACTTATAGTCTTTCCATTCAACGGGTAAAACGCTCAGTGAAAGGCTAGATAGCTTATTTTGTTCTTCAACTAAATAGTCAGAAACTGTGTTCTTGCGTTCCACTTCTCCCTTTTTTTCAATCGCTTTTCCTGCGAAAAGTAAAGCTTCAGATAAACTCGTTTTGCCTGATCCTTGATGTCCAATAATGGCTACGTTGCGAATTTCTTTGGTGGTATACTCCTTCATCCTTAACCTCCTGTAAACGTTTTCTTGTTTTGTACCTTAATTATATCATATTTTTAATATGAGAAAACTGTTAAACGTCCAATTTCGTTAATTTAACATAAGTATAAAAAAATGATATAATAATGTCGGTGAAAAAATGAGAAAATTAGCTATAAGATTAATTGAATGGTATCAAAAAGAAATCTCTCCCCACAGCAATCATAAGTGTCGTCACACACCGACATGTTCTGCTTATGCAAAGGAATGTTATGTGAGATTTAATTTTTTTAAAGCATCTTTTTTAACTACGAAACGTATCTTAACGTGTAATCCTTTATTTAAACCAAAATATGATCCAGTTCCTGAAAAAAAGATAAAAGAAAAGAAGCATGATCATAGCTGATCTAGCTTCTTTTTTTATGGATTAACTTTTCGTTTTTCAGCTTGACTCTTGATGACTTTTTGTCTTGTGAAAGCTTCTCTTTCTTTTTCTTCAAGGGCATCCGTGATATATTTGATTTGCTCTTCAAAGCGTGGAATCACAATATTTTTTAAAGCGTTTGCTCTTTTTTGTGTTTTTCTGATCGCATTTGCTAGTCGATAGGTTGAATTATCGATTTCTGCAAGTTTAACAGTTAATTCTCTAACTTTTAGGAATGTTTTATACGCATAGTCAAATTTGGTATTGGTATGTCCGATACCATAACTGATTTTAATCTGCTCTGCAAAGTGTGAGACACTTGGAATTTCAACACCCATCACACTACGATACGTTACTTCAACATTGTTATCAAGCGGAATCGATTTTGCAATATCACTGACAATACCTAAGGTGATGTTAGCTTCTTGAAGCGCTTGATATGCTTGTTTATACGTCTTCGATAAATCTTGTCTTAAAAGACGTACATCTTCAATTAAAGTCATCATTTCGCGTATTAAAATATTGCGTTTGCGATCCATCAGCTCATAACCTTTTTTAGCAAGCGCATAAGATTTTGTTAATGCCATCAAATTGCCTTTTGTTGGAAAGACTTGAGTGGTCATTCAAATTCACCTTTCAATCCTTTAATGATGGGTTTTGCGATGATGTTGAAACGTTCAATCGCACGTTGATGGTTATATTTCTCATTGACTAAGTCACCATCAATACGGTGGAGTTCTTCTTTAGGTAGAACGGATAAAAGGTCCCAACCAAGATCTAATGTTTCAATAATATTGCGGTTAACATCAAATCCTTGACCTATGAAATGCTTTTCAAAGAGTTTTCCAAATTCGATGTATTTTCTATCAATAGGTGAAAGTTCATCTTCACCAATAACAGAAGCTAGGCTTCTCGCATCTTGTACAATTGCATAGGATGCAAAAAGTTGGTTAGCAACAGCTGAATGGTCTGATCGTGTATAACCATCACCAATACCATCTTTCATCAAGCGTGACAAGGATGGCAAAATACCAATTGGTGGAAAGACACCGGTTTGATTTAAATCACGGCTAAGGACAATTTGACCTTCCGTGATATAACCTGTCAAGTCTGGTACAGGGTGAGTGATGTCATCATTTGGCATGGTTAAAATAGGGATTTGAGTCACACTACCTTTGGTATGTTTAACAATACCTGCTCTTTCATAAAGCGATGCCAAATCAGAGTAAAGATAACCTGGGAACCCTTTTCTACCTGGAATTTCACCTTTACTTGATGAAAACTCACGTAGTGCTTCACAATATGATGTAATATCTGTCAAAATGACAAGCGCATGCATCCCGTGTTTATATGCTAAATATTCAGCAGCTGTTAACGCGAAACGTGGTGTTAACATACGTTCGATAATCGGTTCATTTGAAAGATTTAAGAACATGGTTACCTTGTGCATGACACCTGCTTCTTCAAAGGACTGTCTAAAGTATTCAGCAACATCGTTTTTTACGCCCATTGCTGCAAAGATAATACAAAAGTCGTCGCCTTTAGAATCTGCAATTTTAGCTTGCTTAACAATTTGAACAGCGAGTTCATTATGTGGCATACCAGAACCAGAAAATATCGGTAACTTTTGTCCACGGATCAAAGTTGTTAAAGCATCGATCGATGAGACACCTGTTTGAATGTAGTTTCTTGGGTAAACACGTGAGACTGGATTTAGTGGATAACCGTTAATGTCTCTTTTTTCGTCGACATAAACATCCCCTAGTCCATCAATCGGTTGACCAGAACCATTAAAAACACGGCCCAATATTTCTTTTGATAGTGCCATTTCAACAGGATGACCTGTCATTTTTATTTTCGTATTATTTAACGATATATCATGTGTACCTTCAAAGACCTGGATAGCAACTTTTTCACCTTCGACTTGGACTACACGTCCATGTCGAACAGATCCATTCGCCATTCTAATCTCAACCATTTCTTCAAATCCGGCTTTACTCACATGATCTAAAAAGATGAGAGGTCCATTGATTTCACTAAGACCTAAATAATGAATTTGCATGGTATCCTCCTTTAATGTATTTGCTTAATCGTGCTATCAATTTTTTTACTGTATTGATTCAAACGATCAATTTCGGCATTGGGCACATCATATTTCATTTTGATAACGTGCTCAAAGAGCCCTGTTTCAAGTAATAAACTGATTGATTTACCACTTTCAATAAATTGTTTTGCTTTACGATATAAGTATAAAATAACATCCATCATCTTTAACTGCTTTTCTAAAGGCACATACGTGTCTTCTTTGTGGAAAGCATTTTGTTGAAGATAACCTAAACGGATCACTTTACCAATTTCAATGATCAATTTTTGATCATCTGGTAAAACATCACTTCCGATTAACTTCACAATTTCTAAGAGTTTATTTTCTTCTGCAAGAAGTGCTATAATCTCTTGACGATTGGTTAAAAAGCGATGATCTACGTTTTGATCATACCATTTGGAAAGATCACCAACATATTCTGAATAGCTTAAATTCCAGTTGATAGCTGCGTAATGTCTCATATAGGCTAACTGCTTGTCTAAAGCCCAGAAGCTTCTAACAAAGCGTTTCGTGTTTTGAGTAACAGGTTCTGAAAAGTCAGCACCTTGTGGTGAGACAGCACCAATAATTGAAACAGATCCAGGAAGATCAGCTTTAGTTTGCATGTAGCCTGCACGTTCATAAAACTGTGAAATACGTGAAGGAAGATATGCAGGAAAACCTTCTTCAGCTGGCATTTCTTCTAAACGTCCACTGATTTCACGAAGTGCTTCAGCCCAACGTGATGTTGAATCAGCCATAACTGCAACATGATAACCCATGTCACGATAATATTCTGCAATGGTTACACCGGTATAAATCGAAGCTTCTCTTGCTGCTACTGGCATATTGGACGTATTGGCAATCAGTATGGTACGTTCCATCAAAGGTTTGTTTGTTCTTGGGTCAATCAATTCACCAAATTCTTCTAAAACTTGCGTCATTTCATTCCCACGTTCACCACAACCAACATAAACAATTAAATCAGCATCACACCATTTTGCAAACTGATGTTGCATCATGGTTTTTCCTGTACCAAAACCACCTGGAACAGCGGCTGTTCCACCTTTTGCTATAGGAAAAAGTGTATCGATTACACGTTGTCCTGAGATTAATGGCATTTGCATGGGCAATCTCTTTTTAACAGGACGTGGTGTTTTAATTGGCCATTTTTGTGTTAAATCAAATGTATGTTTTTCTCCATCTTGGTCTTCAACAGTTAACACGTTGTCTTTAATGGTATAAGCACCATTTTCTTTTACGGATGTAACAGTTCCTGAAATACCGATGGGAATGAGTAAGCGATGCTCAATAGATGCTGTTTCTTGGATGCGTCCAAAAATCATACCACCTTCGACAAGATCACCATTTTTGACATCAAATGTTACATCCCATGTTTTTTTCGTATCAAGTGGTTCAACAGCACTTCCCGTTGGAATAAACATACCTGATTTAGCTGCAATCATTTGTAGTGGTCTTTCAATACCATCAAAAATATTTTTCATTAAACCTGGTCCTAAAATGACAGAAATAGGTTCTCCTGTTGGATGAACAGGCTCACCAATGGTGAGACCAGTTGTCGATTCATAAACTTGAATCGTTGTTTTTGATTGTGAAATGGCAATAACTTCACCCATCAACTTTTGTTTACCGACATAGACCATTTCGAGCATTTGGAAATTTGTAACATCTTTAACTGTGACGACAGGTCCGTTGATTGAATATATTGTATGTTCCATAATGACCCTCCTTATCGTCTAATGAACAACTTAGAATGATTTAAAAACCACTCTTTTTGCTCTTCTAATCGTGCATCTAAAGTTTCATCAACCTCTATTTTTTTATCAGCTATGGTTAAAATAAATCCACCAAAACGGATTTTTTTATCTTTTTCGATTTCAAAAGACAATGACTTATACATGTCATTAATCATTTTTTCAGCTATCTGATCTTGGTCTGAAATATGGATTATAACATGATATCCATTAATTTTACTTGTATAATTTTCAAGCCGTTTGTTTAACCAATCCTTATAGCCACTTGTTTTCGCAAATGCGATAAGTTTTGTTTCAATTTCCTTGAAGACAAGTGCTGTCATCTCATGACGTTTCATGATAAGTTTTTCATCATATCCTGAACCGATTTGATTAAGTTCTTCTTGGTAATTGATTTGAACTTCTTTAAGTTCTTTTGCCATCTGAACTTGTCTTTTTATCTCAATGTCTTCCATAATCTTCTTGATTTCGCGATTATAGAGATAATCGACTTCTTTTTGAAGTTTACGTATTTGTTCTTCTGATTCTCGCTTTATCGCTTTTTCAAAATAGCGACGAAGCTGATCTTCGTTATAATATGCCATACATCACACCTCACAATTTGACGCCAATCGCTTCACTGACATATCGGTCAATGGCTTCACCGATTTCAGTTGACGCGTGGCGGTCTGGTATCTCGACAATGAGTTGTCTGGGTTGTGTTAGTTTTAGTTCTGAAATGACTTGAGGAGCGAGTTCAATCAATTTACTTGTAACTAAAATGATTGCAATCTGTGGATCTTCAAGAGCAACTTCAAGCGCACGTAAAAACTCGTCCTTTTCATGGACGACAACACCTTCTATACCGACTAAGCGCATGCCTACTTCGGTATCTACATTGTCACTGATTAAAAAGAATCGCATAGGAATCCTTCTTTCAATTAAAGCTGGTTAATAATCAAAATAGAGATGAGCAAACCGTAAATGGCAACACCTTCACCAAGAGCAACGAAAATCAATGATTTACCGAAGTTCTTTTCATTTTCAGAGAATGCACCAATCGCAGCTGGAGCTGCAGCAGCAACCGCAATACCTGCACCTAGTGCTGATAAGCCTGTCGATAAAGCTGCCGATAAGAAACCCATACCTTGTGCGAGTGTACCTGTCATCAAATCAACAACTTCATCACCTTCAGCCCCAAGGACTGAAAATCCGTTGAACATTTGAAGTAAGAACACAAATGCAATGATACCAAAGAATGATAACACATGTGTGATCAAACGTGATCTTGCACTGCGCGCAGTTGTTTTACCACGAAACACTTTGATTAAAGGTAAACTAATTAAAACGATAAGAAAGAGTGGAACTAATAATTCGAACATAGATAACATATACAAAAATCCTCCTAAATATTATTGATTTAAGGCGTTAAACGCAACGCCATTGCCTTTGTAATAACGAGAAAACATTTCATAAAACTGTAAGCGAAGTACTTGAATACCAACAATCATACCTTCTAATGCCATCACGAAGATGTTACCGAAGACTAAAACTAAGATACTTCCAGAACCACCGACCATATCCATCAAGGATGTCACAACTAACATCATACCAGCATGGGATAAGACGAAGCCTCCAACACGTAAGAATGACATGGTGTTTGTCACATAAGATAAGACAATTTCGAAGAGTTCGAAGAATGCTTCTACAAAGAATCCGCCAAAACCATTGGGAAACATCTTATGATGATGTATCTTACGTTCAATAGGTTCTTTTAAGAAAATAGCAACTAAAGGAATTCCCACAAATAGGGCAATCGTTAAGCCATTAATGACAGGAATTTGTAATCCCATCTGCAGTGCGACACCAACAGCGATAAAGCCATAGAGTGTTAAACCTGCAAAACCATTATGAGATAATACCATTTCAATATATTCTTTTTTCCTGAAAAGTGTCACAATATTCATGATCATAGCAATCAGGATTAAGAAGGCACCAATCGCAATAGCAGAGATTAATAGCGTCATGGTGAAGGCACCATCCATCACATGGATCGGTTTTTCAGCAAGTCCTAAGACATTGGTGAAAAACGGTGTTAGGATTTCTTCATCGCCGAAGAATGATCCATACATAAGTCCAAAGAAAGCTGAGGATAAACCAATTCTTATACCAATTGCACCGAGGCGCATTTTCTTAAACTTGTAGAATAACCATCCTAAGAGCATGAGGACTAAACCCTGACCTAAATCACCAAACATCAGTCCAAATAAGATGGAATAGGTAATCGCTACAAAAGGTGTTGGATCGATATCAGAATATTGAGGAACACCATACATTTCAACAAACATGCCAAACGGTTTACTGAACCATCCGTTTTTAAGTTTGGTTGGTGTCGTGATACGCTTATCGGTATCAGGTTCATTGATTTCAATTTCAACATCGGAAACACCTTCAAATGCTTTTTCAAACCGGTGAACATCTTCAACTGGCATAAAGCCTGAGATACTAAATTTGTCGCCGAGACCAACAACGTATTTTTTAGCTTCGAAGATGCGGTTGACAAAGAGTAATTCAGCTTTGATACATGCTAAGCGGTTCGTACATCCACATGTGATTTCATAAATATCGCTTTTATAGTGATCAATATGTTTTTGTGCTAATTCGATTTCTTTTTCTAAAGCTGACACAGCTTCTTTTGGAGTCCCATGAACAAAATCAGGGATAAAGATTCTTTCAAAGAAGAGTGAAGAGAAAATGTTATCGACTTCGCGCTTGTATTCATCGGTTGTAAAATACATGCACCATGTATAGCTTTCATCAAAATTAAACGCTTTAAATACATAAGGTTTATTTTGAAAATACGATAACTTTTCAACACTATCATTAGGCAGACGACCAAAACGTATCGTAATATACTTACATGCGAACAAGTCATCAAGCGGAACATCCAAACTTTCAATGTTTTTAACTGAGATTAAAGCATTTTGAAATTTTTGAATGTGCTGTTGTGCTTCTTTAATCTTAGTAAGCTCTTGTTCAAGTGCTTCTTTTGTTT
>JAVEQT010000003.1:45221-49696 GCA_034007485.1 Acholeplasmataceae bacterium
AAGTCATCAAGCGGAACATCCAAACTTTCAATGTTTTTAACTGAGATTAAAGCATTTTGAAATTTTTGAATGTGCTGTTGTGCTTCTTTAATCTTAGTAAGCTCTTGTTCAAGTGCTTCTTTTGTTTCCGTGATATATTCATACATCTCATTGATGTTGTATTCAATATCACGCTGTTCAACAGTCGGAAGATTTAATTCATACTTTTTTTCGATCTCATCAATTTCTTGCAACATCGGTTGACAAGGATTTTCAGCAACAAACGACGTTAACCCATGAACCTTTTCAACGATTTCACTCGCTAAGACGGGATGAAAACCTTTGATATCGATAAAACGTGTTAACACGCTATCAAGTTGGGTAACATTCGATGTTAAATCGATGAGTTTCATTTTAGCTATTCCCATAATGACTCCTTAATAAATCAGCATCGCTTTAATTTCCGCTTCATCAACTTGGTAACGTATACCTTCAATAATGTTGGTGATGTTTTCAATTTCCATTTGACTGAGTGTGACAAATGCCATGAAAACCTTGGGAACTTCGGATGCGAAATAGATGTATTTTCGCGCTAAATCATAGCGGATTTTTCCTGCAAAATACTCAATATAGACGTAATCTTTTTCATTGATAAATTTTGAATATTCAGAGTGTGAGAGATATTTAACAATTTGGTCTGGATTGGATAAATTGATCATTTCATCCCATTTTTTCTCTGATATTCTCACATGATCTTTAATTAAAACGTCTTTAATGACTTGTGGTGTTGCTTGATAGAATTTTTTCAAACGATAAATTTTCGTAATATTTGAAAGCTCAATACGCGTTTGAAAAATACCCTCGATGTCTTTTTTTAAGCTTCCTTTATAATGTTTTTCAATACGTCTAAAGGCTTCTTCATAATAATAGACTTCAAGTTGATGCTCGATATCTAAATATCTAATCATTTCAGGGTTATCGGTACGATAAGGTTTTAAAATGCTGTAATATGGTGAGTTTTTAACCGCATCGAGTAAATCATCATACGTTTCTACTTTAAGCAACTTATGGACGTCCATCTTCGTGTGGACTTCAAAGAATATGGGAAGTTTTCCGATATTATCTTCAAATTCCATGGAGATAATCGTACGTAGTGATGATAAGATAAGTTCACTTTCTTGATAGACAAGGTTGAGCAAATAAAAATCGAGATCGGATGAATGAATCATCTTAATCAATCTTAAGATTTGTTCAAAACTATTTTTTTTAATCATCAATTCAAGTTGTCCACGATGAATCGAGTTTTCTTGAACACCACTTAAGATGGTTTGATAATTAGGTGATTTTTTTAAATAGGCAACCAGATCAGGTAGTGATCGTAATTTGAGCATACGTTCATAGTCATCTGTCTTTAGGAAATGACCAAAAATAGCTTTTGCTTTTGTGATGACGGCATTGTTAGATAAATCCTTCATCGTCATTCACCTCACTTGATACAAGATTGATAAATCGTTTCAATCCACTGATCCTTTTCGCGTTCAAAAACATCAACGAGTTCACTTAAAGCAGCATCAAACTTTGTTTTTTCCTGTTCAAGCTTCACTTTAATCTCGTCTTTATATTTTTTCTCTAGATTTTTAACAGATTCCTTGATTTGAATCTGCATGTCTTTTTTTAACTTGACTTCTTCCTCTTTAATGAGATGATCAATGTTATCCTTTTTGATTTTCAGTTCTTCAACAGATTCTCTTGCTTTTTTATCCATTTGAATGGTATCTCTGATGAGATTGCTATACATGGATGACACCTTCTTTTTTGTTTTATAGTTCTATCTTAGCACCAATTAGTATGCCCGTGCAAACCATATGGTTTGCGTAGCTTTACGCCCAGTAACAGGACAAATATCTGTAATGAGGTGTTGATCGAATGGAATGACACGTGCAGTTGCAGTGGTATCCTTCTTTATTTGAATTTCAGCTTCCTCATCAGCAATACTCATACTGACGTAACCACCACGTTTAATGTATGCTTTAAATTCATCATACGTTTTGGCTTCATATGTATTTTCTTTTGTTTGTTTAAGTGCATTTTGATAAAGTGTTTGATGCATATTTTCTAAAATAGCGTTCATGTTGTTGACAACATCGTCCAATTTGAGTTGTTGTTTTTGACGATCATGACGGGTTACAAGTGTAACTTCACCCTTTTCTAAATCTCTTGGACCCACTTCGATACGTACAGGAACACCTTTCATTTCATACTCAGCAAATTTCCATCCCGCTGTCTTTGATGAATCATCTAAAGCGACACGGTATCCTTTAGCTTTCAATGCTTGATATAAATCATCAGAAGCTTTTTTAACTTCTTCTTTTTGACTTTGGATAGGAATGATGACAACTTGAATAGGTGCGACATAAGGAGGTAAAACTAAGCCTTCATCATCACCGTGTACCATGATAACGGCACCGATTAAGCGTGTAGAAACACCCCATGATGTTTGATAAGCATACTGTAATGTATTGTTTTCATCTGTAAATTTAATATCAAAAGCTTTGGAGAAGTTTTGACCAAAAAAGTGAGTTGTCCCAGACTGTAGTGCTTGTCCATCGTGCATTAAAGCTTCAATGCTATAGGTTTCAACTGCACCAGCAAACTTTTCTTTTTCTGTTTTTCTACCTGTTACAAAAGGAATGGCTAAAAGTTTTTCACCAAGTTCACGGTAGATTTCCAAAATATCAAGTGTTTCTTTTCTGGCTTCTTCTTCAGATGCATGAACGGTATGACCTTCTTGCCATAAAAATTCTTTACCTCTTAAGAATGGGCGTGTTGTTTTTTCCCATCTGACGACACTGCACCATTGATTATAAAGTTTAGGCAAATCGCGATATGAATTAATAATTTTTTGATAGTGCGTGCAAAAAAGCGTCTCTGAAGTAGGACGAATAATGAGACGTTCCTGAAGTTCTTCCACACCTGTTGTGGTGATCATCGCAGTTTCAGGTGCAAAACCTTCGACATGATCTTTTTCTTTTTGAAAAAGAGATTCAGGAATGACTAATGGCATATAAACATTTTGATGATTCGTTTCTTTAAAACGACGATCTAAATAGTTTTGAATACCTTCCCAAATCGCATAGCCATAAGGGCGATAAATAATGAACCCTTTGACATCGCTATAGTCCATCAACTCTGCTTTTAAACAAAGATCTGTGTACCACTGTGCAAAATCTTGATCTCTTGATGTAATGGATGCTACCATTTTTTGTTTTTGACTCATAGAACTCACCTTTTAAATGCCTTTATAATGATATTGATAATAACAACTGTAAAAATAAATGAAAATACCGGGAGAACAGAAGATCCCATCCTGTTATCACTAAATAGGATAACTGGAATAAATTGGATAAATAGGACAGCAAATGCAACCGTAATGATAATGCGTACAGCCTTTGTTTTTTGTTCATTGGTTAATGGTTTAGGTTGATTCGGTTGACTTTGCTTATGTTCTTTCTTTTGTGTAGAAGGTTGTACAATTGAATTTTTATCTTGTTCATCAAAGAGATGATCAAATTGTTCAAATGGATCCTTTTCGTTATTGTTCATGATTTCACCAGGATGGTTTTTCCATCTTCAAATATAATTTTTCTTTCTCTATATAAATTGCCTAAAGCTCTTTTAAAAGCTTTTTTACTCATTTTAAAATAATGTTCAATTTCTTCAGGTGTGCTATCGGAAGTTAACGGCATGTCATTGTTTCGAATTAAATAACTTAATATTTCATTCGCATCATCAAAACGCTTCACTTCTTTTTGTTCCATCATCGATCCTGTGTAACCCTTATCTGATAAATAAGTGACCTTGACCTTGATTTTCTCACCATAACGCACATCTTCTTTGATCATGGAATGGTGAACAAAAATCATATGACCATCTTCAGTTAACACATTGATGCCAGCAGCACCGATTTTTTGAACATAACCGAAGACATCTTTCATCAATTCAAGTTCTGATAGAGGTTTTAATAATATCTCTGATTTACTTGCAATTTTTCCGACTAATTTACCTTTGACCTTTAATACGATATAAAGCATGTCACCAACACGTGGCCATTTCATGATATCTCGTGGTAGGTCTTCAAATGAAAGTAACAAATCTTTAGCAATACCCATATCTAAAAAGACACCTAAATCTTCATTCACATCAGTTACTTGTAAAAAACCTGGTTGAGATACTGTAATGATAGGCGCTTTAAGGGTAGCTGCTAGTCTTCCTTTGTTGTCATAATATAAAAAGGCTTCAACGGCATCGCCTGCCTTGAGCTCTTGGTGTAAAGACTCGTTATTATGTAGAAAGACTTGTTCTAAACCTAAATCAAGCATGTAGCCGATATCGGTTTTTCTGTTGACAACCATTTGGTTGACATCACCTATACGTAAACCCATTTGCATCACCTTATCTATTTTATCATAAAATAATAAAAGATATATCGTAAAAAA
>JAVEQT010000050.1:0-8822 GCA_034007485.1 Acholeplasmataceae bacterium
ATCGACTCAAAAAACGCAATCAATTGTTCTAAATCAATCTTGCGTGATTTTTCTTTGAAAAAATGCATATTAAATAATGCCATCATTTCACCCCACTTTGCTTATAGTTTATCATACTTCATCAGAATCATTTAAGATTTCTCTTAACCATGCTTCATCCGTACGGTTAATCGAAAGTGGTGTGATGGAGATATAACCTTCATCAAAAGCTTGAACATCCGTTTCTTCATGTTCTTGATAATGAATAATAGAACTCTTGATGTGGTACACGTCAGGTCGTTCACTTTTCACAAATTCAGCATGTTGAAGACGGGAACCCATACGTGTCATTTTGACACCTTTAGGTCTTGCAAAGATATCTTTTGGAAAATTGATATTTAATATACCAGGACCTTCGAAAAGTTTAGCTTCGATGATTTCATCCATCAATTTGATTGTTTCATCATAAAGGTATGGTAGGTTTGTGCGATGTGCTGAAATCGCAATCGCATCAACACCCAGCACTTTAGCTTCCATCGCAGCAGCAACAGTTCCAGAATACAAAATGTCTTTAGCGATATTTTGTCCATAATTGATGCCTGAAACCACGAGATCAAAATCAACATTAAATACTTTTAAACCAAGTCTTGTAGCATCAGCAGGAGTTCCATCAACCACTAAGGTTGCTGTAGAACCTAACAAAGGTTCTGTCATAAAGGTTTCAATACGACTTCTAATGGTAATCGCATGACTTTTTGCACTTTGATGATCTTTAGGTGCAGACACATAGACATTACCATAGGGAGCTAAAGCTCTAACCAAAATAGCTAAACCTTCAGCCTGATAACCATCGTCATTAACGACAAGAATGTTCATTACTCTCCTCCTAGAACGTGATTGCAACGATCACATAAACCATTTTCATGGACATGATCAACAACATTCCAACAGCGATCACAAACAATACCTTCTGCTGGAGCTACTTTCACTGATAATACTTCACCAACTGCAAGTTTAACGTTTGAAACGATTAAAACTTGATTAATTTTCATATCAAGTTTTGTGATGGCATCCATCTGCTTTTCAGTTACAACTAAGTCGATTTGAGCAGCAAGTGATTTACCAATGACTTTTTGTTCACGCGCTTCTTCTAGTTTCTTGAGTACGGTTTCTCTCACTTCATTAAATGTATCAAATGCATCAAGGATAGGATCGTTAACATCTTCAGTGCGCTTAGGCATATTCTCTAAGTAAACATCTTCCTCGTGTTTAAATGGTAATAATAAATAAGCTTCAGATGCTGTATGAGGAATGATCGGTGTCAATAGTTTTAACAGGCCTAAAGTGATATCATAAATCGTTGATTGAACTTGTCTACGCTCATTTGAATCTTCTTTTTCAATATATAAAATATCTTTGGTATAGTCTAGGTAAAATGCGGATAATTCATTGGTCATAAATGGCACAATGTTGCGGTAAACGCGGTCAAATGCATATGTTTCATACGCATCTAAAACATCGTTTTTCACCTGGTCGTATTTCAATGTCATCACACGATTGAGCATGGTTCTTTGAGAAAAATCGATATAGTGTTTTTCAGGATCAAATCCATCCAAATTACCAAGCATAAAACGTAATGTATTTCTAATCTTACGGTAACCTTCAGCAATTTGGGTCATCATATCATTAGAAATGCGTACATCAGATTGATAATCAACAGTTGCTACCCAAAGACGTAGGATATCAGCGCCTTGTTGCTTCATCACAACGAGTGGATCAACGGTATTACCAAGTGATTTACTCATTTTACGACCTTGACCATCTAAAACAAATCCATGTGAAACGACTTTTTTATACGGTGCTTGATTGAACGCTGAAACGCCAGTGATCAATGAAGAGTTAAACCATCCACGATACTGATCTGAACCTTCTAAATAGAGATCAGATGGGTAGGGTAACCCGCGTGTTTGCAAAACAGAATGTGATGTACCAGAATCGAACCAAACATCCATGATGTCTGTTTCTTTTCTAAACACGCCATTGGGAGAACCTGGATGTGTAAATCCTTGAGGGAGTAAATCAGTAGCTTCTCTTTCATACCAAATGTCTGAACCGTGTTCTCTAAAGAGTTCAGCAACATGTCTTAAGACGTCTTTATCCAAGATAGCTTCGTTGTTTTCAGCATAAAAGACAGGGATTGGAACACCCCATGCACGCTGACGTGAAATACACCAATCTTCACGACCAGAAATCATATTTGAAATTCTGACTTCACCCCATAAAGGCAGCCAATCAACCTTTTTAACCTCATCAAGAAGTTCTTGTTTCAACTTTTCAATGGATGCAAACCACTGAGGAGTCGCACGGAAAATAACAGGCTTTTTCGTACGCCAGTCATGAGGGTATGAATGTGTAAACTTTTCGCTTCTTAATAAAAGGTTATGTTCTTCTAAAGCTTTAACAATCGCTTCATTAGCAACTTCATAATACATACCAGCAAACGGACCTGCCTCTTCTGTCATATACCCACGATCATCGACAGGGCATAAGATGTCAAGTTGATAATTTTTACCCACACGATAATCATCTTCACCATGTCCTGGAGCTGTATGAACTAAACCTGTACCATCGGTATCTGTAACGTGTTCGCCAACGATAATAGGTGATAAACGATCATAAAGCGGATGCTTATAGTGTTTTAACTCGAGATCAGCACCTTTAATCATGCCAAGAACCTCGACATTTTCCCAATTCAAAATACGTTTTAATTCATTGAGTAATGTTTCAGCAACCACGTATTTTTCACCGTTAACTAAGGCTACCACATAATTAAAACGTGGATGGACAGAGATCGCAAGATTAGCTGGAAGCGTCCAAGGCGTTGTTGTCCAAATAATGAAAAACGCATCTTTTAACAAGCCTTCTTGTTCCACTGATGGAAATTTAACATAAATAGAAATCGATTGTTTATCCTGGTACTCGATTTCAGCTTCAGCTAGCGCTGATTCTGAAGATGGTGACCAGTAAACAGGCTTCAGCCCTTTATAGACTAAACCTCTTTCTACCATTTTTGCGAAAACTCTGATTTGTTCAGCTTCAAACTCATGTGTATACGTGATGTAAGGATTTTCCCATTCACCCAAAATACCTAATCTTTGAAATTGTGTTTTTTGTTTATTTACTTGTTCTTCAGCATATGCTTTACATAACTTGCGGTATTCAACAAGTGAAATTTCTTTACGATTAACACCTTTTTTAGTCAGTGCAGTTTCAATGGGAAGTCCATGTGTATCCCATCCTGGAATATAAGGAACATAATGTCCTTTCATGGTTTGATAACGCAAAACAAAATCCTTTAAGATTTTATTTAAGGCATGTCCAATATGGATGTCGCCATTAGCATATGGGGGCCCATCGTGTAAAATAAATGGTTTTTGATCTTTGTTTTTGTTTAGAACCTTGTCATAAAGATGCATATCATCCCATCTTTTTTGAAATTCAATCTCTCTTACACCTAAATTACCTCGCATTTGAAACTCAGTTTTAGGCATTAATAATGTGTCTTTGTAATCCATGTTATGTCTCTCCTTTATAAAAATAAAAGTCCCTATTGCTAAGGACGAAAAAATCTTCCGCGGTACCACCTTAGTTCCAGAATCATTCTGGCACTCAATTTGATATTTGCTCAAAGGTGATACTCCCCATGAAGTGGCAGCTGGGCTTACACCGTCCCCAGTTCGCTTGATGCATTCATCGTTTGCGTGTCCTTCTCATTGCAATCTTTACTTGTTATTCAACAATTTCCTTTAGAAAGTCGTCCATAGTACCATCATCATAAACATCTTTGGTAGCAAACATAAATACTTTTTCTTGAATATTGACAATCTCACCTTTGATAGCGTAGACAATACCTGAGAAAAAAGCAATTGCTTTATTCGCTTGGTCAATATCTAGAAATTCGAAATTCAAGATCAGTGGCATACCACTCATCAATTTATCCGCTAAACCAGTTAAATAGAGATCGTCATCTGATGAAAGTTTTTCAAAAACGATTTGATCAGATTTTGAGACAACTTTTTCTTCAACAACTTTTTCTTTTTTCTTCTTATTCACTGAAAATAGTCCCATAGTCCCTCCTAGTCAAGCATCGTCTTGAAATGACTTCCAATACGTAAATGTGTTGCATGATGTTTTAATGCAAGTTGGTAATCGTTTGACATCCCCATTGATGTATATGGAAGTTCATGTTTTTTAGCAAGTTGATCAAGCATCATGAATGCTTCTTCTGTCTTTTTTTCATCTTGATCTTTACCAATGGTCATCAAACCGACTATGTTTATTTTATCATATTTTTTAATTTCTATAAGAAATTCATCTAATTTTTCGGGAGAAATGCCACTTTTCTGCTCTTCTTCAGTTAAATTGACTTGGACAAAGCATTTGACTGGTTGGTTTGCATATTTTTGAATTGCTTCAGCAACCGATAGACGGTCAAGCGTATGAAGATAGTCGATGGTATTAATCATTTCTTTTACTTTGTTGGATTGTAAATGTCCAATAAAATGCCATGTGATCTCTAAATCGCGACATTGATTCATTTTATCTAACATATCAAAAACACGATTTTCTCCAAAATGACGAACGCCTAAATCATATAATTTTCTCATCTGTATCGTTGTAAAATACTTTGATGCACAGATGGTTACAACCCCAGGGTAAAACATTAGACGTTAAACCTGAAAAGCATGATATCGCCATCTTGAACGATGTAATCTTTTCCTTCAAGACGAACTTTCCCGTTTTCTTTAGCGACTTGTGGCGTTTTATAAATCATCAAATCACTATAAGCTAACGTTTCAGCTTTAATAAAACCACGCTCGAAATCAGAATGGATAATACCCGCACATTGAGGTGCTTTCATGCCTTTTTTAAATGTCCAAGCTCTCACTTCAGGTTCACCTGCTGTGAAATAGGTATTGAGTCCTAGAAGTTGGTACGATTTTTCAATCACTTCGTTTAAACCTGATTTTTTTAGTCCATAGGCTTCTAAGAAATGACGTTGTTCTTCAGGTTCTAAAGATGCAATTTCCATCTCAACTTGTGCTGAGATTAAAATGACTTCGGTATGATTTTTATGTGCATAATCGAGCAAATTGACATAATGCTTATTAGACATTGGTTCATGTAAATCAGCTTCTGCAACATTGGCGATGTAAATCATAGGTTTCATGGTAAGCAAACTAAAATTCTTTACAAGCTTGATTTCTTCATCAGAAAAATCCATACTTCTTGGTGAAATACCTTGATCAAGTCCATCTTTAATTCTTTTTAAAACATCATATTCTTCCTGAGCTTCTTTAACTTTTGCTTTAGCTTTCTTTTCGAGGCGAACAATACGTTTTTCGATTTGTTCCATATCAGCTAAACTGAGTTCAATCTCAATCGTTTCAACATCTCGGATTGGATCGATATCACCTTCAACATGGGTGATGTTGCCATCTTCAAAACAGCGTACAACTTGGCAGATTGCGTCAACTTCACGAATATGCGATAAAAATTGATTACCTAATCCTTCACCTTTTGAAGCACCTCTGACGAGACCTGCAATATCGATGAATTCATAGGCAGTTGGTACAACTTTTTTCGGTTTATAGATTTTTTCAAGCACATCAAGGCGTGGATCTTGAACATAAACGATACCTACGTTGGGATCGATGGTAGCAAATGGATAATTTGCCGCTAGAGCTTCCGCTTTCGTGATGGCATTAAATAATGTGGATTTACCAACGTTAGGTAGTCCCACAATTCCTGCTTTTAACATAAATGATGTTCCTTTCAGTAAAAAAGGCACAAGGCCTTTTAAAATTTTCCTTTTTTAACTAACCATGAAGGCAGGTTTCTCTTTTTACCTTCACTCGGTTCATGTGTCATATCATCTTCATCTTCTTCATACGATTGATTTCTTAAACCAGAACGTGTGAGTTTCAACTGTTCATCAGAACTCTTGTTAAAGATTTCAGAAGCTAGATTTTCAATTGTTGAATCTTTTGCTTTCAGTTCATAACCTGTAGCAATAACGGTAACAATCAGTTCGTCATCTAAATCTTGATTAACGGTTGTTCCATAGATGATATTTAAATCACGATCCGTCGCATTTCTAATTTCTGATAACGCTTGTTCAGTTTCAAAAAGTGTGATGTTAGTTCCAGAAGTAATATTGACAATGGCATCTGTTGCACCATCAATGGATACTTCTAGTAATTTTGAATGGATTGCTTTTCTTGCAGCTTCAATCGCACGATTTTCACCTGATGCTATACCGATACCCATCAGTGCAGTACCTTTATTTTCCATGACAGTTCTAACGTCCGCAAAGTCAACATTAATCAGTCCAGGAATAGCAATAATTTCAGCAATCCCTTGAACACCTTGACGAAGAACATTATCTGATTCCCTAAAGGCATCTAAAAGTTGTGTTGTAGGTCCCGAAATAGCGAGTAAACGTTCATTTGGAATGACGATTAATGTATCGACATGAGGTTTTAATTCTTCTAAACCATAAATCGCAGCTTGCATACGAGCTGGACCTTCAAAAGCAAATGGTTTTGTGACAATACCAATGGTTAAACATCCCATTTCTTTTGCGCGTTTAGCAATAATGGGTGCTGCACCAGTTCCAGTTCCACCACCCATACCTGCTGTGATGAAAACCATATCTGCATTTTTTAATACATCTTCAATTTCTTCAATGGACTCTTCAGCTGCTTTTTTACCAATTTCTTGTTTAGCACCTGCACCAAGACCACGTGTTAAATACTTCCCAAGTTGTACACGTGTTTCTGCTTTAGAAACTTTAAGTACTTGAGCATCCGTATTCATAGCAACAAATTCGACGCCCTTGACGTCGTTTTCAATCATGCGATTAATAGCATTCCCACCGCCTCCACCAACACCAATAACCTTGATGATAGGTTTCTGATTGAAATTTTCAGATTCTCCAAATACCATATGTATACCTCCTGTTAGCACTACATCTATTTTACAATAGTTTTTAATTAAATTAAAGGTCTATTATCTCGTTTTGAAATAATTCGTTTTTTTCTTCATTTCATCTCTAAAATCTAAGAGTCGATCCTCTTTAATAGCTTGTCTAATTTCGTTCATTAAATGCTTTAAATAAGCCAAATTTTGATATGTGACAAGACGCATGCTTAAGATCTCGTCACCTTTAAAAAGATGTCTGATATAAGACCTTGTATATTTGGATACATAAGTCTCTAATCCTGGGTCAAGTGGTCTCATGTCTTTCTCATATGTCTGATTTTTGATCACGATTTTTCCTTCAGTTGTGAGTGCTGTCCCATGTCTAGCGATTCGTGTTGGCAAGACACAATCAAACATATCAATCCCGTTAATCACATTTTCTACTAAATCATCTGGTGCACCTACACCCATGAGATATCTCGGTTTATCAAACGGTAAAATCGGATTTAAAAATTGGGTTACTTCATACATTTCGTGCTTTGTTTCACCAACAGAAAGTCCACCGATAGAATAACCAGGGAAATCCATTTTCATCAACTCTTCAGCAGAATGTCTTCGAAGTTCTTTGTTAAGTCCTCCCTGTACAATACCAAAAAGTGCTTGATCTGTTTGAAGTGCATCCTTACCTCTTTTTGCCCATCTTAAGGTTCGTTCAACTGATTTTTTCATGTAATCATCAGATTCATAAGGAGGAGGACATTCATCAAAACTCATAATAATATCTGCACCAAGTTGTTCTTGAATGCGAATGGAGTCTTCGGGTGACATGAAAAGAGCTGAGCCATTTTTATGATGTTTAAAATGAACACCTTCTTCAGTGATTTTTCTCATATCAGTTAATGAAAAAACTTGGAAGCCACCACTATCAGTTAAAAGGGCACCATCCCATTGCATAAAACCTCTGATTCCACCATGAGCTTCAACAATATCAGCTCCAGGCTGTAACCATAAGTGATAGGTATTTCCTAAAATTAAGCCTTCAGAGACTTCTTTAACCTCTTCAGGAGTTAATGTTTTTACAGTTGCTTGTGTACCTACAGGCATAAAAAAAGGCGTTTCAAAAACCCCATGAGGTGTGGTTAGCAAACCTAAACGTGCACCACTTTGCTTACAGACATGCAACACTTCAAATTTTATACTCATAATCTCATCCTTTACCTTGTAATTATAGCATGAATTTGCTAAAATAGGAAAGTAATTTATGAAGCTGTACCCTAGGAAACCAGCTTAAACAATAAAAACAGGGAGATTAGAAAATTGAAAAATTGGTCAACACATGATTTGGCTAGACAAACCATGATAGCTGCAGCTTACGCAGTCTTGGTTTATGTCTTGAGTTTTGCAAGTTTTGGGCTTGTGCAATTTAGAATTGCAGAAGTCTTAATGATTTTTGTTTTCTTTGATAAAAAATCGATCGTTGGATTGACAGTTGGATGTTTTATTTCAAGTTTAATTTACGGTGCTGATGTATTTGATATCATCTTTGGTTCTATGGCTACAGCACTTGCTGGATTAAGCATGTGGTATCTTAGAAAAAAACCTTTTATTGCGATGATATTTCCAGCTATTTTTAATGGGATTATCGTAGGTTTAATCTTAACTTATGTTTATTTATCAGGACCACTTTATATTACGATGACAACCGTATTCATAGGTGAATTTGCTGTACTTTATCTATTAGGTCTTCCACTTTTCTTGGTTCTAAGGAAAAATAAAGGTTTTCTTGAATTCTTTAACTAAAAGGGACTGCCCATGAGGCAATCCCGTTTTTTTTATCGTTTAAATCCTTGGAAGAATAT
>JAVEQT010000050.1:8922-10971 GCA_034007485.1 Acholeplasmataceae bacterium
GATGTTTTTGCAACAACTTTGTTTCTTAAATGCTCATAAAATTTAACAAATGAAATTTCTCTTTCATCGGGATAATTAAAATATGTTTTTCCTTCGAGATCAACGGATAATGGAATGACGTGTAAATCCATTTCTTTAATCAATTGTGGACTTAAATCACTGCATGAATCTGTGAACAATACATAATCACTTATCGTTTTCGTTTGCATTATGAATCCTCTTTTCATTTCAATTTGTGTTCACTATTATTATAAAATGACTTATGTCTTTTATAACTCTACCCGTTCTATGAATCCTTCTACTCTTAGATTTCAAGCAGTAGAGTTATAGAAATCTTTCTCTACTATCAGTAGAATGTGGTTGTTTTTTCATAAAAAATGGTATAATATGGCCATGGAAACTAGAAAAATGCATTTTATGGACAACTTAATACGTTTAAGAAAACAGCATGGATACACACAACAATCATTAGCTGAAAAATTAAGTTATAGCGATAAAGCGGTATCCAAGTGGGAACGCGGGGAATCTTTACCCGATGTTCAAACGATTGGAGAGATAGCTTTTTTGTTTCACCTTACACTCGATGAACTCCTCTATAACGAACCAGAAAACATTGAAAAGATTTCAAAACAACGTGAACAAAAACCATATCTGATCAAGCTCTCATTTCTTATCGTTTCAACAGTTTGGCTACTTGCTATCTTTGTTTTCGTCATCTTATTCTTAGTTCTTCAGGTACGCGATAAATTGTGGTTAACGTTTATATCTGCGTTACCCGCTTCAATGATCGTTTTCTTAGTATTTGCAATTATTTCAAAGAGAAAACTACTCATTTTATTTTTTGTTGGGTGTCTCACTATATCAGTTAGTCTTCTATCATTTTTAATTATCGTACATCCTTATGACTGGCTGCTCTTTTTACTTCCCATTCCTATTTTAGCTGTCGTGGGGTTTGCTTTGCCTTACCGAAGATAAAACCCAAGTAAATACATAGGTTTACCGTTTAATTTTGCGATGTGCAACCGCCATTGGGATCTGATCGATCTCAGTGGCTTTTATTTTGATCCAATCTTTGATGTTTCCTTCAATGTATCTCGCATGATGAACATCCATCAACCACTTTTGATGACTAAAAATGTGCTGATAATTTTCGCTTTGTGGTTCAATAACGACTGTGATTCCTTGTTCTTTCAATATGTCTTCAATTGAAAAAATACTCTCTTCTTCAAATTGAGGATACTCATACATACCTTTAAGTAACTCTTCATCTCTTTTTCGAAGATAAACATAATTCCCATCATGAATAATCAAAGTTTTATACATGATATTCTTAGGACTTTTAAGCTTCGATAAAACGGGAAATTCATGCTGTTTATGTGTGGCAAAAGCAACACAGTGCTCTGCTAAAGGACAGTTCTCACATATCGGATTCTTAGGTTTACAAACTGTCGCACCTAATTCCATCATTGCTTGAGTATAAATATGTGGTTCAGCCTTTTCAATATAACTTTGATTTAGTTGATTTAATGCTTTTTTATGCTTGTCAAGACGCATGTCTCGATCATCAGCTAAAAATCGAGATAGCACACGAATCACATTGCCATCAAGCGCACTATAGGGTTGATGATAAGCAATTGACATAATCGCTCCAGCTGTGTAACTACCGATTCCTGGAAGTTTGATGATGTCATCATATGATGTTGGGAAAACACCTCGATGTTCTTCAACGATTTTTTTTGCAGCAAGGTGCATATTTCTAAATCTTCTATAATAACCTAAACCTTCAACCTGCTTGATCAATCTTTCTTCATCTACTTGTGCGAGATGTTGAACCGTTGGAAAAGTTTCAATAAACTTATCGAAATAAGGTAAAACTGTGTCAACTTGTGTTTGTTGAAGCATGATTTCACTCACCCAAATATAATAGGGATTGTTTGTTTCACGAAAGCTTAATTTTCTGTGATTTTTCTTATACCATACTTGTAATTTTGTAATATCCACTTAAATCACCACAACCCTCACACCACAGTGTTCAATAATGTCATCAAA
>JAVEQT010000051.1:0-10833 GCA_034007485.1 Acholeplasmataceae bacterium
GATTTATGACATGATGTCTACTGAAGAAAAAATGATGGTGAGTGATGATTATTCAGTCACAAGAACCCATATTTCAAGAAAATAAGAAAAGGAGAAAATGAAGTATGAAGTATACGCATTTATTACCGTTTATGGACAAAGAAGATTTAAAGAAATTAGCTTTTCAAGTGATTAATAAAGAGATTCAAGGTGTTAAATTAATGATGATTCTACCCTTTTTAGGAAGAGAAAACATGGATGAAATCGTTGATTTACTGATTGAAAAGAAAGATGCTGCAAATTTAAAGACAGCTATTCCTTTTATGAGTAGAGAAAAAGTTCAAAAACTTTATGAAGCAGCTGAAAAAGGTGAAATTGAAGGGTTCAACCCAAGCGTATGTATTCCTTTCTTAGATTCTGCCCAAGTTAAAAAAATCTTTGATGAATTGATTAAGAAAGCTTCTTCAGAAGCACATGATGAAGAAGACGATGAAGATGATGACATCGATGATTTAGATGATGAAGTAGACGAAAAGGAAGAAGCATAAATCTTATTGAAACATAAGATATTAAAGAAAACCAGAACATATCCATATGCTCTGGTTTTTATATCTTTAGTCATTCATGTAGTAATCTTTGATAATCTTGAATAAGACGGTTTGATTCGTATAGAAATCAAGATACGCTTGATCTCTATGTTTTAATGCTATCTCATTTCTCTTTATAACTTCATCTATGGGTATATAAATATAGTTTAATCCAATATTTTGTTCATAATCAATTAAGTGTTGATCACCTTGTTCTAAGATGTCTACGATATATAAATAATGAATGGGTTTAAAATTTGTATCAGTATCAAACTTTTTACGATAGGTTACCATCTGACCCATATATGAGATGATTTTGATACTTTTTGCTCCAACTTCCTCATGCATTTCTCTTTCGAGTGCTTGGAGATGTGATTCATCACCTTCAATACCACCACCAGGAATACCATAGATGAGTTCATCCTTGGGATGGACAACAAGAATTTTATCATCTTTAAGGCATATACCTCTAACGACATGTCTTGTTTCAAAAGCTAAATCATAATCAAGTTTTAAATCATAGATGATTAAATCTAATTGTTTTTTTGAGATCAATAGATTTAGATACATCTGTTTGTTATAGTCCATAAGTGATTTCTCCTTTAATGAATCAATAGTTTAAGTTCATTTCAAAATTATTTTAACAAAGGATCTATTGATTTAAACCTAACCCAAGTTAGGTTAGAAGTTAGGTTGTTTATTTATTGAATGTAAAAATATGTAAATAATCAAAAAACAACAATAATTCACGTGATATAATGAATTTATATGAAGAGAGGATGCGTTCAAATGGATCCATTTCTACACTCCTTAGACAATGTGATAAAGGCAGAAGATATCACGAAAATCGAAGAGATGATGATGAACAATACGGTTCGTTTTTTTGATTCTCCCTATATCGCTGAATACTATAAACGTTTAAAAAATGTTCCTGTTCAAGAACCAAGTAATCAAGTCGTTTTAGCGTGGCTTGCTTTTTTAAGTGGTGACTTCATGGCGCACTATAATCTTGTCATGCATGTTGATTTTAATCAACTCAATGATGTGATGAAAGGCTTGTATTTAGATCTTAAAGCCTTATCTAAAATATTTGGTACATTAGATGAACGAATTAAGTTAAGCTTAGAAGCTTTACACTATGTATCACAAGACAAAGGTTTTTATAAAGCATATGCATTTTCTGTTCATGCCAATTTAATCTTTTTAAAAGATCAAATCAGAGATGCTGCATCCTATTTTGAACAGTCTTTTGAGCTTTTCTTCAAAGAGAAAATCTATTTTCAAGCATCAGTAGCTTTAAGTAATGCACTCTTTAATTATATATGTTTAGCTCAGTTTGATCATGTCATAGAAAAGGCTGAGCATACTTTAATGCTTACCTCATCATTTCAATCTATTGAAAAGATGTACTGGGAAGTCATCTGTATGCCTTTAGGTGCTGCTCATGTTATGATGAATAAACCATCTTTAGCACTTGATTGCTTAGATCGTGCTTATCGTGCCATCGATCACATGGGTTTAGTGCATATGCATGGGAACCTAGAGATCTATTATATGAAGGCCTATATTTTATTAAACGATCAAGACAGCTTAAAAGCATTTGTAAATAAAACGATTACTCTTTTTGAACACACCCATATGGAAGTGATGCAAATGGTCATCACTTACGGGAAGATCATGAGTAATCATCCAACAAAACAAGCTGAGATCGAAAGATTAGAAAACATTGTATTAAGTGAAAAGAAGATGCGTCCATTAACACTTGAAAGTATTCTTCATTTATGTCTAACTGAAGGTTGTCACATCGATTTCTTTGAACCGCTCATCAGCTATATCGAAAGTTATCGGTATGCTGGTGATTTGATGAGCCTTCAAACCGCTTTACTTCATTTAGGTGAATACTATTATGTGAAAAACGATGTCCAAAAAGCGAAAGTTATTTTAGAAGAAGCGATTGAAATGTATCATAAAAAACAGCTTAGAGCACCTTTTTTCTTATATCCGTATCAATGTGAGTCATTGATTAGAAAACTCGATCCAACGATCTACAAGAGAGCCCCTAAACTCGATGACATCGATGCATTAACGAATCGAGAATTAGACATCCTCGATTTAATCAATCAGGGTAAAAGTAATGGTGAGATCAGTAACATTTTATTTATCAGTGAAGGAACAGTCAAATGGCATATCAATCATATCTTAGCGAAGCTTGGTGTTAAAAATCGTGTGGAAGCATTAAATAAAGCTAAATCATTAAAACTGATTAAGTAACCCAACCATCGTTGTGTGGTTGGGTTATCTTTATTGATCAATAGATTATTTCATAAACATTCGTTCATTCATAGGATATTCACATTGTTTGTCTATGATAGACATAAAAGGAGATTATGATGCCAACACTCATATTTAAAATTGGAGATATACATTGTATCGGTTGCATCAACCGTATCTCAAATGCAATCAAGGATAAAGGTGCAGTTGATGTTGATATTGATTTAGCCACACGTATTGCTAAAATATTCATCGAAGAAAAAAATGTAGATCATATCATATATGAAAAAGCAATCGCACAAACAGGATATCATGGAGAATACTTAACTACCATTGATGATGAATGATCTAATGAATGCTTAGAAGTGATATGACAGTTCTAGGCATTTTGTTTTTAGTGTTCATTTTCTATTCACATTCATTTGTTAGAATATACATGTATCCTAAGTGATGTTCAAGAAGGATATAAGGATTGAATGGGAAATGACATAGAGGAGGATAGGTTATGAGAAAACAAAAAGGTGTAATCTTATTAGGTATTATCTTAGGTTTTATCATTATTGCATCATTAGTGATGTGGTATGGATCTACACGTTGGTTTAACCAAAACGATTATCCCTATTACAATCATATGATTGGTGGATGGGGCATGCCCTTTGGGATGATTGCTATGGGGATTTTTTGGATAGTTATCATTTACTTCTTGTTTAATGGATTAAACTATCGTGAAGAATATCATATGGAAAAAGCGGTTGAAGCCTTGAAAACAAGACTAGCTAAGGGTGAAATCACAATTGATGAGTATGAAGCATTACTCGAGAAAATTAAGGAGAAATCATGATGAAAAAGAGTATATATATCATTTCAATCGGTTTAATCTTGTTATCAATTGGTATATTAACAAGTCACTTAATTAAAACTTATGCTTATGAAAAGACGGCTAGTCTATCAATTTCTATTGATTATTCTACGATGAATCTTTTCGATGATTCATCTTATGAGTTAATCTATCTTCATTTATCTTTTGAGCAACAAGAAGTTGTTGACACATTGTTTGCTACGTTACTTCTTAGTGAAAATATCCAGGAAAAAGAAATCGATGAGGTAATCGTCATTGTGGATCAAATAAAAGGTACAGTGATCTCTGACATTGATATTAACTATAATCAAAGAGGTTATGGAATGATGGGACAAAGAACACAAGCCTATGGCTCTTGTGGATTTGATGTGGGTTACCAAACATATGCGTGGTATTACTTACATTCATCTGCTGAACAACAAGATTTACTTGACCTTAAATTTGCTGAAGCTATAAAAAATTTGGTTTCAGAAACATTAACAGTTGAAGATGTTGTTGATGGCATTCATGTCATCAAACAACAACTGATAGATGATATTGTTTTTTAATACTTAATATCATATTTTAAGATGAAGGTGAGTAAAGCTTCTCACCTTTTACTTTGATGTATAATAAAGCCATAGGATGTGGGATATGTGAATGTATTAATTGTTGAAGATTACCCAAAAATCAATCATTTACTGGCAATGTTTTTGCGTAATGATGGTCATAAAGCAAAGCAAGTTTTTGATGCTGAACATGCCATAGAAGCTATTAAGTATGAGAATTTTGATGTAATTCTACTCGACTTAATGTTGCCACATATGCAAGGTGAAGCGTTGATTCAACATATTAGGGAAGTTAGTGATGTTTATATTATCGTCTTATCAGCAAAAATCGATGTTAAAGATCGCATTGATGTCATCAAAATTGGTGCTGATGATTATATTACCAAACCTTTTTCTATCGATGAAGTAATGGCAAAACTTCACAATGTGAATAAACGAATATCCATTCATCAACCAACAGTGTATTCATTCAATCATGGTCATCTCAAGATTGTTGCATTGAGTAGAGAGGTGTTTGTTAAAGGGCAGTTGATTAACTTAACAAAATACGAATATGATGTTTTATTTCATCTGATGAGTCATCCTCAAATTGTTTTTACCAGAGATATGATTATTGAATCATGTTTTATAGATAGTGAAGCGTATGATCGAGTTATTGATGTTTTTATCAAAAACATACGAAAGAAAATTGATAGTCATCTCGAAAAGTCGTATATCAAAACACATTATGGTGTCGGATATCAATTTGTAGGTGATTTGGATGAATAGTATACGAAACTTATTGAAACATCAAATTTTCAAATATATCCTGATTCTATTTTTATCAACGATTTTTTTACTTAACATTCTCTTTTATTTTTTCACAAACGCACAATTTCAAAATGAAATCAATAGACAATACGATGCGCTATACAACATGACTGCGCATCTATCTACAGAAGAAGACTATCACATGCTCGAAGTATATCTTGAGCATTATACCCATATCAATGATGTCATCATCCATTATAAAGATAATGCTTTAATGACACTTTATACGAATGATGTAAATGATCTGTTGTCACATTTTGAAGAAGTTTATTATGAGGACTCTTTGGTGGGATATTTAGCAATCAGTTTTGAGTCATCCCTTTTAGGAAAAGATATGTTTTATGGTTTTATTTGGCTTAATATTGCTTCATTGTCATTGTTTGCTATAGGTATTTCAATGATGCATCGCTTTTTGAGAAAAGAGAATGTCAAGATGAACAATGATTTAAATCACATGGGACAACGTGATGCAAAGATTAATTATATTGAGATGAATCAATTGCAGCAAAAACTTCTATCTCATAGCGATCAAAGAGACAAACAAAAACTTATCTATGAAAGCCATATTAAAAGCTTAGCACATGATATCAAAACACCACTTTCTGTCATTCAAATCTACACAGATGCAATGCTCAGTCACACACTAAAACCATCTGATGATATATTCAATGAGATTAAGGAAGAAACGATGAAGATTTCTGACTTAATACCTGAGTTTATTGAAGCTGAATATGTCAATCTGCCTTATCAACAAGATATCTCGATATTTATTCAAGCCTATATTCATCAGTATCACGAGATATTTGAAAGTAAGAACATAAAAATAGAAGCTTACTTGGAATCATTGCATCTATTGATATCAGATCGAGATTTGGAACGTTTAATTTCACATTTAATCTTTAATGCTTTTTATTATTCACATCCTAATTCTAGTGTAGTTATTCAAATAGTTCAAAATGATAAAACGCTTATCATTAAAGATCATGGCATCGGAATGTCTAATGAGACGATCAAACGCATTCACGAAGGACCTTATCGTGCAAAAGAAGCCATTGAACTTAATGAAAAAGGAAGTGGGATTGGGTATCAAATGATTAAAGAAATACTAAAAAAAATATCTGGAGAATATCAGATTGAAAGTCAAATGCATCAAGGAACTCAAGTGACGATAAGATTTCAATAAAATGATTGTAGGTATATGTCATTCTATAGGTGGTAGAGTTTTTATTTGAAAACTCTATCACCTTATTTTTTAGAGGAATTAATCAAAGTATCACCAAGGAGGTATTTTTTATTTCTCACTTAATTTTTGATGATTCCATCGCAAAGGAATTTCTAGTGATAAATAATTAAAAGATCTGTATCATTTTCAAAAAATCTTTATATAGTAATAGGTTATTTATATTCGTTATGCTTTGTTTATCTCTTTATAACGCTATTTATAAAGTCTTATAACTTTATTTGAACCTCAAAATAGTATATGCTATACTTAAGCAGTCATCAAACCAATATAGGAGGATTAAAAATGAAGAAAATTGTATTATCATTTATGGTGATTGTTTTACTTAGTGTTATGTTTGCGTGCAAAGAAGATCCTGGTTATTCAGGTGTGTATATAGGTTATTCATGGGCTGGCGAATCGAGTGGTGTTCTATTTGAAGATTCCACACAATACATTATGTCCACAATGACGCTTGATAAAGATGGCATTATTGTTGATTTTGAAATGGATTTCAAAGTTAAGAAAAACGATGTTTGGATGTCTCGTTTAGATCAAACATCAACAGTCTCAATTGATTATTCCGTTACACCATCGCAAGCACTCGTTGGGGAAACGTATACAAAGGGGTCGTCCATGTTTACCATAACAACACCTGAATTTATGAGTTTTTATGCCTATGGTGTAAGTAGTGATGGTGTGGTCGCTCTTGCTATTGCAGATCCTGTCACACGCTTTTTGTTTGAAACCAAATTGGAGGCAGGTTTTGATTACTCTAAAAAGATCTCTGAACTCCATGTTAGTAATGCATTAAGTGTACCAACAACACGTGTTTCATCATATGGTCTTATTAAACCAACATCATGGGACAACTATGCAACGAAAAATGTGTTTAATGTTCATGCATTCTCACATGTCTTAACAGATACAGGCGTTTTTGAAGGTATTACGCAAGACTCAACAGTAAAACAATTACTTGAAGCGCTTGGTATTTCATTCGTTTCTAATCAACCACAAGAAAAAGCAGCTAATTATGGTTACTTTGGTCTTGGAGGTTGGAAGGGTAACTACGAAGCAATTGCTGACGTTTTAATTGGATTAAATGCCACAGAATTGGATTCACTGATTGACTGGAATATCGAAAGATATGCTTTAGGTATTAATGAGAACAATCAGTTTGGTATCGATATTCAAGCGGGTGGTACTAAGACAGTACAAGACTCATTTGATACCATTGCTGGTGCTACTGTTCGTATGTCAAGAGAATCAACATCATTCCAAAGAGCATTGGTTGCTGCGGGTATTCTTTCAGAAGATCAAGTTATTATTGGAAGATTTTAGGTGACTAACTATTGATGCAAGAGACGATGCACCTCAGGATAAACATCAAAAGATATTTGAGATGTTTTTGAGTTTCTCTATTAACAAATCAATGTTGTTGATCAATGAGCATGAACCAAAACCTTTATACTATCCATTCGTTTTTGAATATCTCGAAGCTTTTTCGTAGACTTTTCAAACGAAAAGTGATGATTTGTTTGAAGTTGGTATCACCAAATTGAAGTATATTATGTACACTATTTGTTAAAGCAACGTGAATAAGAACACATTTTTTCTGTGTTCTTTTCTTTATGTTTTAAAAGCATATACATATCTTTTGTGTTTTATTTGTTTCAAGTGTTATAAAAGCATAAAATGAATGTGAGGAGTGATTATATGGAACGTTCTAAAGTTGTTATCATTGGTACTGGGTTTGTTGGTATGAGCTATGCTTATGCACTTGTTAACCAAGGTATAGTTGAAGAAATTGTTTTAATTGATGTTGATTCATCAAAAGCAGAAGGCGAAGCGATGGATCTTAATCATGGATTAGCATTTGCTCCACGCAAGATGGTGATAAAATCTGGATCTTATGAAGATGCAAAAGATGCTGGATTAGTTGTTATTACAGCGGGTGTGAATCAAAAAGAAGGCGAAACAAGACTCGACTTACTCAATCGTAATGCCAACATTATGAGATCAGTTGTTAAAAACTTAATGCATGCAGGCTTTAATGGTATGATACTGGTTGCTACAAATCCGGTTGATATCTTAACGTATATTGTATGGAAGGAATCAGGTTTACCCTCTTCACGTGTCATTGGATCTGGTACATCTTTAGATACAGCAAGACTTAGATTTGAGATCAGTTCATATATCGGTATTGATGTAAGAAATATTCATGCTTATATTTTAGGTGAACATGGTGATAGTGAATTCGTATGTTGGTCAAATGCAAATGTTGGAGGAAAACCATTTAAAGATGTTGTTGAAAGTATGCATCAAATTAAGTTTTCTGATTTAGAGAGTATCGCATACAAAGTGAAGCACTCAGCTTATGAAATTATTAGACGAAAGAAAGCAACCTATTATGGTATTGGTATGGCATTAGTAAGAATCACTTTAGCCATCTTCAATAACGAAAATAGAATCTTACCTATATCTGTTTATAATGATGGTATATACCCGGAAGCATCAGGTATTTACATCGGTTTACCTGCTGTCTTAAATCGTGAAGGTGTTCACCATGTTGTTAAGTTAAACTTAGATGCGAGTGAAAATGAGAAATTAAAGAAATCGGGAGATCTTATTAAAGATAACCTAACATCGATTAAGGCATTATAAATAATCGCTCTTTTATATAATAAATGACTTATTTTTAAGCCATTTCTACTATGAGTAGAGAACAATATCAAAAATTCTACACAGCTACTTTTTCCTGTAGATGATGAATCATCATCACGAGAGAGCTATGTAGTATTTTTTTTATTATAATGGTTTTATCAAGAGGGAGGTTACTATGGCAACTTTATTATTTGGTGATTCGATTGCTAAAGGAATCACTTATCAGAATCAAACATTGACATTAACCAAACAACCGATTGTTAATACATTAAAAAATAACTTCGGAATCCATATTCAAAATTATTCTGTATATGGTCAAACACTTAAGCGTTTACACGATAAAAAGATTATCCTTCATGCGATAGAACAACTTGATGTATCAGAAAAGAATTATTGTGTGATTGCTGTAGGAGGTAATGATGCAGACTATGATTGGAAAAAGGTAGTAGATGCACCTTGTGAACATCATGAGTCTAAAACACCAATAGCTTTATTTGAGAAACTTTTAACAGATTATGTGTTATATCTGAAATCAAAAAACATCAGCGTGATTCTTTTCACAACCGTCCCATTACTATCGAAACGCTATTTTGATGAAATAATCAAAAAAGTTGGAAACGCTGAAAGGATAATGCAATTTTTCAACCAAGATGTTGAAATGATCTCAAGACATCATGAAGCCTATAGTCATGTCATCTCAAAAGTAGCATACACACATGACTGTATATTAATTGATATTAGAACGCATTTACTACATCAAGAAAACTACAATGATTACATTTCATCTGATGGTGTTCATCCAAATCAAATGGGTTATAATCTCATTTATCAAATGATAAAAAATACAGTTTTAGAAGATAATAGACTGACACACCTGATAAAGTTTATTAGCGATGAAAATTGATGAAAAAATGAATGGGAATACGTTTCTTCATTTTTAATGCAATCATTATTGCAATCGACTATTGATTATCAACAAAATTTTATATAAACTAATGATGAGTAAAAAAATATCCAAGATTGATGATAGCGAGGTTATTATGCACCACTTTGGATTAAAAGTTATGAACAGCAAACAAAACGGTCTTCACTTAACCAAAGAAAATTACTGTGTCATTAACAGAAAAACATCCCTAACAACACTTGATGAATTCATGTTTACGGACAATCATTATGAAATGATGCCCAAAAAATGGGTTCTTTGGTATTTTGGAAATATGAAAGACTATCTTTCATCACTTCCTAAGTATAAAGAAAAACTTTATTTAACCGAAAGACTTGAATATATCACAAAAGAGATCGAAAAATATCAAAAATTACCAGAAGATTATCACATCCACATATTAAAAAAAGCATGGGATGAAGATTCACAAGGCTTAGAATTTGAAGATTATGTAATTAAAAAGACTGATGATTTAAAACAGTTTGTTGATTCCTTTGACTTAACATATGATATCATGGGTAGACATTATAGTGAAATTTGGTGTGATGCACTTTATAAAGACATCATACTTAACTACGAATTCAATTTAGCTTATTTAAGTCAGCTTTCTCGCATATCGTTTAAAAGAGGAGTCACGAAATTTAAGAAAAATAATCCTGATTTTATTGAGATTAATGATCTAACCAAATATTACGGTAAATCAGGTTATTACATTTTAATTGTTGATGATTATAAACAACTCTATGTAGGAAAAGCAACAGATCTACCAACAAGAATTAGACAGCACTGGAACGCAAGGAAAGACTTTGATCGTTTAATATATCCCTTTGGTGCAGTGATGACTTCAAAAATTTCAATCGATAGCTTTCGTGCCTTTGATATCACGCGTATCTTGATCTATGAAACTGATGATCTTTCCATAGATGAAGAAGTCTATATCCAACAATTTGATA
>JAVEQT010000004.1:0-48844 GCA_034007485.1 Acholeplasmataceae bacterium
CGGACAACCTATATCACATGTTCATCTCACGAGGTGCTCATACGACACATCATTGGTTAAATAGTGGCCATCAACTGACAGAAAACGATATCAAATTAGCATATAACTGGTACCATCAAATATAAAAAAAATAAATAAATAGTCATTTCTATGCTATGATTAACTTGAGGTGTTAATCATGTTTGAAATAACAGAAAAAGATTTTAAAGCATTTGTGGAGACATATGTTGAAAATGTGTATCCCTTAAAACTTAAAGGAATTCCAGCAAAAGAAAAAAGAAAATATATCATTTTATGTATCGTTATCCACTATTTTGAGTTGAATAAAATATACCATGAAAAAGAAGTTAATGCCATTTTAGAACCAATGATGAATGATCATGTGATGATCAGAAGATATTTAATTGATTATGGGTTCATGGATCGTACAGATGATGGTAAATCTTATTGGTTAGTTAAAGATCCAAAAGATTTTCAAACCTTTAAACTCTCATAACAAAAAAATCGAGAAAGTTATCTCGATTTTTTCTTTAAAGGGGTTAGTCCTTGTATGAAATTTTTAATGCGTAATCTTTTAACACGATTAACATCAGCGAGCCATGTTACTGTATCTTTTAAAGTTTCATAGATTGGACGCACGACATAATTTAACTCTTTTCCAGCTTTCTCATAACTAAAATGGGAATTACTTGAAAGTGTGTATAATGAATATTTTGAGTAAATGGGAGGTAATCCTCTTAAGCGATAATAAACTTCAGCAAGAGGTGCTGATAGTTTAGCAAACCATCTCGGTAAAACATGAATTTTTCTCTTTCTACCTGAGAAATCTTTTAACTTATCAAAGAGCTCGTTTAACGTAATATGTGTACCGGATAAAATGTAACAAGAACCAATATGCCCAATTTCTGCTGCACTGATTATGCCTTTTGCCACATCTCTTACATCAACAAAGTCATATGCTCCTTCAACACGTGATGTTAAAAAGCCATTTAAGTAATCTTCAATCATCATCGTCATATGTCCGTGTCCGATATCATCGGGACCGATAATGCCTGAGGGATGACAAATAATTGCAGGGAATCCTTCTTTGATTTTTTCCATGATAAATTCAGATGCTTTTGCTTTTGATTGTGCATAGGAACCCATAACTTCTTGATAAGGGAAATGATTGACTTCACGAATGATCGAACCATGTTGTAACTCTGGTATAGCATGTACAGAAGATACATGAATAAAACGACCAACCTTCTGTTTGATTGACTCAGTGACGACATTCATTGTGCCATAAACATTCACAGCTTCGATTTTTGTGTTTTTCTTTTGTGAAATAGATACAATGCCTGCAGTATGTATAACGATGACATCTTTACTTTTAAAAGGTGTATCACTAATTTGAAAAAATGGTATAAGTGATGCAGGCTTAGTTACGTCACCTTCATAAAGCTCAACACCTAATTCTTGAAGTCTTTTGGCATTATCTTTGGGTAGAATAAGACCTCTCACATGTTTGGCTTGTTTGCGTAACATGGCTGCAATGGTATAACCTAAATGACCATTGGCACCAGTGACTAAGTATAACTTGTCCATCATATCACTTCCTTCACCTTAAACATAATACGAATTGATGATAAAGGCAAGCATTTGGATACTTAAATGATAATCGTGTGATTGTTCACACAGTCGTGTTTTCGCAAATGGTCTGAATTATGATTTCAAGTGCTTGCGTGATGACCCTTTGATCAAGACTAAACAAATCAGGCTTGTTTAGCACTTGGTTGGTCTCATAAGGAACATGGATAAATCCTGCTATAACGTTTTTGTTCTTTTGCTGATATAGCTCATGCATCACACTATAAAAAATGTGATTACATACATATGTACCCGCAGAATTTGAAATATGACAAGGGATATTTGCTTTTTTTAATGAGGTAAGTAAACTTTTTATGGGTAAAGTGGAAAAGTAAGCATGGGGTCCAAAAATTGAGATGGGGTCATCTATAGGTGTAACTCCTTTATTATCAGGTGTCATTGAATCATCAATATTTATTGCTACTCTTTCAATTGAGATTTCTTTTCTTCCTCCAGCTTGACCAACCATCACAACCACATCAGGCTTTAAATCATGAATTTTATCTATAATGATACGTGATGAATCATAGAAAGCTACAGGAAGTTCTAACATATGAATATCACACAAAAGATGATGTGTATCCATCTTTTTAATCGCTTCATACGAAGGATTAATAGCTTCGCCACCAAAAGGCTCAAAACCTGTAATTAAAATACGTTTCATGTTACCACCTCAACTCTATTGTAGCATATTAAAACAGCAACACGTTTTTTAGTTTTCTTGTAGAAAACATGTTTTTCATATATAATAGAACTAATCAAAACGTTAGGATAAGGACGCATGGCAAAGATTGAACAACTATCTGAATTAGAGTATCGAGATTTTAAACTGGACTATGAATATGTGACAAAAGCATATTATTATGTCGCTGTGAAAAAGAAAAAAGATGTTAAAATCATCATCAAAAAAAAGAAGTTGATGCGTAAACTCGAAAAGAAATTTACGGATTTTTTGTTTCAAAAATACATTGAACAACCTCAAGTCTATGGTATTTTTGATCGGAAAAAACTCGTTGCAGTTATTGAAGGATCGATTGAAACATGGAATAATAGGTATCGTATTTGGAATTTTTTAGTGGACAAAAAGTATCGAAGAAATGGATATGGTAAACAACTTTTTCAGCATATAATTGAAGTTGCAAAAGAACAAAAAGCAAGAGCATTAGTACTTGAGTGTCAAAGTTGTAACGCTCCAGCAATATCATTTTACTTAGATCGAGGTATGCATTTTATCGGGCTTGATACCATGTCATATACGAATAATGACATTGATAATAAAGAAGTTCGATTAGAGATGGGTATGCGTTTGTAATGCATGTTTTTGTTCATGTCACAAATGTGTTAAATATCGCATTATAAGGCGATTTAAAATAATTTATAAAAATAAAAAACGACAGGCTATTTGCTGTCGTTTTTATGCTTTAGACGATAGTGTTCTATAACAAACTCTGGGAAGTTTATATTGAAATCTCGGTTAATCATTTGTGTGAATTTTTCAATTTTTTTCTCATTGTCATCGAGGTGTAGAGCAACAAAACATTTCATTAGCATGCTCTCATAATTCGCAATATCACCGATACGATAATAAGCTAGTGCGGCATAGTAATAAAAATACTCGAGAAGGTAGAAATTCATTAGACTCATCCCGTGCTTAATACCGAGCTTACAGTAATTGATGACATCGCTATAAGATTTATTACTACCAGAATATTTTGCTAATCGGAAAATGATGATTTGGTATGCATAATTGACAGATGAACCAAGTACAATCGAGGAATCATTTAAAATTTCTTTAAGTCGCGATGAAATCATTTCTTTATCAGCTGCAACTGGATCAAGGTCAAGCAAGGATGTCAGAATAAACATCTCTGTCAAAGTGAAAATACTTTGTTTGCTGATTTTATTGAATCCTATCAGTTTTTTTGTTAGGTCAGCAGCAACCTCAACTGTCATACGTTGATTCATGAAATCGTATAATGTGACGCTATGTTGGTATACCAAACGATTTTCATTATCGATGAATGCACGATGATCTAAGACTTTTCTCAACCTTTCAACTTCCAAATGATTGTTGTAAACTACTGCGTTATAAAACGTATCAACTTCCTTAGATTCATCCGTTCGTGCAGTTTCAAGTTCTCGTATGAGGTTTATCGTCTGAACACCAAGTCTTTCACATAACTTATCGATGATTTGAAAAGGAATGTCAGACTCTCCACTTAAGTATCTTCGGTATTGTCTAAGCGAGGTGATACCAAGAGTAAAAGACTCTTGGGAGATGTTTCTAGCAGCTCTAAGTCGTTCTAAATAGTTAGTTAACTCTTTTGATTTCACATTTTCACCTCATTTTCATAGTTGTATTGTACGAATAGGGCGTATACGCCCTGTTTTTTTATCCTAATTGATAATACAATTAGGTAAAAGGGAGGCATTAGCCATGAGAAAATTATTTGTTTTAGTTTCAGTAGTTCTTGTCGCAGTTATTACGTTTGTTGGTTTAAATTCATTTGTTGGCAATTCAATAGACAGTTTAGCTTTAGATTTTGACGATTCAGGATTCCCACCACTCGTAAGAGTTGATTTTGATGATTCAGGATTTCCACCACTCGTGAGAGTTGACTTTGATGATTCAGGATTTCCACCACTCGTGAGAGTTGACTTTGATGATTCAGGATTTCCACCACTCGTAAGAGTTGATTTTGATGATTCAGGATTTCCACCACTCGTAAGAGTTGATTTTGATGATTCAGGATTTCCACCACTCGTAAGAGTTGATTTTGATGATTCAGGATTTCCACCACTCGTAAGAGTTGATTTTGACGATTCAGGATTCCCACCACTTGTGAGAGTTTAATTTTTATAATTGAAAATACAGCACAATTATAACATAGAAAACTGTACACAAAACAACATGCATGAAAAAATATTTCACAAATGTTTCTTTCAATGTTGTTACAGGTTAATTTGCAAATTAACCAATAACTTAAGAAAATAATTCCCTGTTAGTAAAGTAATTTTAGCCTTAATACACGTAGTATAGGTTAAACAGGGATCAACTGATAGATCGCGTTGAATCATGTGAGGTCATTTAGACATAGCTATTTTACTTGGAAGGATATGATTATCTATGAAGAACATCGTAAAATTTTCTTTTTTCACCGGGTTATTCTTAACCATTTATCTTAAAGGCGCAGATTGGATTGAATACATCATACCTCAACAAGATGCAAACACAAATACATCATTGCTCTTTCAGTATGGAGGAATGATTGGATTTAGTTTGTTCATCATTTTCATTGTGATGTTACAATCTGATGGCATACAAAAAATTAAAGCATGTAAACCTAAGTTATCACAATGGATTTACATTTTGTATGTCACATTAGGCCTTACCTTTATAGGGTTTACTTTAGTAACATTTAAACTTCAAATTGCAATTATCATGGCTCTCCTTTTCATGCTGGTTACAGCTATTCTCGATATGATTCGCGACAAGATCATTCAAGAATCAGATGGCAATCCTTTGCATGCAAAAAAAATCATGTAGTTAATCCCCCCTTTTTTAAACAAATCCAATCATCTCTTTTGTAAAAAACCTCCTTTGTGTGTATCATAAAGGTGAGAGGAGCTGTTACCATGTCAGTAAAAAATATCATTAAGAATCGAGTGAGTACAAAAAAATACACTAATGAATGGGTAAATCCCAAAAAACTAATTGAACTTTTGAATATAGCAGTTTATGCACCTAACCATAAAATGAGACAACCTTGGCGTTTTATCATTCTTGAAGGATCCGGGAAAGACAAGTTTCTTAACAACTATTTAGCATTATTCAAGGAAAATGTCCGTGATGAACAACAAAATTTATTATCAAAAGTTATGGAGGCACCCGCAATTGTTGCCGTATTAATGGAAAAAAATCCATCTTTATCAGATGAACTAGAGGATTTACAAGCCTGTGCTGCTTTAATTCAGAACTTTTTGTTATTACTCGAAGAAGAAAAAATGGCAAGTCATTGGAAGACACCTAAGTATATTGAAACTGATAAGTTCAAAGATGCTTTGGGAGTCAAATGTAATGAGCTTGTTGTTGGATTAGTTATGGTCGGATACCCCCTTGTTAAAGCTGAACCAAAGATTAGAAAAACAGCTGAGTCTATAACAACTATTTACTCGTAAAAAAAGGACACCATGAGTGTCCTATAATTCTACATAAACCTTTCCTTCCTTAATTTCAACGGGGAAGGTTTTTAATTTTTTTGTTGGCATTTTAATGAAACCCACATGTGCTTTTTCGATGACATCACCAGTTTTTACATCAAATTTAGCATGGTGTGCATGACACTGAATGCGTTCATCATCTAATTTTCCTTTTGAAAGTGATGCACCAAGATGGGTACATTTGTCTTGAATTGCATAAATCTTATCAGCGAGTAATGTGACCATGACAGGTGTCTTATCAATGACCACACGTTTTTTGAAATCTTTCTCAAATTCTTCGAAAAGTCCAACATAATGTAACATGATAATACCTCCTTTATAGCCCTATTATATATTGATTCGTGCAATTTGTCTTATTAAAACTTATATTTAAAGGCTCTTGTTGCATGAACTGCGTTTTTCCATCCTTTGATGTATGACTGTTGTGTTACCTCATCCATGTGTGGTTCATAAGATCTTGCTAATTGCCACGAAGATCGAATATCATCTTTTGTTTTCCAATATCCTGTTGCAAGTCCCGCAAGATAACAAGCACCTAATGCTGTCGTTTCTAAAATCTTAGGCTGATCGACTCTTAACCCTAAAATATCAGATTGAAATTGCATTAAAAATTGGTTGATGGTAGCTCCACCATCGACTTTAAATGATTTGATAGGCAATTTTGTGTCTTCTTCCATGGCACGCAAGACATCCATGGATTGATAGCAAATCGATTCAAGTACAGCTCTAGCAAAATGCTCTTTTGTTGTACCACGCGTTAAACCAAACATGGCACCACGAGCATCGGAGTCCCAATAAGGTGTTCCTAAACCAACAAATGCAGGGACAATATAAACGCCTTCATTTGAAGGTAGTGATTTTGCTAAAGCTTCTGTTTCTGAAGCATTTTCAATAAGTTTGATACCATCTCTTAACCATTGAACAGAGGAACCTGCAACAAATACACTGCCTTCTAGTGCATATGTCACCTCATGATTTATTCCCCAAGCGATGGTTGTAAGTAAACCATGTTCAGAGACAATAGGTTTGTTACCTGTATTCATCAGCATGAAACAACCTGTTCCATAGGTGTTTTTTACCATGCCTTCATCAAAACAAGTTTGTCCGAATAATGCTGCTTGTTGATCACCTGCGATTCCAGCAATAGGAACTTCAGCACCAAAAAAATGATGGGGTGCAGTATAACCATAAATATGTGAACTTGAATTAACTTCAGGAAGCATGGATCTTGGAACTGTTAAGATTTCTAAGAGTTCGTCATCCCATGTTAGGTCATGAATATTGTACAAAAGTGTACGAGATGCATTGGTGTAGTCTGTGATATGGATGCCTTCACCTGTTAATTTATAGACAAGCCATGAATCAATCGTTCCAAATAAGAGCTCGCCATTTTCTGCTTTTTCACGCGCACCTTGCACGTGATCCAATATCCATTTAATCTTTGTTCCCGAGAAGTAAGCATCAATAAGTAAACCTGTTTTCTTTTTAAATAGGGGACCATAACCTTTCGCATTCAGGTCATCACAAATATCTGAAGTTTGACGAGATTGCCAAACAATCGCATTATAGATAGGTTGACCATTGTGTTTATCCCAAACAACGGTCGTTTCTCTTTGATTAGTAATTCCGATTGCTTCGATATCTTGTGGTTTCAGATTAGCTTCAAGAAGAACTCTTGCCATAACAGCTAACACACTGACCCATATTTGATGAGGGCTATGCTCAACCCACCCAGGTTTAGGATAAATCTGTTTAATATCTTCGCTTGCTAAAGCAACAATGTTTGAGTCATGATCAAAGATAATGGCGCGTGTGCTTGTAGTTCCTTGATCAATTGCTAAAATGTATTTCATGGATATCTCCTTTGGCATGATTTTATTAAATGGCTTTTGTAGCAACCACATCAACGTGGGTCTCTAAAATGTTTTGTACGATTATATCTCCTATTTTAACACTATTTGTCACAATCACGTTATCGAGTTCTTCCATAATTTTAAAAATAAGTTCTTTAGGGATTGGATCTTTCGTTTTTACAGATAGTCTTGGTATGTCAGGGAACGATGTTTTTACAGTCGTTGTTAACATTCTTTTTGGAGCAGTCATTTCTGCAATCGCATAAACTTTTCCTCTTGAACATTTATTGCCAGAAACACTCAACTGATCATCGACTTTTAGATGACATCCTACAGGACAAACAATACATGTTAATTCTTTCATAGTGCTTCCTCCAGTATCACAGTAATTGGATCAAATGAGATAAAATCATCGGGTTGTAAAATGATATTCTCCATTTCAGCAGGAGCGATATATTTGGCTTTTTTTGTCATAATCACTTGATTATTTTGATAAACCTTAAAGGTACCAGCGATCATTTTTTCTGTTGTTCGAAATGATAGTGTTACAGGTTCATTGAGATGACTATAATCAATCAGTTGTGGAACCACATAACGAATCTTAGCACCTGGATTAACTTTAAGATGTTCGCGACTTTGTTTTTCATCACTTAATATATAAGCTTTCGCGTATTTCCCAGCTTTTTCACCCTCTTCACTCACCCAATCGACGAGATCATGAACATGAAGTGCATTTCCACAGATAAACAATCCATCAACACTCGACATGAGATGTTGATTAACTATAGCGCTTTTTGTTATATCGCTTTTTTCCATCTTAAGTGAATCAAATAAAGTAACATCAGGTATGAGGCCTATTGAGAGAAGGAGTGTATCAACTTCAAATTCTCTCTCTGTTCCTTCGATGGGTTCAAAGCGTTCATTTACTTTTTGAATGGTAATCTTTTCTAATACATCTTTTCCTTTAATATCAGTAATGGTATGTGATAGAAAAAGAGGAATATCAAAATCATCTAGACATTGAACAATATTGCGTGTTAAACCATTCGAATAAGGCATAATTTCTGCAACACCTAAAACCTTTGCGCCTTCAAGTGTCATACGACGTGCCATAATGAGTCCGATATCACCACTACCTAAAATAAAAATATTTTTACCGACTAAATAACCATCCATATTCAAATAACGCTGTGCACTTCCTGCAGGCATTATGCCTTTAGGACGTTCACCAGGTATTTGGATTGCACCACGTGTTCGTTCATAACATCCAGATGCAATGATAACGGATCGACTTGTAATATGTTGATAACCATCTTTTTCACTGGTTACTGTAAGCATAAAATCATCAGGTTTTGTGATGTCAATCACTGTCGTTCCCAAAAGGACTTCAATGTTCTTATGCTGGAGTTCGTCAATATAACGCATCGCATATTCTGGACCTGTAAGCTCCTCTTTAAACATATGAAGACCAAACCCATTATGAATACACTGATTAAGAATTCCACCAAGAATAAGTTCACGTTCGATAATTAAGATATTAAGATTTGCATCACTTGCTGCAAGGGCTGCTGATAATCCAGCTGCACCTCCACCAATAATGACAAGGTCAGTTTTTATCATGGATCTTTGTCTCCTTAATAAGTATCGGTGTATCTTTTTGATAATAGTTAATGTGCGATAGAGGTTGATTGGTTTCTCGAGCAATGATTTTTATCACTTGACCTTCACAATAACCGCCTTGACATAGACCGCTTCCCGCGCGCGCGCGTTTCTTTATTCCTTTAACAGTATCATTTCCTACAGGACCATGTATAGCATCGATAATTTCTTGCTCAGTGATTTTTTCACATTTGCACACTAAATTTCCATACTTTGGTTTTTCTTGGATCAGCTTAATCTTCATGTCATCACTTAATTTATGGAACACGATAGGTTTTTCTCTCATAGGATCAAAGTTCTTTTTTAAAGGTGCATTGATACGAATGATGTCTTCAATTAAATATTTTGCGATAGCTGGGGCTGCTGTTAATCCTGGAGAATCGATACCAGCAACATGGTAAAAACCTTTATTTATTTTTGATTCTTGAATATAGAAATCATCATAAGTTGAAGAAGCTCTTATACCAGCAAAAGTGCGAATGATCATATGGTATGGTATCTGATTGGATAAGGAAAGTAGGTCATGTCTAATTTTCTTCATGCCTATTAAAGTGGTAGAAGCTTCATCTTTTTCATCAATATTTTCTGATGTAGGACCAAGCAAAACATTCCCGTGGACCTGAGGAACAATTAAAACTCCTTTTCCTGCTTTCGATGGGATTGGATAGATGACATGTTTAAATAAATCTTTTGCTTTGCGATCCAATACAAAATATTCTCCACGGCGTGGTGTAATTTTTAAAGGAAAATCATCTTCAATCATTGATGCAATATGATCGCTTGAAACACCACTTGCATTAATGATATTTCGTGTATTGATAGGTTCACCATTTTCTAAATATATACGATAAGTTCCATTGATTTTATCAATCGAAACAACATGACTATTACGTTTAAATTCAGCACCATTTTTAATCGCGTTACTTACTGCAGAAATCGCAACTTCCCAAGGGTATGTGACTTTTGTAGAGGGTAGAGATAACGCTTTTGTTATGGAAGAACTTAAGAGAGGTTCAGCTTCTAATATCTCTTTTTGCGATATAAAATGGATGCTTTGAACACCATTATTAACGGCTCTTTTATAAAGCTCTTCGAGTGCCTTTTCTTCCTCTTCATCGTGTGCAACAACAAAAGCACCCGTTCGAAGAAGAGGAATATTCAATTCCTTTTCAAGCTCGTCATAAAGCCGATTTCCAGCAACACACAATCTTGCTTTTAGTGTGTTCTCCTTCGGGTCGTGTCCTGAATGGATGATTGCGCTATTCGCTGTTGTTTGATGACTCGCAATATCATTCTCTTTGTCTAAAATCAAAACAGAAACTTCGTATTTTGAAAGTTCCCTTGCAATCAGTGATCCGATAATTCCAGATCCTATAATGACATAATCGTACATAAGTCCTCCTATAAATTAAAAAGAGAAAAAACATGAATCGTATGTTTTTTCTCTTAGCTCTTTTTTTTGATTAACATGACTTACCAGAATTTAGGATTACTGGTTGTTACTGCAATTGCTCCAGCTGATAGACATGCTTTAATTTGCTCTTTTGATCGAATTAAACCACCCATCATAATTTCACAGTTGATCCTTGATTTGATTTCAGATATGATGTCTATGCAAAGTGCTGGAAGTACTTCTAGATAATCAGGGTTTGTTTTTGCTGCAACGTCTAAACTTTGTTCTAATGATATGGAATCCTTTAAGAAAAATCTGAGAATACCAATCACTTTTCGTTTTTTGCATATATCAATGACTTTCGGTTTACTCGAAATGATACCATCAACTTTAAGTGATTGAATTAAGTAGATTGCACCGTACTCATCTGAATTTAAACCTTTGATAAGTTCGGAGTGTATAAGTACTTTTTTATGATGGTTTTTCATTTCCAAAACGAGTTCTGGTAATTGTGCAAGCTGGAAGTTCATGAGGATACCATATGTTAAGTGACTTTGTAGAAATGCTTTGAGTTCTTGGTGATTACTGATTGCAGGTATAACCTTTTGTTCATGAAGCATGCTGTGGTTTCCTCCTTAATAAAATAAATAGCAAAATCAAAAATGCTCTCTGCATTTTTATGACTTCGCTCTTGATCTCTATAGCTTCTTAAATTCTAATTTGATTATATACGAGAAATGACTTTTAGTCAAGGTAAACTGCAAAACCCATGTTTTTACATTATGATGCTTTCATATCGACGACATCAAGTTCTTTTAGATAAATGTCTAAAGCATAGGTAATCGATTCATGAATAGCTGCAACAATATCATCTTCAGGCAATTTTAAATCATCAGATAAAGAAGGATCTATATACGTATGTGCTGCCATAAGATGGATAAAAAATTTCGGGTTTAAACCAGGCTCAACACCTTTTTTATCATAAGACTTTTGCATCGACTTGATGCCAAGTTGAGCTAGCCAGTTAGGAACTGTAATCACTTTTTTTCTCATGTTCATCGCATCAAGGACATGCTTGATCATTTTTTTCCAAGTCATATTGATATAAGATATAGGATATGCTGTTTTATTCTTTCCATATAAAATGGCGTGATAGATTGCAACGCCTATCTGTTTGACTGTAACCATCGATGTTCCACCTTTTGGGAAAAAGATGACAGAGGGCTTATAGAAGCGCTCAATAAAAATTGACCAAACAGGTTTTCTTCCCTTTTGAATACCAAAAATATAGGGAAGCTCTAAGACGATTACTTGGAACGACTCATCAGCAAAAGAGAAAGCTGTTTCTTCTTGAATCAAGCGACTTTTGATGTAAGGGTGATGCATATCTAATTTTAAATGTGTCCAAATTTTAGCAAAATATGCGAAATAACTTCCCAAAACAACAGCTTTTTTAACACCCATTTTTTTAGCAGAAGTGAGCATTCGCTTTAACGGGATAACGTTGTACGCCATATAAGCATTCATCACAGGAGGTTTAAATTCGATTCTCTCATCTACGCCAGCAGCAAAAACAAAGGCATCCATACCCATCATCAGTTGATCAATTTCATCATCTTCTAAAAGATTGAAGTCAACAAAATGAAGATGCATATCTTTTGGTAGTTCAAGATTTTTTTGATTAATCGGTAGCGATAATGCATGCACTTCATGATGGTTTTCAATCATAATTTTTGCAGCTTCAGAGCCGAGTAGACCTGTACCACCTGCAATCAGTACTTTCATAGGAACCTCACTTAATCGAAATAATTTGCGCGTAGTATTTTTTTATAGATCTGATACATATAACTGTATTTTCTTGTTTGATCATCTGTCATGTAGGGATCCTTGATAGATACGTAGTTTTCACCATCAAAATAACTATAATCCTTATATAAAACAACGCTTTGATCATTAGAAAACATATCTCTTCCAACATAATATGTAGGATTTCCTGAAAGATTAAATAAAACATTTAGTGTAGGCAAAATGTCAAATGATGTGGTTAAATCTGTAATGACTTGATGCGAGAGTTCAGATGACCAAATATATAAGTTCCCTTGATGCTTCAAATAGTTTTCTTTAATTCCGCTATAAGTTTCATAAACCTCTTGAGGCATGGTGTAGGGATAATGATCTCCTGATAATAAGATGACGGTGTCATCTAATAACCCTCTTTCTTCCAAGTCATCAAAAAGCATGCCAATCATTAAGTCGAGTTCAATTTGTGTTGCACGATATAAATTCATCGTTTCATCATCATTTGGATAAAGTTGATTAACTTTATTTATATGCTCTTTAGCAACAACATGGTTTAATGTATAAGGTGAATGACCTGAAAAAGTAATAATGAAACTCATGAAGGGTGAAGATGAAGGCATAATCAACTCTGAAGCTTCATCAAAAAAGCGCGTATCATATTTTCCATCTTCAATCGATAAACCAAGTTCATCTCTTCCGTAAAACTGATCGTATCCATAATTCATATAGATGACATCTCTACGATAAAACTCTTTGTAATTCCCATGAAAAGCTTGTGTAACATAACCTTTTTGTTTAAAAAGATGTGCGAGTGAAATCGTATAGCTATTCTCTCTGAAAACAGAAACTGTTGGTCCATCTTCAATCGATGGAATTAAACCTGTATTAAAAATAAATTCTGTATCACTAGTTGTGCGTTGAAAAACAGGAGTAAAATGATTTTGAAAATCAAAACCTTCATTTTTCAACCGATACAGATTGGGTGTTAATACAGGGTCAAGTGCGATTTCATCATATGATTCTGCCAAAATAAAGATGAAATTTTTGTTTTCAAAAATACCTTGATAAGCATGGTTTTCTACTGTTTTCGGATGGCTCATGAAATAATCATCGATAGCGTTTATATTTCTTTTTGTAGAAAATGTGGGCGTTAATGCATCGATGAAATCTCTTCCCATTAAATGGAAAACACCAAACTTTTGTGCAACATCTTTTCTTGAATAAACAGTCTGATAAAGATAATAATCAGAGGTAAACATCGTTTGTCCAGATAAAGGGATACGCATATTTAAACCTAATAAAATGATAATAAGAGAAGTTAACATTGCTAAAATCATTGGTTTAATCTTAGCATGCTGCTGCATGCTTTTTTGATGAGTTCTGATGAAAAACCAAAGTGCAGAACTTGCAACCACCACAATCAATGGATGAAGCCAATTAAAGCGATACATGCTTTCTCCTGATTCTAGACCCTCACGAAGTGTTAAAGCTTCTTTAAAGCTAAAATAGTCATTAAAAATGCGTAAATAAACATCTTGACCGATGGTATAGGAAGCAAAAATGAAGATTAAAAAGATTCCTAAAATCAATTTGATCTTTTGAGGTGATAATGTGTATATGATCACGAGCAACAATAAGCTTAATATGAGCCCAAACGGATAAGTCATACCTAATTGTGATGCATTTTTAAGCATAAATAAAAGCTCCATGACAACCAGTGAACCTAAAAGAAGCGATAAATCCTTTCTTTCTTTAAAGAAAGATATAATTTGGTTGCGATAAAGAGCAAAAAGTGTTGAAATAATGCCAATAGCTTCTATAAATAAAACCCATTGTGCAAAATAATTCCAAACATTATCATAAGTATTTAAAATGAGTCGAAAAACATAAATGAGAATTAATAAAACGACACTTCCCGTGATGCCAAGTACTTTCTTATGCATAACATTCTCCCATATTTTAAAGTCATTTTCATTATACAACAAAAAGACTAGTGGATGACTAGTCTTTTATAAGTTAATATCTATAATGTTATACGCCTTGATGCGTTCTAAAGGTGTTAAAATAATGAGTTGATTCACGCGATCAATCTTTTTAATTTTACCCCATGTTGTCCTGATAAAGCCATCTTCATAGTATGAAATGGAAATCTCTAAATCTTGATGAAGTGCTAACACTAATTTTTGATTCATCTCATCGTATTGATCATCACTTAATTGTGGTTTTTCAATACGGTTTAAGCGAAGCTTCAATTCGCGTATCATCGCACCATAACCCACAAGTGCATCAAATGGTGCCCACTTAATAATGCCGCGATCGTGATATGTACTAGGCATGGTGGCCACCAATCATGCTATTTCGTGCTTTAATCGTTGAAGACTCATATTCACTTGATGCACGATTAACACTGTTTTTACCAAATTTGAACTTAATGTCATCCATCGCTTGATGAAGATGGTGTTCTTTGATCAGCTGTTCGACATCCTCAAACAGTGAAAACTGATAAGCGTGCTGTTCAACGAGGTTTCCAACACTGACATGAACACGCCGAATAGGTTCATCCTCATAATGTGTTCTAAAGATGCGAAGACATGTTTCATAAACAACAGAGGCATTGGATGTGGGTTGATCCAGTGTGATCTGTCTACTAAAACCACCACCAACCTCTTTGCTGTATGCAATACCAAAATGGATGGTGCGTGCGACTTTTTTATGTAAACGAAGACGCCTTGTAACATCATCAACCATCTCTAAGATGATTTGAAAGACATCAGGTGGGTAATAGTCATGAAAAAGTGTTTGACCAGAACCGTAGCTTTTACTGATGGAACGGATGTTTCTTTTTTCTTGAATTAAGCTCATATCGATGCCGTTTGTGTGGTAGTAAAGCTCTTCGCCAAGAATACCAAAGATACGCTTTAATGTTTCTGGTGGATAGTGTGCAATATCACCGATTTTACTTAAACCGAGTCGATTTAAATGGCGTTCCATGTTATGCCCAATACCCCACATTTCTGATAAAGGAGTTACTGGCCAAAGTTTTGTAGGAATATCATCGTAGGTCCACTTAGCGATAAAATCAGGGGCTTTTTTAGATTCGATATCAAGTGCAAGTTTTGCCATCAGCATATTTTGTCCAATACCACAGGTTGCGTAAAGCTTGGTTTCCTCATAAATGGTGTTTAATATCATTTTTGCCATGTCAATATCTGTCATATGATAGTAGTTGAGATATTCTGTGATATCGAGAAATGCTTCATCGATGGAATAAACATAAAGATCGTCTTCAGAAATAAAACGCAAGTAGATTTCAATAATCTTTGTTGAATACTCTAAGTAGGTCTCCATGCGTGGTTTTTGAAAAATAATGGGTAAATCAGGAGGAATTTCATGGATGCGGCAACGGCTGGGAACACCCAGTGTTTTTAAATAAGGAGAAACAGCAAGAACGATCGAACCGTTGCCACGTGATTTATCAGCGACGACAAGAGGGGTCTTAAAAGGATCCAAGCCTAAAATAGCGCATTCAACAGATGCGTAGAAACTTTTTAAATCGATACATAAAATGTGACGATAAAGTTTGTATTCATCCATGGTAGGACCTCCTTTGTGTCATCATTATATCAATAAAATTAGAAAAGAAAAGAGGGGTGAGGACAGTTTTTTAATGAAAGTGTTCTCTGAAAAAAGTTACATTTATACCCATTCTAAACGTAAGCGTTTTAGGTGAAAAAAGAGGTTAAAAAGATGTATAAAACTGTTTAAAACTCTTACATAAAAAAAACATGCGCGTGTGCGCATGTTATAGAGTAACAGGACTTGGATAGGATGTATCCTTTAAATCTACTGTAACAGACTCGATGGTAACATCCTCATAGGGACGATCGCGTTGATCTCTTTTGACATTCGCAATCGCATCAACAACTTCAAGGCCAGATAACACACCACCGAAAGCTGCGTATTGACCATCGAGATGTGGCGCATTTTGATGCATGATGAAAAACTGTGATGTCTGTGAGTTAGGGTCACTGGTTCGTGCCATTGAGATGATCCCACGTGTATGACGTAGATTGTTTTCGAATCCGTTTGAAGAAAATTCTCCTTTGATTGGACGAAGTTCTTCACTTCCCCAACCACCTTGAATCATAAATCCTGGAATCACACGATGGAAGAGTAAACCATTATAAAACCCTTTGCTGACAAGGTGAATGAAATTATTCACAGTATTAGGGGCAACCTCAGGGAAAAGTTCAATTTCGATGGTCCCAAAATCTTTAATGGTCATTGTAACTCTGGGGTGTTCTTGTGAGAGATAAGATTGATAGTTCATTGAATAATAGCTCCTTTCTTTTTTGACGCTTCTACAATTTTTTGGTGATATCTTCTAAAACTGACAGTTCCATAGACACCAATGATAATCATGGCGCTGCCAATATAATGATAATACGCTAATTTTTCTTGTAATAAAAGAGCTCCGGCAATAATTGCTACAATGGTTGATAAATTGGAATAGATGGAAGTGATATGTGCCGGTGCTTGACTTAATGCAAAATTGACGAGGAAAAAACCACCGATTGATGCCACAATTCCTAAATAAAGGATAGGAAGAACGAGTTCGATATGATAAAGGTTAGTGATGTAGTCGGTTATTCTTTGTTCGCTGATAAGTTTGACAAGGTAAAAGACGTTAAAAACGACTGCGCCATATAACATCATAAAATAGGTGATTTCATAAGGTTTTAAGTGTTTAGAGGCACTTCGTGAAGCAATATTGAAGAAAGCTGCTGATAAAACTGCAGCTAATAAGAGTAGATAACCTATAGCTTCAAATGCGATACCATCTTGAACTTTAAATAGTTGAATAAATACAACGCCAAAGACTGAAAGGAAAATAAAGAGGACCTGAACAGCTTTTGGCTTTTCCTTAAGAATGAGTGAAGATAATAGCGTGACAAAGATTGGAATCATCGCGATCATTAATCCTGCTTCACCACTGGTTGTTAAGCGAAGGCCATACGTTTCAGTTAAGAAATATAAAATCGGTTGGAATATAGCAACAAGAAACAAGCTTTTCATATGTTTCTTTTCGAATCGTATCTTAATCACTTTGGTTAAACGTAAGACTTCGAATGCTAAAAAAGCAATTAAAAAACGATATGCGATTAAACCAATCGGACTAACATAGTCCATGGCAACTTTTGAAAACATGAACGTAAAACCAAAAATAACGGCATACATCATTCCTGCAATGTGTACTTTTTTTGACATAAGGTCCCTCTGTTTCTCGTGGAGTCATGCTGTTTTGATAGCTTCCTATATCATCATAACAGTTTTTTTAATGATTGTTATAAAAATCATCATTAATAATGATGGCAATATTATTATAAAAAAATAATGATATTTTATTGACAATAGTGTATGACATACAGTATAATTGAAATCGAGGAGTGATGATATGGATCCCAATGTATTAAGTAATTTATCAGTTGAACTCAAAAGAGGGACACAAGTACTCGCAGTATTAAGTCAATTAAAGACGAATCAATATGGTTATTCATTGTTACAAGCACTAGAAGAAAAAGGCGTTTTTATTGAACCAGGTACACTCTACCCGTTGATGAGAAGACTCGAAGCACAAGGCTTATTAAAAAGTGAATGGGACACGACGGAATCGCGGCCAAGAAAGTATTATTGCTTATCTGACGAAGGTGTAAAAATATACGAAATGCTCATTGAAGAATGGCATCGCATCGTCAGTGAAATGAATCGTTTAATCAAGGAGGAAGAACGATGAAAAAAATAATTGAAAGATACATCTATGCAGTTACAAAACGTTTACCTGAAAACATGAGAGAAGAAGTTAAAGAGGAGTTAAACGGAAACATCCACGATATGTTAAGTAAAGATCCAACGGATGAAGAAATCGACAAAGTGTTACATGAACTCGGTCATCCAAGAGAGCTTGCACGAAATTATCGTGGTCAAGATCGTTATGTGATTTCACCGCTCTTCTATGATGATTACATTCAAGTCTTGAAGATTGTTGCTATTATATTTGTTGCAGTATCTCTTGTATTTGGTACGTTTGATGCGATCATTCATGTGGAAGCAACTTCAGTGATTGGTGTAATTGCAGAGGTTTTTGCGAAAATTATTTCCAATTCATTTAGTGCTTTTGTCAATGCATTTGCATGGACAACACTCATCTTCTGGATCATTGATTATGCGGTAAGAAATAAAAAATTACCTGAATGGAAACTCAATGACTTACCTGATTTACCATCACCTAAAACAACAAAGATTTCACGTGTTGAAACGCTTCTTGGTTTGGTATTAGGCACAGCCTTTTCAGCAGTATTTATTATCTTCTTAGTTCGCTATATCGATTTAGTTGGTATCTATGAAAATGGTGTGATCGTTGCACAAGTATTTAATCCTGAAGTTACTAATCAGTTCATCGTATTCTTTATCATTAGTGCAGTTCTCGGCTTTAATGTGAGCTTGATGAAATTGAATTTTGGTGAATGGAGAATCAGTTTAGCTATCGTTTACACAGCACAAGAACTCATGTCAAGCATTCTATTTATCATTTTCATTCGTATGGAAAATCTCATTTTAAACGAAGCTTTTGTTAAAGTTGGAAGTTATCTCGATTTAGCAGGTGATGTCGTAAGATCAAACTTTGAAAAAGGTGTCACAGGTCTTACTGTATTCATCATCATTGTTACCATCATCGACTTGATTTCAACATGGATTAAGACGTTAAAGCATAAAAAAGCGTAAAAAAAAGGTGCTGATGAATTCAGCACCTGATTGCTTTTTAGTTAACGTAAGGACGTTTTTCTTCTTCTTTATCGACAATAGGACGTTTTTCTTCTTCAATTTGCTTTTCTTTATCCTTTTGTTTACCTTCATTCAACTGTTTAGCATGCTCTCTGTATTTTGAATATCCACCATAGCCATCATAGCCGAGATAGACAGCACCGATGACTGAGATAATCAATAAGAATAGAGCAACTGAGCCTTGATCAAATCCTGGAAGAACTGCAATGACAGTACCTAAAGTGAGTGCAGCAATATGAAACCAGAATTTTGGTATTTCTGTTTTTTCACCAAAGAAGACAACAGAATTGAAGAAAACAAGACCTCGTGCATAAAAGAAGAATGCGAGCGAGTAACGATAAACATAACCCCAAATCGCTTCATTTTCAAGATCACGACTGAGTGCGATGTAAATCATTAAACCACCAATGATGGTATCGAAAATAATTTCGATTAAATTCATGGTTCTTAATACTTCTTTGTTTAAAGATTTCATCAATGGAATAACCCTAAACAAAGAGAATACAACAATCGCCACACCTGTGATGGTATAAACAACTTGTGATGTAAAAAAGGATAGTATACCTACGACAAGTAAGATAGCAGCTAGTACAAATTTGATGACCCAACCATACCCATATTGTGCTTTACTCATAATGATTCCTCCTATGTATTTATCTAATTGCATTATATAGCAATCTGTTCTTGAATGCAATTGAATCAGAAGATATGGCTATGATATCATCAAACATTTTAAACAGATTTATGGTATAAATAAGTTGAATCTATGAAATGAGGAGTAATATTTTATGAAAAGAAGAATTATTGCAGCAACACCTTTGATCAGTCTCATGTTATTTTTGTTTTTTGGGCTGTATAACAGCAATTGGAGTTTAGGAGCAAGTTTTTTCTTTTTGATTCCTATGAGTTGGGTTTTACTCAGTAGTAACCCATGGAAGAGGTTATCAGATATGATGCCTTTAGTTGCTTTAGCTGTCTTTTTATGGATTGGCTTTGGCTTTAAGATTTGGCATCCGACATGGCTCGTATTCTTTACGGTTCCTTTGGTTAATTTGATTGTAGAAAGAAAAATTGATGTTAGGAAGTTAGTAGCCATTTTCGTAACTGTTGCTTATATTGTAGTTGGTCTTTTGACTGAAGAGTGGCATCCTACATGGATCATGTTTTTATTAATACCGATTATTAATACAATCTTCTTTCCTAAAAAGACAAGTATTATTTATAGTCAAGGAACTATTCGAAGTAAAATCAGACATTATGTGATTGACGAAGAGCGTGACGATGAATAAAAAATGGAGCAATGGGCTCCATTTTTTTTCGTCTGAATGTTTAATGTTCTATATTAAATCTATTTTCTATGAAATAGGGGTGTTCAGGTGTGATAATGAAAAAGAGAAGAATACCAGCAACAAGACCGCCTAAATGACCGAAGATACTGATATTAGCAATAACAAATGTTAAGATCAAATTTAAGACCATCAAGTTTTGAATGGAGCGTATCGTTCTTGGATCGAACCAATTCTTTCTTAAAATCGTTAGCATGAATAAGCCACCCATAATGCCAAAGATGGCACCGGATGCTCCAACAGTAACGGTATGTGGGTCTCCAAAATACGTGATGACCAAAGATGAGACAATGCCAGAAAAAAAGTATAAAAGTAAAAATTTTCTTGGACCAATTAATTGTTCCATGTGACCACCCAAATAATAGAGCACATACATATTCATCAGAAAATGAAAAACGTTAGCATGTAAAAACATACCTGTAATCAATCTAAAATACTCATTTTCATCTAAAATAAAGGGTGGAAATATGGCACCAAGACGCACGATATTTTCGATATCAAAACCACCTGTTAGTAATGTGACAACAAAGAACAAAAAATTAAGAAGGATTAAAAAAGCATTGATAGGATGTTTTTTAATATAGATAGTAACCACACTTTGAGAATTCATCATATTCACCTAATTTACTGATTACTTTATATTTTATCATGAATGACATTGAAGTATAAAGAAAAAGATAGAGAGTATCTCTATCTAATGCTTTTCCTTGACGAATACATCATTGTATTGACGATGAACTTTGATAAATGTTGTACATTTAGAAAGTTGTTTTAATGTAGGAGCTCCAACATAAGTACATGTGGATCTGACACCACCTAAAATATCTTTAATGCTCGTTTCAACTTGACCTTTATATGGGATTTTAACTGTTCGACCTTCTGAACTACGGTAATCAGCAACTTCACCATGATGTTTAATCATCGCTGTGGATGAACTCATACCATAAAACTCGACAAATTGTCGTTTAACAAAAATGTTATCGCCTGTTTTTTCATCTCTTTGTTGGGTATCGTGATATTCAGTAATCACTTGTCCACCACCTTCAATGTGACCAGCAAACATACCACCAAGCATGACAAAATCAGCACCTGCGCCAAAAGCTTTAGCAACGTCACCAGGGCAAGTGCATCCACCATCACTGATGATATGTGCACCTAAACCATGTGCAGCATCAGCACATTCGATGATTGCTGATAGTTGTGGATAACCCACACCAGTTTGGATACGCGTGGTACATACGGAACCTGGACCGATACCGACTTTAACAATATCAGCGCCTCTTAAGATAAGTTCTTGAGTCATGTCTGCAGTTACAACATTACCAGCAATAATGACATGTTCAGGATAGTTTTTTCTAACATTTTCAACGAAATCACCAAAGTGTTCTGAATAGCCATTGGCGACATCAATACATATGAATTTGATTTCAGGGTTTCTTCTTAAAACTTCTTTTAAGTTTGCAAAATCTGCTTTGGATGTTCCTGTAGATACAGCAAAATGATTAGGATTAAGTTGACTTATTTGTGATGAAATATCTTCAATAGAGTAACTTTTGACAAGACAGGTAAATAAGCCATGTTTTTGTAAAGCAACAGCCATATCAATGGTACCAACACCATCCATGTTTGCTGCCATAATCGGTACACCTTTCCAGGTTTGTTTGCTATGTTTAAATACATATTCTCGATTTAAATCAACATCTCTTCTACTGGATAAAGTAGATCTTTTTGGACGGATTAAAACATCACTAAAATCAAGCTTATCATCAAATTCAATACGCATAGTACACCTCAACAGATAAATTTTTAACTACGTTACTATTATAAGTGATAATAGGCTTTTCTTGAAGATGAAAATGAAAAAACGTAAAAATTCTTCATAACAAAAATACGTCTTTTGTGATGATGAAATAAATTGTGTTGTGCTATAATGTGGTTGCAAACAGGTTACGGGTAGTGGCTCAGCTTGGTAGAGCACCTGGTTCGGGACTAGGAGGTCGCAGGTTCAAATCCTGTCTACCCGACCATGAAATCAAACAATCATCTCAGATGGTTGTTTTTTTGTTATAATAAACGTATAGGATGGTTATCATGCGATACTTAATCATGTCAGATAGTTTTAAAGGAACCATGTCAAGTGAAGAAGCCAATCAGATTATAAAAGATGCGATTCGTTTATATGATCAAGAAGCACATATTATAACCCGAGCGATTGCAGATGGTGGAGAGGGAACACTCAAAGCATTCAGTGAAATGATTGCTGGTTCTTTTGTCATGGTCGAAGTATCCGATTTGGGATTTAATCTTATCAAAGCGCCACTTTTTATATCAAGTGATAAAGATATAGCTGTCATCGAAATGGCAAGTGTTGCTGGATTAGGACTTAAGAAAAAAGAACAAACACCTGATCTCACCACCACGTTTGGAGTTGGAGAACTCATCATGCATGCTTACCGTTTAGGCGCAAAATCCATCATGGTAGGTTGTGGTGGAAGTGCAACACATGATGCAGGTGCTGGTATGATGGCTGCTTGTGGCGTTAGATTTAGTGACGATCAAGGTCGTCAGTTTATACCCACAGGTAAAACATTAAAAGATATTGTTGCCATTGATACAAGTCATGTTGATAAAAATCTTTTTCAGTTGAACATTGTCGCATTAACTGATGTCAACAATCCCCTTTTTGGCAAGCAAGGTGCGGCTTACATCTATGCCAGTCAAAAAGGTGCTGATGAAACAATGGTAAAATCGTTAGATGAAAACACCATCCATTTTGATGAGATTGTTAAAGAGCAATTGAAAAAAGATGTTGCTCATCTGCCTAAAACAGGTGCAGCAGGTGGTTTATCTTATGGTTTAATGGTGTTATGTGATGCATCTTTAAAATCTGGGATAGATACGATGCTTGATTTGTGTCATGTTGATGATTTAATGAGTGATGCTGATATCATCATAACAGGTGAAGGAAAACTTGATAAGCAATCACTTGAAGGAAAAACGGTGATTGGTATTGCTCAAAAAGCAAAAAACTTAACGAAAGTAATTGCTTTTGTCGGTCAATATGAAGGTGATAAACAGTTGTATCTAGATGCTGGTCTTCATGAGATTATCGAGACTAATCCTGATCATTTACCTTTTGATCAGATTAAAGACCAATCTAAAGATGATTTAGTTGTTGCAGTACACACGTGGATTAAAAAATATATGAACAAGAATTGAGGGTTAATCAATGAAAAAATTAGGAATGCTCGGTGGTATGAGCTATGAGTCAACAGCTGTTTATTATCAATTGATTAATCATGAGATCAATAAACAATTAAAATCCTCACATTCTGCTGAAATCATCATGTATTCGTTTGATTATGATGAATTAGAAAAACGATTGGAAAAACATTTGTGGCAGGAAATCGAAGATCGAATGGTAGAAGAAGCATATAAACTCATATCAGTTGGTGCGGAAGGTATCATGCTTTGTGCCAATACGATACACCAAATCGCGCCAGGATTAGAGAAAAAAATAAGCGTACCATTGATTCATATCGTTAAGGAAACGTATAAAGAAGTCAAAAAAATGAATTTAAAAAAAGTGGGGCTAATTGGTACGAAATATACCATGGAAAGCACCATGTATCCTTCTTATTTTAATGAACATGGTATAGAAGTCATCGTTCCTGATCAGCATGATCAACAAGTGATTCATGACATTATTTATAAAGAACTGATCATTGGGAATTTCAATGATGAAAGTCGTCAAAAAATACTTCACATTATTGATCATATGCATGTTGATGGTATTATTTTAGGATGCACAGAATTGCCGATGCTCATTAAAAAAGAACATCTTCCGATTCACCGGTTTGATACGATGGAAATTCATGCAAAGGCAGCTGCAAAATGGATGCTGAGTGATACATATGATCTATGATCTTATTATTGTAGGTGGTGGCCCTGCTGGATTGATGGCTGCCAATGTATGCGAAACATATCATCTCAACTATTTATTACTTGAAAAAAATGATCAATTGGCTAAAAAGCTTTTATTAACTGGTGGAAAAAGATGTAACATCACGAATAACTTAAGTGTATCCTCATTTATTGAATCGCTTAATATGAAACACAAAAGATTTTTATATCCTGCATTAACTCAATTTTCTTCAAAGCAAATTCTCAACTTTTTTGAAGAACGAGGGCTTCGTTTTTTACTTGAACAGGATTTGAAATATTTTCCAGAAACACAAAAGAGTAGAAGTGTTTTAGATGCTTTATTAAAAGATATGAATAAAGACCGTATTCATTATGTAGAACCTGTTAAATCCATAGAACGTGATCAGGATTTATGGAATGTGAAAACACACATAGAAACATATCAAACCAAGCATGTGATGGTTGCTACTGGATCTAAAGCTTATCCCACCACGGGAAGCAGTGGAGATGGCTATCATTTTGCTCATCAATTAGGTATTAAAATGATACCTTTATTACCTGCAGAAACACATGTATATAGCGATGAAATAAAAACAAAATATAAAGACATGCAAGGCATTAGTCTAACGCAATCTTCACTTATCATCGAAAAGTCAAAACAAACATATCCTAAAGGTATTCTGTTTACACATTTTGGATTAAGTGGGCCAAGTGTCTTACATGCATCTGAAGATATCGCGAAAAGATTATTAGAAGAAGATGTCTATGTTCGTTTCTCCTTATCAGATAGCGATGAAAAGGATGTTTTAGAGCACTTTGATATAGCATTGAGTCAAAATCTTTTTCTCAGTCAATTTCTAGAACTCATCGTGATTAAACGTGTGGTTAAACTTTTACCCCAATGGATATCCATTGATAATAAAAGATTAAAAGAATATAGCAAAAAAGATGTTAACCTTATATTGGATACCATATTACATTTCAGATTAAAAATAGATCGTGTTGAATCTTTAGATAAAGCATTTGTGAATGCAGGGGGTATTGATGTTTCTGAACTCGACCCAAAATCGATGATGGTTAAAAAATATCCAGGTCTTTATTTTGTAGGAGAAATCAACGATTTACAAGGTCCTATTGGAGGATTTAACATTACCATTGCTTTTTCGACAGCACACCTTGCTGCCATGGACATTGTTCAAAGAATAAATCAACAAAAAGATAGTTTTGCTTGATATAATGATAGTGAAATGAGGGGATATGATGATTAGAGCTATTATGTTAGGTGCAGGTAATAGAGGGCTTGGAACTTACGGAGCTTTTGCTTTAAAAAACCCGGGAGAAATTGAATTTATTGCTATTGCTGATCCAGATCAAACCAGAAGAGATTATTTTGCTTCTGAACATAAAATTGATCAAGATATGCGATTTGATGAAGCTTCTGAAGTCTTTAAATTACCGAAATTTGCTGATGCTGTTTTCATATGTACTCAAGATAGACAGCATATTGATCAAGTTTTAAAAGCTTTAAGACTTGGGTACCATGTCTTTTTAGAAAAGCCCATGGCTATTAAACCTAAAGATATTTTAAGAATTGAAAAGCAACAGAAAATGTATCATCGTAAGCTTGTTGTTGCACACGTTTTAAGATATTCCCCATTCTTTATGACGCTGAAACAACTTTTGGATGAAAAAACCATTGGTGATATTATGGCATTAAATCATGTTGAAAATGTCGGGTATTATCACCATGCACATAGTTATGTGAGAGGGAATTGGAGAAATGCAGATATATCTAGTCCCATGATTTTAGCGAAATCATGTCATGATATGGATATTATTGCGTATTTACTAGATGAAAAACCACGCTATATCTCCTCGTTTGGAGAACTTACTTATTTTAAAAAAGAGACCATGCCTGATGTACCAAAATACTGTTTAGATGGTTGTAAAATTCAAGATAGTTGTCCTTTTTATGCACCAAAGGTTTACTTAAACGCAGCTGATTGGATGAGGTTTCCAGTCTCAAATGATTTATCTGATGAAGCCATTTTAGAAGCTTTAAAAAAAGGTCCGTACGGCAGATGTGTTTATCGATCTGACAATAACGTCGTCGATCATCAGGTCGTTTCCATGATGTTTGATAAAGGAATTACTGTGAATTTTATGATGACCGCTTTTACGAATGAGATCAAAAGAACACTTCATATTATGGGCACTAAAGGTGAAATCTTTGGAGACATGAACAACCCAGAAATTAAAGTTAAAGTCTTTGGACAATCTGAATATCTGGTTAAAGTAGATGTTGGAGAAGGTGGACATGGTGGTGGTGATGAAGGCATTATGAAGCGATTTATCAATGCACTAAAATATGATTGGGATACGACAAAAGATGTGGAAATTGCAGTCACGGGACACTTGATGGCATTTGCTGCTGAAGAATCAAGAATTGAAGGTAAAGTGATTGATTATCAAACGTATGTGGGGGAGAAATATGCTTCACGTTAGACAAGCAAAACCTGGCGAAGAGAAAAAGGTGGCAGATTTAGCCGTCCAGATATTTAAACCTAATATGAGAGAACAATTCGTTCGTCTTTTTCATGTAAACAATATTCAACACATTTTTGTTGCTGCTGATGATGAAGACATTGTATCGGCCTTGAACTATTATCAAACAGGCATGTTGACCAGTCACGGACAAATGAATGTCGCATCTATTGGTGCTGTTTGCACAAAAGATGAGTATCGTAAGCAAGGTCTTTCATCAAAACTCTTAGGATTAGCAGAAGATAGCATGTTGAAAGAAAACATCGACTTTGTCATCATTTCAGGAAGAAGAGGATTGTATCAACGTTTTGGTGCACGAGATGTTGGTGCGATGTTTTACTACAACCTCAATCAATCAAACGATAGTAAGAAAGTTAATCTACGTTTATTTGATGGACATTATGAAGTTCTCTATCATGAATACAATCAAGAAGATATCAGATATATCAGGGCATATGATGAATTCCAAGATCTTTTTTTAAGTCAGACATTTCCAGATAGTTATCAAACATATCACACGTATGTCATATATGAAGATGATCTACCAAAAGCTTATGTTATTGTCATCGATCACAAAGATAAGATGAGTCTCGAAGTGAAAGAAATGGCTGGATCACGATCACATATTGCTTCTGCTTTTTCTGCATTGATGAATCTTCATAAGAAAACTTCAGTAGAAATCTATGTCCCATACTCAGATAAGTTGAATCATGAGTTAAAAGAACTAGGTGAACAGACAACACAGCACGCTACTTTAAAAATCATTTCAAAAAGTTCATTCTTTGAAAAATTAAATCATGATTTTGTAAACAAGCAAAAAAAGATAACGTTAAAAAATGAAAATGATATAACCATTTTAGAGATAGGTACGAATCGTTACCAATTAAATCATGATGAAACACACCAACTTATCTTTTCTGGTAAGATTCCAAAGCGTATTGATCAAAAACATCATCAAACGATCCAAAGTGTATTTCCTATAGTGTTGCCTTGGTCCCATAATTTAAATTATCAATAAAGGGTAGTCAACCTACCCTCATTTTTTGATGAGACAGGTGAAAATATCGTTCACATGTTCAATCGCTCGTTTTTGATTTATAATAGAATTACAAAAAAACAACAGGAGTACACATGAAAAAGTATATATATCTTGTTTTAATTGTTATATTTTTATTAGCAGGTCTTATCTTTCAAAATCAAAACTTAACTCTAAATGCACAAGAAGAGCCATATGATGTGGTTTATTTTGGATCACGTTTTTGCCAGGTATGTCAAGCACTTGAGGATAGTGATCAGATCTTTGATGTGATGGAAAGCCAAGGGTTAGTCGTTAAAAAATACATCTTAGAAGACGATGCTTCTTATACAAAATTGTTTAGAGACTATCAATTTACCTTTGATGTGCCTCAAACGAGTTCATCAGTACCGATTATCTTTGTTGGAAATACTTATTTTTCTGGCAGAACTGATATCGTGAATGCCGTTGAAGATATGACCGTTTTAAATCTTGCAAATAGTGAGAGTATGCCAACGATATTGAGTGCACCACCGAGTGATTTTTCTTTAGTATATTTTATATTATTAGGGTTTGTTGATGGGGTTAACCCATGTGCAATCGCTATGCTTTTAATTTTTATATCGATGTTAGGTTTTACAAAAAATAAACGTGTATTAATCATGGTGAGTTTGACGTTTATTTCTGCCATTTTTATCAGCTATTTCTTATTTGGAACTATTTTATATAACTATCTTAATAAACTTCAGTTTTTATCCTTTTTGGTGACTGCAGTCCCTTGGATCATCATTGGATTAACTGGGATATTGTTTTTGCTCAACTTTTATGATTTTGTAGTGACATTTTTACAAAAATACAATCTTGTTAAAAATCAGTTACCTCAAGGCATTCAAAAATTTAATCGAAAACTCATGGCTAAGTTTACTCAAACCATGGAAGAGGATAGCAAAAAAATATATGTCATCACCTTTTTGATTGGCCTCATCATCTCATTTACTGAATTTTTATGTACAGGTCAAGCTTATTTAACAGCCATCCTTCACTTGATTCATTTTACAGATCACCTTTTTAGAGGTATCCTCTTATTGCTTGTTTATAATCTTATTTTTGTTTTACCATTGTTGATCATTACATTGATAGCTGTGAAAACACAATCGATCATGTCAATTTCGAACTTTATGCGTGAGAAATTACATTGGATTAAGCTCTTTAATGCACTTGTATTTTTGGCAATTTTAATTTATTATTTACTATTTATGATTTAGGAGGATGAAAATGAAACATAAAATTGTGATCTATAATCATGACAATCTCGTGATTTATGAAGGAAAAGCACTCGATATGCCTATTAAAATGGATGCGATTAGAAAAAAATCATTTGAATTATTTAAAGATCCAGATCCATGCATTATTCATCAGTCCTATGCCATTCAAAAGTTTGTAACGCCACTAATTGCAGAACTCAATAAAAATGAAAAGGTTCATATGCATACATTAATCTCCGATACGTCATGGATTGATTTACCCAATATCGAAGACTGTTTCATCATGCTTAAGGGGTGATTAAATGAAAAATTATTATTTAGATCATGCAGCAACTACACCGCTTGATGGCCATGTAATAGAAGCGATGTTACCCTACATGACAACATACTATGGGAATCCTTCTTCCATACATCATGCGGGCATGTTAGTTAAAAGAGCGATTAATGAAGCGAGAATGCATGTTGCTGAGCTTTTTGGTGTGCAAGACAAAGGTGTTATTTTTACATCGGGTGGTACAGAAAGTACCAATTTAGCAATTCGTGGCTATGCACAAAAGCATCCACAGAAAAAAGAAATTATCACAAGCGTTATTGAACATCACGCAACATTACATACCTTAGAGGAACTTCAAAAAGAAGGTTATATGATTCACTACCTTCCAGTCAATCACGAAGGTTTTATAGATATCGAATTATTGAAAAATACATTGAATGATCAAACATTGATGGTGAGTATCATTTGGGCAAACAATGAGATTGGCACCATTCAAGATGTGAAAAAGATTGGTCAATTATGCCATGAAAAAGGTGTCAAATTACATGTTGATGCTGTACAGATGGTTGCTCATTTTAATGTTTCGTTTCACGATTACCCCATTGATTTTCTATCATTATCTGCGCATAAATTTTATGGACCTAAAGGTATGGGTACGCTTGTTGTTAGAGACGATAGCGATTTATCTCCCATCATCTTTGGTGGGCATCAAGAACGTGGGATAAGATCTGGTACTGAAAATGTCTATGGCATTATAGGTTTAGCTGCAGCATTAAAACTCAAAAGTGTAAACAGTCAAAAAAGATATGACAATTTACTTCTTTTAACAGAGAGATTTAAGACGTTAGCATCTGAATATCCTGATATAATCATCAATGGTCCTAAGGATCAAAACATGCGCCTTCCAGGTTTATTAAGTCTTTCTTTTCCAAACGTTGAAAGTCAGTCAATGGCTTTTGCTTTGGATCAAAAAGGTATATATGTTTCAAACGGAAGTGCTTGTTTATCAAATGAAGTTACAGAGTCACATGTCTTAAAAGCGATTGGTGTCAGCCCTGATGTTGGTACGATACGCATGTCATTTGGTAAGGACACTTTAATTGATGATTTACCTGATGTTTGGGATATCATTAAAGATGTTTATGAAGAGATAAAAGAAGATTAAAGAAGAAGCACATGGTGCTTTTTTTTGAAAGTTCTTGTCAGAATATGTAAAAACTGAATGTTTCAAACCATCACGGTTTTATAAACGCTTATTTAAGGCTATAATGATAATGAGAAAACGAAAGTGAGACTTTTATGAAACGATTGATTTTATGGATAGCAATCCCCATCTTAATGCTAGCTTTGTATGCGTGTGATAATCAAAAGGATCCCAATTACTTAGGATCAATTCATCTCACTTTTTTAAGCGAAACCTTAACTTTTACTGCTGATCATGAACATGTCACCGTTGAAGTTGTTGATCTAAATGACGAACTTCAAATCACTTTATCAACGATCGATCCCACTTTTATTGATGCTAAAACCATCATTTACGTGAATGATGAAAGAATCCCGTCTCAAGATATAACATATCAAGATGGCTCCCTCGTTTTTTCTTATGAACATCCTGATCCGATTGATCTAGAAAGTTATGTCGATGTTACAGTTACGTTAGATCCAAATGGTGGAACATGGGATCAGGATACTTTTGATACACTAGATCCTCATGATGAATTAACGGTTACGGCTCTTAATGATTTATCAGGATTAACGTTTTCGCTATTTGATAATGAACAAACACTATTACGATGGTACTATAAACTTTTCATCAGTTATGATGAAGATTATGATGCTTATCGCGTGGTTTATGCAGATGCTTCAACAGCCAGTGTTTCAAATTTGGAGCTTCCTCCTTATGACTACATATTAGGGGTTCATCTTCATACCGAAGATATAAAAGCAAAAGACTTGATCATTGAACTGACACAAGATACATATCCGATGATTTATCTTCGATTTGATATGGAACTTTCTGTCTACACGTCAGGAGATTTAAATGTCACAATTTGGACTGACGAAGAAGTGATGGGAGAAATCGAAAAAGTTTATCGTGATGTTGAAGTTTTACCAATTCCACATAAAGAAAATTTTATTTTCCTCGGTTGGAGTGATGGCGAAAATATCCATCACTTATTCCCACGATATCAAGCGAAAGATCAGATTCAAACTATCCAATATCAAGCCGTTTGGGGGTCGTTAAGCTTGCTCGAATTACAAAATTATTTAACAAGTCTCATACCATCTGTAACTACTGGAAATCTCATTTTTCCCACGACTTATAGTGGTTTTGAACTCTCATGGGAAAGTTCACATCCCGATGTCATCCAATCGGATGGAACATATAAAAAACCATATCAAATGTCTCTTGTTACACTCACTGTGGTAGCGACTATAGATGATACAGCTGAAACATTATATTTTGAAACCGAAGTGACGGGATATAAATCTTTAGAAGGACCGATTGCTTCATCTTATATTTATCGTAATTTTAGCAGTGTGAATACAAGTTTCTTTGAAACGCTTGATATCATCAATGGTGCATTTATTAAAGCGGAAGCTGATGGAACATTGACGGGGTCTGCCTTTCTTTCCAATATGCAAACCTATATCTTACCTAAGGCAAGAGAGTATGGCAATTGGGTCATTCCATCCATAGCACCTGAATCAGCTTGGTCGACGATAGCTTCATCATCTACTACAGTGAATAGATTTGCTGATGAGATTGTCAATTTGATCAACACCTATGGTTTTGATGGTGTTGATATCGACTGGGAAACACCTACGGATGGTGAAAAAACGAGATATACAGCCTTAATGAAAGTTGTTTACGAAAAAGTTAAAGCGAATAATCCTAATCATTTAGTCACAACAGCCATCACAGGAGGACAGTGGCAACCACCACGCTATGATCTTCTCAATTCGCTGCCATACATTGATTACATCAACATGATGACTTATGGTATGGTCAGCTCAGGAGCACAATATCAAAACGCACTTTATGCAGCATCTTCTTATCATAATACAACGTGGAATATCGGTAAAACCTTAACGAGCTGTTCAATTGATGAATCAGTAAAAATATTTAATAACACTTTTCAAGTACCATCTTCAAAGATTATTGCTGGTGTTGCATTTTATGGTATTAGACAAACAAGAACGTATACAACATCGTGGTCGAGTTGGCAAAATGCAGGCTCCGTTCACTACAGTGATATCGCAAACATTTATATGAAAGACAATTCATATACGTATGCTTATGATGAAAGAGCTGGTGTACCTTATCTTTATAAAAATGATGGCAGTGAGTTTATATCTTATGATAACCGTAGGTCCATCATTGAGAAAAGCGAATACATTATAGAGCAAGGACTAGCTGGCATGATGTATTGGGAAAATGGATTGGATACCACAGGTGCATTATTAGATGCAATGAGAACTGGACTAGAAAAATGAATCAAATCTTAGTTAAAAAGATTAATCACATCTTTGATGGTTATACCATAGAGGCTTATCTAAGCCATTTTCACCTTGCTAGAAAAACGCGATTTCTTTTATCTTTAGGCCAAATCAAAGTTCATGGTGATATCGTTAAAAATGATGTTGTTCTCCATGAAAATGATGAATTAGAAATCGATTTTTCTAGTCTATCAAAAGCTTATCCTAAAGCATTTGACACAAATGACATAGACATCATTTATGAAGATGATGATCTTTTAATCGTTGATAAACCCAGCGGATTACTCGTTTACGATGATGGTCAAAACAAGGACAATCTTACAGGACGAGTAGCACATTATTATCAAAAGAAGGGTTATCTGCTTCCTGTGCTTCCCGTCCATCGCATTGATGAGGAAACCAGCGGCATGATCATTTATGCTAAGCATCCTTTAGCACTAAGTTACATGTCATACCTGTTTGAATCAAAACAAATTAAAAAGGTTTATCAATGTTTAGTTTCTGGCCATTTAAAAGAAAAAAAAGCAACGCTTATAAAACGCGTTGCTCAAGATCGTCATACTTCAAAAATGATAGTTAGTAAGAATGGGGATGAAGCAATCACGTCTATTGAAGTGCTAGATGTTCGTGATCAAATCAGCAGGCTATCTGTACGTATTGAAACAGGTAGGAAGCATCAAATCAGAGTTCATCTATCGGATTATGGATACCCGATTATCGGTGACAAGCTCTACCAAGGTGTACAGAGCGAAAGACTCATGCTTCATTTCACAAATGTCTCATTTGTTCACCCCTCTACAAAAGAAATGCTCGACATCCATTCAAAGGTTCCCTTTTAATCTATTTATCAATCAAATGTCTGATAATGTCAGACATTTCTTTTTTGATATCCGTCACTTCAAAATAGGGGATATGAAATTTTCTACAATCATCACCAAGACGCTTACTTTCATTGACTAAATAGACACATAAATCATGAAAGTCTTGTTGATTTAAATCAGAAAACCAAGGATTATCCATAAGGTGACGATGTGCATTAAGTTCACTCGCTTTTTCCGTTGGATCAATATGTTCATAGACCAAATATAAAACTTTAATTTGATGGGGATATAAGTCAATGAGAGATTTAGCAAAACAAGGCAAAAAATGAACGCCTTCAATTAAGTAATCACCTTGATGCGTTAAAAGGGTTTCGATTAACCCCTTGACATAGGGTTCTAAAAAAAGTGAAACTGTCGAATCAGAGGCATGGATATTGAGTTCGCTGTCAGGGTTTCCTTTATGGAGCATCATCATGATGTGATCGGTTTGTATCAGTTGTAAATGATGTGTTTTCATCAATGTTTTAGCGACTAAAGATTTACCCGATTTAGCAACGCCTGTTAAGATATAGATCATAGAAATACCTCCATATCTATTGTATCATTTCACTTAACTTTTGCGCTTTAATCATTAAAAAAATAAAGCTTCGTATATAATAGAAGTGATAGAGAGGAGATCATATATGTCAACAAGTACATTTATTATGTTAAAACCAGATGCTATCGATAGACATTTAGCAGAGGATATCATCCAAATCTTTTTAGATGAAGGATATCAAATTGTACGGAAAAAAGAAGTCATTGTCGATGAAAAACTGATACTCAAACATTATGAAGAGGTTATTCAAAAAGTGAATCAAGCCTATTTCCAAGAAGCCATTCTCAAAACCTTTGTCGGAAAAAAAGTAATCGCTTTAGAATTGAGTTCATCTTCAAACACAATCATTGATGATGTTAGAACACTCGTCGGGGTTACAGATCCAGTGAAAGCTGATAAAAAGAGTATTAGAGGACGATATGCCTTAGATTCACTTGAGGTAGCGATGAAAGAAAAGCGTACACTAAGGAACTTAATTCACGCATCAGATTCTTTCGAAAATGCGAAACAAGAAATGGCATTATGGTTTGGAAAATGTTAAGAAATCATAAAAAAAGTGAACCAGATGGCAGCATCTGGTTCTTTTTTTATGTGTGCATATAAACACAATATGGTTCATTCTTCGAAAATAATGCTTATTAACATTAAAAAGTTCACCTAAAAAAGATATAAAAACATATTGATACATTAACTAACGACAGCAAGCAACACACTTATGATTTAATATTTGCAACTGGCTTTAAAGATAAGGACAGTGCAACATTCAGCAACATTAATTTCACACCATACGAATAAGAACAAGTTTCTTTTTAGTATATGAGTAAGCTTAGTTAACTAAGCAAGCAAGAAAGGGACGCTATCCTCTTAGTCCCTTTTTTGTTTTTTATAAGGCTTATTTTGGTACAATAGGAATAAAGATATAAGGAGAACGTCATATGTCTATATTAGAACTAAAAAAACGATTAGAAGAAAATGAAGTAACCAGTGTAGAATTAGTTCAAAAAGCGATTGAAATGCATGAACGTTGGATCGATAAGAATGCCATCGGTGTTTTAAGTCCACAAGCTTTGTTAGTAGCAAGTCATCGTGATCAAGAAAGAAAAGAAGGAAAAATCAGAGGCACTCTTCATGGGATCCCTCTTGTCATTAAAGATAATATTTTATATCGTGATGGTACACCAACAACAGCAAATGCATTTTCTCTTCATGACCTCATTCCACCTTATGATGCTTTTATTGTTCAAAGACTGATGGATGCAGGAGCTATTATCCTTGGAAAAGCCAATTTATCTGAGTTTGCTTATTTTATGAGCTATGATGATATGCCATCAGGTTACGGTTCAATGTATGGGCAAGTGAAGCATCCTTTTGATGAAAAAATTGATCCATATGGATCATCAACAGGTAGTGCAGTAGCAGTTAAATTAGGGATTGTTGATATTTCTATTGGGACAGAAACTAATGGATCTTTAATGGCACCTGCCTATCAGACACAAATTGTTTCGTTTAAACCATCATTTGGTTACGTGAGTAAAAAAGGCATTATCCCAATATCACCTACGCAAGATACAGCAGGACCTATGGCATTGACGGTGAGTGATTGTGCACTGCTCATGGATGTGTTAGCTCAAGAAGATCAACATGATCCATCGACACTTGGGCTTAAAAGACCTCATTCATTTTATGATGGCATAGATAATAAATTAGCCCCCTCTAAGATAGGCTTAATCACATTTAAAGATAAACCCTATACAAAAGGTAATCTTGAGGTTGTTGAAAAAGCAACCAAAAAACTTGAGTCACTCGGACATCAGGTTATTCCCATTGAGATTGATGTTCCAGAATTATCCAATGACCCAACATTGCTTGTTGAATTTAAATATGCGATCAATCAGTTTTTAAATGAAGTAAAAGGTTCAACAAACATGACATCGCTATCTGATATTATTACATTCAATCAAGCGAATGAAAGAAGATGCTTACGCTATGGGCAAAGCATTTTAACAAAAGCCAATGAAACATCAGGAGATTTAACTGATCCTGACTATCTCAGTATAAGAAAAGAACTATTTGGTAAAGCTTCCTTGCTAGAAGAAATAATGAAAGAGAAAGATTTAATCGCAGTCATGACACCTTTTTGGATGGGGTTTGCACCGATATATGGTAATCCATCGATATGTATACCTGAAGGTATAATTGATGACATACCTAAAGCTATAGTTTTCGTTGGTAGAAAATATGATGACAAAGTTTTGCTAAGATTAGCTCATCTTTATCACATTCAAAAATAAGCCCTTAAAAGATAAGGGTTTTATTTTTTAGCTTTCAAGTTATAAACATGATACATAAAAATGTTTTTATTGTTTAAAGGCAAACGAAAACCTTTTCGTTAAATCTTTATGAAATAAATAAGAAATTTTGTCTTGTATGACTTGTTTGAAAGTGTTACAATGATATTGTTAGAACAATAGCCAAAAAATAGAGGAGGAATTATGAGAAAGGTCATTGTAATGCTTTTAGTTTTACTTTTTGCAGTCGTTCTTGTTGGATGTGGTGAAAAAACACTTAATCCAGAAGATCAGAAGATCGTTTTGATTACAGATAAAGGTGACATCACCGACAAGTCATTTAACCAAGGTGCTTACGAAGGTGTCAAAGCTTATGCGGAAGCAAACGATATTGAATATGGTTATTTAAGACCAACAGAAGCTACAAATGAACAATATATTGCAGCAATTGAACAAGCAATCGCAGATGGTGCAACCATTATCGTTACACCAGGTTACTTATTCGAACCAGCAATTAATGCAGTTCAAGGCGACTATCCAAATGTTTATTTCATTTTATTAGATGGTAGCCCAGCAAATGTTGATGGTGGTACAATTGAAGATAACGTATATTCTGTATTCTATGCTGAAGAACAATCAGGTTTCTTAGCAGGTTATGCAGCAGTTATGGATGGCTATCGTAGTTTAGGTTTCATGGGTGGATTGGCAGTTCCAGCTGTTCAACGTTTCGGTCATGGTTTCGTTCAAGGTGCAGCAAAAGCAGCTGACGAACTTGGTTTAGCAAATGATGCAGTTACCATTCAATACCTATACACAGGCGATTTCAAGGCTACTCCAGAAGTCCAAGCAGCAGCAGCTACCATGTTTAATGGTGGTGTTGAAGTTATCTTTGCATGCGGTGGTGCGGTTGGTCAATCAGTTATGGCTGCAGCAGCAACAGCTGGTGCAAAAGTTATTGGTGTTGACGTAGACCAAAGTGGTGACTCAGATACAGTTATTACATCTGCAATGAAGAATTTAGCAGGTTCTGTACAACAAGCTCTTGAAGCATTGTTTGAAGCAGGTAACTGGGATGAAGAATTCGGTGGTAAATCTGTCGTTCTTGATGCTTCACGTCAAGGTGTTCAACTTCCAATCGCAAATTCAGATTTCGCAACATTCACAACAGCAGATTACGAAGAACTTCTTGGTAAACTTGTTGACGGTACATATACAGTAAGCAACGTAATTGGTGCTTTCGGTGATGATGGTACTGCAGCTGAACAATTCGAAACAGCTAAAGTTAAAGTTCAAGTTATTCTATTTGAAGGTTAATTGATATTGATTGATGGGGATAGACATGATGAAGTGCTATCCCCATTTTTCTTCAATTTTTATGGCTTACCCGTAAACGCAGAGAAATGGGGTTTTTTTGATGCACAATATAATAGAAATGCAACATATTACAAAACGATTTCCAGGAATTGTTGCTAATGATGATGTAAATTTCACTTTAAGAAAAGGTGAAATCCACGCACTACTCGGAGAAAATGGTGCAGGGAAATCAACTTTAATGAGCATCCTATTTGGTATGTATAGACCAGATGAGGGTGTTATTTTAAAGAATGGTGAACCCATTCAAATCTTAAATCCAAATGATGCGAATGAGCATGGTATTGGAATGGTTCATCAGCATTTTAAACTGGTTGAAGTGTTTTCAATTCTTGATAATATAATCATGGGTGCAGAACCTACTAATTTTGGCTTTATAAAGAGAAAAGAAGCCAAAGAAAATATTTTAGAATTGTGTAAACAATATGAATTACTGGTTGATGTTGATGCAAAGATTCAAGATGTGAGTGTCGGTATGCAACAGCGCACAGAAATTTTAAAAATGCTCTATCGACATAATGATATTTTAATCTTTGATGAACCAACAGCAGTTTTAACTCCACAAGAAATCAAACAATTAATGATCACGATGAAGAATTTAGTAAATGAAGGCAAATCGATCATTTTTATTACACATAAGCTTGATGAAATCATGGAAGTATGTGACAGAGTAACAGTACTTAGACGCGGTAAAGCAATCGGTACAGTAGAAATTAAAAACACGACAAAAGAAGAATTATCCAAGATGATGGTTGGACGCGATGTCGTATTTGAAATTGAAAAGAAACCACAAAAACTTGGTGATGTCGTGCTTGAAGTCAACGACTTAACCGTCGTATCAGATCGTACAAAGAAACATGTTGTTGATCATGTTTCATTTAGAGTTAGAAAAGGTGAGATCGTATGTATTGCAGGAGTTGATGGTAACGGTCAAAGCGAACTTGGATTAGTTTTATCCGGATTAATCAAAGCTACTTCTGGACAAATACTTATTTCTGGTGATGATGTTACACAAAAATCGATTCGTTATCGTAACGATCATGGTTTAGCGCATATTCCAGAGGATCGACACAAGCATGGTCTGATCTTACAAGACAATTTAGCAAATAACTTGGTGTTGAAAAAATATCATATCAATCCTTTCCAACGCCATGGTATTATCAATAAAGAACCAATATTTGAACTAGGGAATAAATTAATTGATCACTATGATATACGTAGTGGGCAACGATTAAAAACACGTGTTGGCTCGATGTCTGGCGGTAATCAACAAAAAGCAATTATCGCACGTGAACTAGACAAAGATTCTGATGTTTTGTTATCTATTCAAACTGTTCGTGGTCTTGATGTTGGCGCTGTCGAATTTGCTCATCGTCAAATCATTAAAGCGAGAGATGAAGGTAAAGCAGTCTTAATGATTTCATTTGAACTCGATGAAGTCATGAGTGTAAGTGACCGCATTTTAGTCATGTATGAAGGTCAAATCGTCAAAAATGTGATGGCAAAGGAAATTTCGATTGAAGAACTTGGTCTTTATATGGCTGGTGTTAAACGAGATACGGTATTCGTTGATGATTTATCAAAACCAATACCTGCTTCAATAGAGGGGGATCAAACCCATGAATGACATGATGACAAAACTAAAAAGCAAGTGGCTGAGATTTAAAGAAACCGATGGGTTTCATACACTTATGGGTTCTTTATTTGCGATTGGCGTTGGTTTACTGATTGGGATTATTATTATTATTTTAGTTAATCCCAGTGAATCAGGAGAAGGCATCTTAAGACTTATTAAAGGATTCATGAATCACCCAAGAGGTGCATGGATTGGATTAGGACAACTTCTCTATCGCATTACACCTCTAATTTTTACTGGTTTAGCTGTTGCATTTGCATTTAAAACAGGTTTATTCAACATTGGTGCAAGTGGACAATATACAGTAGGTTTATTTGCAGCAAGTATGGTGGGTATTTTAGGAGATTCATTAGGTGGTTTTCAATGGATCGTTGCAGTGTTTGCCGGTATGGCTGCAGGTTTTATTTGGGGTGCTGTCCCAGGTATCTTTAAAGCATTCTTTAACGTTCATGAAGTTATTACATCCATCATGTTTAATTATATTGGTATGTATTTAGTCAATGGCTTACTTAACTCGAGTTTCTTAAGAACGCGTGTTGTCGATGGAACAACGAATAGAACACTTGTTGTTGATCAAGCAGCACGTACCTCTTATGGCCCGTTTAACGCTATATTTCCAAACTCTGGATTAGATATCTCGTTTTTAATAGCAGTAGCTGTTGCTGTGATTTTATTTCTTGTATTGAACAAAACAGTTTTTGGTAGAGAACTAAAAAGTGTGGGTATGAATAGAGATGCAGCAAAATATGCAGGTGTTAACGAAAAGAGAAGTCTGATCTTATCCATGGCAATCGCAGGTATGATTGCAGGACTTGGTGGTGCACTCTTTATCTTAGCACCAAGTACACGAAATTTGGGAAATGCATATGCTATTGAAAATGTCATTTTACCAGCGGGTTTTAATGGTATTCCAGTTGCATTATTAGCTAACAGTAATCCGCTAGGGGTCATTCTTTCAACATTGTTTATCGGTCACATCACCCTAGGTGGTGCATCGATGCAAAGTGTCGGTTTTGTTTCTGAAATTGTTGATATTATTATTGGCGTTATTTTATACTTTAGTGCATTTGCACTGATTATGACACAATATCTTGGTAAGTTTAAGGATTATGTTGCGAAAAGAAAAAAAGATAAATCCTTACCACCTTCAACTGAAGAAGTAAAGGAGGGTAAACAATAATGGCTTATTTTATTTCACAATCACTTTTCTTTATTATTCCACTTTTAATTGTTGCTATTGCAGGGATGTTCTCTGAAAAGAGCGGTACTGTCAATATTGCTCTAGAAGGTTTAATGGTTATCGGTGCATTTTGTGGTATTTTATTTATTAATAAGATGCAAGGTATTGGTGCATTCGCAAATTCACCACAGTTATTACTCATTTTCGCAATCATCTTAGCAGGTATGGGCGGTGCATTATTTGCTTCACTTCTTGGTTTTCTAGCAATCAACATGAAAGCGGACCAAACTATCGGTGGTACAGCTCTTAATTTACTTGCTGGTTCATTAGCGATTTTCTTAGCAAAACAAAGCCAAGAAAATCATGCTGTACAAATTACTTATGATAAAGAAGTTTTCCGCTTAAATTCTGACTTCCTAAAAAATATTTTTCCGAACATCAATTATGTTTTCTTTGATATGGCATATTTGACCACCTATATTGGTTTACTGATTTTAATTATTGCTACAATCGTCATTTATAAGACGCGTTTTGGTTCAAGATTATCTGCTTGTGGAGAGCATCCTGAAGCTGTTCAGTCAGTAGGTGTTAATGTTTACCACTATCGTTGGTATGGTGTTTTAATCTCTGGTTTCTTGGGTGGTTTGGGAGGTTTGGTTTATGCACTTCCTATTTCGGTATCCTTTGAAGGTACTGTTGCAGGTTACGGTTTCTTAGCATTAGCCGTGTTAATTTTTGGTCAGTGGAAGCCACTTAGAATTTTGTTTGCAGCCATTTTCTTTGGTGTTTTCAAAACACTCTCTGTAACATTCTTTGGCATTGGATGGATCAATTATTTGATCATCGAATTCCCCAATGTTCCATTTGGTATGATTTTTAGAATGTTACCTTATATTGCTACTATGGTAGTCTTAGCCCTCTTCTCGAAAAAGTCTAGAGCACCTAAAGCATCTGGCAAACCATTCTTAGGAGCTGCACGATAATATGAAAGCATCTGATAGCCTCAGATGCTTTTTTTGTTCATTGTCATGATATAATATGACCAATCATAAAATGATTGATTGATTTGTGGGGTATATTATGAAGGCTTATGATCTGCACGCCTATTTTTCCAAATCTTTTGATGTTGTTGGCATTATCAAGACAAAACGTTATATGGAAGAAGCAAAAAAAATGAATCGTGACATTCCACTTGAAACCTATCCAACGTTAGTTGTTTTGGGTTTAGCTTATCCTTACAGAAGACTTATAAGCACCAAAACACACCTTGTACCCTCTTTTTATACGTTTGGTAGTGATTATCATCAGGTGTTAAAAAAACGTATTTTAGATGTGATGCAAACGCTTGGCGTCACATATCATATGGGTGTTGACAATCATCCGCATGATGAAAGGTTGGCAGCTGTTTTGTCTGGTGTTGGCTTTTTTGGTAAAAACCAACTGATCATTAATCAAAACTTTGGATCATATCTCTTTTTAGGGATGGTCTTCATCGATCTTGAACTTGAACATGAAATCATTTTAGAAGTTAGTGACGATTGTGGTACGTGCACAAAATGTATTGATAGTTGTCCCACACGAGCACTTGAAGAAAACACATATCATATGGAGCGATGCATGAGTTTTTTTAATCAAGAAAAAAAGGTTTTAACGGATAAAGAAATTCAAGCTAATTATAGTCTTTTTGGTTGTGACATTTGTCAGATGGTATGTCCAAAAAATATCAAAAAAGGTGAAAAAGTTCACCCAGAGTTTGAATTATCAGGTAAAGAAATGGTTTCAATTGCTGATCTTTTTTCCATGTCTGAAAGAGAGTTTAAACACAAGTATCATGAAATGTCTTATTTGTGGAAAGGGAAAACGATATTAATGAGAAATGCAGCGACCCTTTTATTAAGACAGAAGAATCATTCATACAATGATTTACTCGAGTCATCCCTTAAGAAACATGATATGCCTTGGTATCAAGTTACCGTATCGCACATCATCAATCAATTAAAAAAATAAGCCATCCGGCTTTTTTTACGTAAAAAATTTAAAGCTTTATAAAAGTATATATACAAAGCGTTAAAGCTGTGATTTCATAAACACCTAAAGCAACAAACGTTAAGATGTACCAAAATCCCTGTGCTAGAGAAGCATCACTTCCAAAACCGATAAGTCCAGGTAGTATCATCATGATCAACAAGCCCAAAAGCATGCAAGAAAAAAGTGTTGCTTTAGGAATAAAGTGATCTTTCTTCTTTAATGAAACCAACATAATAATGAGTGCTCCAGGCATAACTACAAATGAAAGTTCTGCGGGCATTAAATAATCAATGATGAACATATTCTCATTGAGACTATAGTTGATTGACATTAAAATGGTGAACAAAAATGGGATAATAATGAACAAAATGCCTAAAATATCAAGATAGAATGTTACAGGATGTTTTTTCATAAGTGCATAACTCCCTTCATCAATAGCATACAACATTTAATGAAAAAATAGATAACATTATTCAAAAAATGGCTTTGTTAAATCAATTTATGGTTATTCAGAAAGATATGTTCTCATTTCTTGATTATACAATATAAAAAGAGTAAACTTATGATAGGTAAATTTGGTTTTTTATTATATAATAAATGTGAGATTTATGCGTGGTGGGGATATTTTTATCGTTTAATTATGTCTGCTACTGATGTGATAAGAGGTGATGATCTATGGAAGAAAGACAGTTTATTGATGAACCGCTTGAGCAATATGATAAAGTTTTTAGGGAGTTACACGAAAAAAATACAACCGAATATATCGACCAGCTGATTGAAACATCACATGTCAATCCGGAGGAAAACCGAACGACGGTCAAAGCTATTCGAAAAAAAGAAGATGAGTTAAGACTTACCAATAAAAAGATTAGCAAATATCAAGGTTTAAAAACCTTATTGATCATACTAGCGATAGCCTCTCTTTTTGGATCAGGATACTTAGTCTATCAAATCATACAATTAGGTTTTCAAATGTTATTTGCCGGACTTGCAGCTTTAGGGGTTATTTTGATGGTTTTGTTCGTGATGCTAATCAAGAAGAAAATCAATCCAGTCATTAAAGATGCTCAAAAGGTTAAAGATGAAATTCAGCTTAAAATTAAAGAATTAATGGATCAAGCTTGGGAACAAATGCGACCTTTAAATGAACTTTTCACAGAAGGTATCAGTAAAGAGTTATTTCAAAAAACAATCCCTTTAATAAAACTTGATAAAATGTTTGATGCTAAACGCTTAGATTATCTCGTTAACCGTTTTGGTCTTTATGATGAAAACGATATGAATCGTTCAGCACTCTTTGTTCAATCAGGTGAGATTAATGGTAATCCCTTCTATTTGTGCCGTGATTTAATACACTATTTAGGAACAAAAAGATATTCGGGATCAATTACGATTCATTGGACAACAACCTCTGTGGTTAATGGTAAAAGAGTTACCAATCATCATACACAAGTCTTAACAGCAACTGTTGAAAAGCCTTGTCCTTATTACTACAAAGAACCCTATCTTGTCTATGGGAATGATGCAGCACCTGATTTAATCTTTTCAAGAGAAGATTCAGATGCTGAACATATGAATGAAAAGCAGATAGAAAGAAAAGTCAAACGCGATTTAAGAAAGCTCGAGAAAAAGACTGAAAAAAGCATTTCTAAAGGCGGATCTTATACAGTCATGGGTGGTAATTCAGAGTTTGAAGTTCTCTTTGGAGCATCAAACCGTAATAACGAAGTTCAATTTAGATTGCTCTTTACACCACTCGCACAAAAACAATTACTAGAACTCATGAAAGATCAAACGATTGGTTATGGTGATGACTTCGATTTTGAAAAGATTAAAAAAATCAATGTCGTTTATCCAGAGCATTTAGATAATTTTGACTTAAATGTTGATCCATCGTATTATCACGGTTACGAACTTGATGCCATCAAGGAAAAGTTTATCGCTTATAATATGGATTATTTCAAACGTGTTTACTTCACGTTCGCACCTATCCTAGCGATACCGCTTTATCAACACACCCTACCTCATGAATATATCTATAAAGATTTATATGAGAGCTATGCAAGTTTCTATGAACATGAAAAAGTTGTCAACCACATGAATGCATTTGAGTTTAAACACCCATTATGCACAACAGAAAGTATTTTAAAAACGAAGACGATAAAATCAGATAATTACGAAGATATCGTCAAAGTGACATCTTATGGCTATCGTACAGAACAAAGAGTGGATTATATTCAAAAAATGGGTGGCGATGGCAGAATGCATACCATACCAGTTGAATGGACAGAATACTTACCGGTTGAACAGGAATCAAAAGTATCCATTCATGTTGTAGAAGAGGAAAAAGAAGAATCGTTTAACGAATCATTTAGAAAAATGTTTGAAAACTTAAAAAACAAAGATGTATCTAAAGAAAATCTATACGCGATTCACCGATTTATTGCACATGTGATTAAAGATTAGAAAAATTTGATAAAATAAAATTATAATAAATGGAGGAAGTAAAAATGCCAAATGAACTCGATGAAATGACTGGTCCAGTTAACCAAGAAGGACGCGACGTTAATGTGATTGAAAAACAAATCCAAGTGAAAACCGGATTTGGTTCAATCTTGTTTGAAATTGTATTATGGGTATTAGCAATTATCCCAGGGCTTATCTTCTTATTTATGAAGATTAATGCTCAAAAGTATTTTAGACAACTTCAACAACGTATTCAACACAATGCTTCACAAATTGATAATTATCTTGAACAACGTGTTCAGATTTTACAAAATGTTGTTGGTATCGTCGAAAAGTCAGTCGATCTTGACAAAGATGTTATGAAGTCTGTTGCAGCATTTAGAGGTGGGGTCCATCCTACAGAAGAAAACAGAAATCAAATTGCAGGTGAACTTGATTCAGCAATGAGAAGTATCAATGTTGCATTTGAAGCTTATCCAGATTTAAAAGCTCATCGTGCACTTGCTGATGCTATGCAACAAAATAGTTACCTACAAAAAGAAATTACAGCAGCAAGAGAAGTTTTCAATGATACAGTACTTAAATGGAACCAAGATATATTTGCTTGGCCAACCAAGATGATTGTTGCAGCAAAAGCTGGTTATACAACACGTATTCCATTTACTGCAAGCAAAGAAGTCAAAGAACAAGCAAGAGCTAAGTTTTTCTAAGCTTTAAACGTCAAAAAAGACATTCAAGTAGAATGTCTTTTTTTGTTAGGCAACACGCATAAGTATGATGTCCATTTCATTTGTTAAGTTAAAAGATAATGATGTAAGATCTCCTTCAAAGATAGTTAACTTGTGATTCACAAAATGCCCTATAGGAATGAATGTTTTTTGTGATGATTGATAGATTGAAGCAATCAATGATTTGATAGAAGTAAAGGATATAGGTAAAGCTTCTTTAACTAAATCTTTTGCATGAACAATGGAGATGGATTGAAGATCGACACCTTCATTGTTTTGATCAATCGTTAAGAGTTCTTGATAGAAATGAGCAGCTTCAGCCTCAAAGGCAAGTTTTGACAATAAGAGTGAAATAATCTTATTGGAAATAATGGTGTGCTTAATTCTAAATCCTTGAATGATTTGACTATGTTTAGGATTTAGTATTTCTACAATGACTGAGATATCTTTTCTTTTTAGATGTGTCTCAAGATAGATCAGCGATTCAATGATGTCATTGTCTAGTTCTTGAAATTCTTTGTTCTCATCACTTAGCAAGAGAATTTTGGCTTTACGCTCATTTTTGTTAAGATCAACAATCATTTCATCAAGTTTATTGTGGTCATAAAAGGATACTGTAAAATGTGAAGAGGTCAGCAGTTCATAATGTTTAAAAGCTTCACTGATAAAACTTTGTTTATTATTTGAGCCGATGATATAGACATCCATATCCTCAAATGATTTAAACGGTTTAAGTGTTAATTCTTGGATAGGTGTATTCTTTTTTGTAGAAGATAGTTGAGCAGTATCTTGATTGAGCGATATAGCAAATGTATCATTTTTATACGTCATCACAGGTATAGCATGTGTATGTGTATTTAATACGTCATCAAATGTCACATTTTTGATTTTATAGACCTCAGAACCTTCAAAGGAGAATAGTGATAAATATATCGATTCTAAACGTTCTTCAATCATGGTTTGTGCAATGATTTGACCTAAGCGTTGATCAAAACAAACGGGTAAGATAAGATGCTCTTCAAGATCTTTAACGACCTTAGATAACGTGTATAGTTTTTGTTCGCTTTCTTGTTCTTTAATTTCAACGACAATGGGAGGTTGATACATGAAGTGGAGCGGTCCTAAAGATAAGACATTCTTTATGACATGAAGATCATTTGATTTTTCGTTGTTCATAATAATAATGGCTTTTGCTTTATCAATTGAAACATCTGTTAAGTTGGAGATGATCAAGGGATCTGCTTGTTTAACTAAGACATTGAGATTTGCAAGTTTCTTTTGACGTTGTTCCTTTTTCAAAGCGTTTAAGATCAGTGATTCAGCTTGATGTTTATCGCACATCGAAACAATCATGATTGTGAGAGCTTTCATTTCGAGATAAAGTAAATCAGAAACAAGTTCAGGCACCTTTGAATTCCAGTTAATGATGACAATATGTTCATCGAGCGTAATTTTACCGGAATTGTCTTTTTTTGTTTGAAAATAATCTTTAATCGCATTCGTTGTAAGTGCAATAATTGTTCCAGAAAATAAAATAAGACCTATAACTAGTATGATAACAGCAAGTGTTAAAAGCTTTGGATTGGTAATGGACAAGATTGCATTAGGTGTTAACATCCATTTGAGACTGCCATTAAAAAAAGCATCGAAGAAGTTAGAAAATGAATCATCGATGGATAAAGCAATGAATGAAGCGATAGCTAAAATGAGGATATTCAATAAGACCATGAGTGTGATCACATAAACTAAAGGCCTTTTATAGGTCTTAATGTTGATGTAACTCTTGGTTTTTTGTATCACTTTTTTAAAAGAACGCATAGCTATCATCCCTTTTTCTTATTTATTTTCATTATATCACGCAAAACTATGCATATTTCGTATAAAAGAAAAAAGTGTAGATAAGACGCTACACTTTGTGTTGACTAAAAAGATGGTTTAATGATGCGTTTTGATTGTGGTGGTACATCAAAGGATTGTGCGTAACGTGTACGAGCTTCTTTACCCCTAACTGACATGAGTGACTCATAATACTCTTTATATCGAAAAGATGGGCTATGGAGGGCAAACCAATGACAGGAAATAGCTTGTTGCCATAATTTAAACCCTTCTTCAGAAACATGCACATAAACAAAGGGTTGAAAATCTGTTGCATCTTCCCAATTCTCAGCATAATAAGGACCTTGTGCAAAATGAGGCGGATTTTCTCTTTCAAATCCTGAAATGCCTGCATAAAATTGTGCATCATTAACGATATGGTGTGTCGTGATGTGGTCTTTATGCATTGAATTTTTCCAATGCGTGATCAAAATATCTGGTTTATATTTTCTAATTAAATCAGCAACTTCAAATTTAATGGCATCGTTATTTTGTAGTGTTCCATCATCATAAGGCAAAACGATACTGATTCCATTTAACATTTTAGCAAATGCTTGTGCTTCTTGATTCTTTTGTAATCTATAAT
>JAVEQT010000052.1:0-10721 GCA_034007485.1 Acholeplasmataceae bacterium
TTAACCACAACGTATCATTTAAAATCACTTTTTCCATCATATCACGCTGTTCAATCTTAAGTGTATCTAAAAGAAGTGATAAATCAAATTCTAAATGATCGCGATAATACTGATCAATCGAAAAGCGAATCGTTGATGTTACAGCATCTGCAAAATCATTGGTTTTCAATGTACTCATGATTTTATTCGCATTTTTTCTTGATTGTAACATCGCTAGAATAAGCATACGTTCTGCTTGTTCGTATTTACTAATCGTTTTGGGTCTTTCTTTGGTAGGGATTTTAACGTCTTCTTTAGGTGGTTTCACCTCTTTAACATCAAGATCAGCTAAAGGAATACCAAACTCTTGAGATAAGCGTTGTAAATAGTGTGCTTTAATGGATGAATCAGCAAACTGAACCATCATCATCACTTGTTTCTTATACTCTTTTAAATCATTAGCATTCGATAAGTTTTTACCTAATCGATAGTAGCGATATCTAAACTGATACCCATCTTCTGTGAATTCGCCAAACAGTTTCTCATAAGCTTCTGGTCCATATGATTTAATAAAATCATCGGGATCCATCTTTTCTGGAATGGTTAACACTTCAACTTTTAAGTTTTCTCTTTCTAAAATAGGAATTGCATGATCGGATGCTTTTAATCCTGCACTATCGCCATCATAAGCAATCACAATATTTTGAGTGACACTCTTTATCAATTTTGCTTGTTCTTTCGTGAGTGCAGTACCCATGGTTGCTACACCATGCTTCATTCCCGCTTGATAACTTGAAATGACGTCAAAGAAACCTTCATATAAAATAACTTGTTTTTCTTTTCTAATCTCAGGCAGAGCCTCATTAAAATGATAGAGAAGCGTACCTTTCTTAAAAATGACGGTTTCTGGACTGTTCATGTATTTCACAGTTTCTTTCGTTTGCATCGTTCGTCCACTAAAGCCTACGACACGTCCTTTAGGATCTGTGATGGGAAACATGATACGATCAGCAAACAAGTCATAGTAGTCACCTTGATCGTTTTGTTTAACAACACCAAGTTTAATCATATCAGAAACTTGGAATCCCTTATTTTTGAGAAGTTGATAAATCGCATTTCCAAAGCTTGGCGCATAGCCAATTCTAAAATGTTTAATCTGCTCATCAACTAGTTGTCTTTGATAAAGATAATTAACAGCATCTTGACCTTTTTCGCTATGTCTTAAATTAAATTCATAAAAGTTAGCTACTTCACCCATCAGTGCATAATAGTTTTCGTAAGGGTCTTTTTTGACTTTTTGTTCCTTAACTTCTATGCCAGCTCTTTTAGCAAGTTCAGTTGCTGCTTCTTCAAAAGAAATATTTTTAATCTTTCTAAGAAAGTTAATCGGATTTCCACCTTCACCACATCCATAGCATTTACAAATGTTTTTTTCTGGTGAAACGAAAAAACTTGGTGTTTTTTCTTGGTGGAATGGACATAATCCTGCAAAATTTTTACCCTTTTTTTGCAGCACGACAAACTCGCTGACCAAATCGACGATCGGCGTCTTCTCATTTATCAGTTCAATGAGCTTGTCATCCATGTGTATCCTCCTTAGAATATTGTTTTCTCTTCAATATAACTTCTTAAATCTTTAATGGCAACTCTAACCTGTTCCATCGTATCACGATTTCTAACAGTCACAGTGTCATCTGAAGCTGTATCGTGATCAATAGTAATACATAAATATGTACCAATCGCGTCTTGTCTGCGATATCTTTTACCGATATTTTGTGTCTCATCGTAGGTAACATCCATATATTTAGCTAACATCTGATAGACTTCAAATGCTTTCTCACTGTGATCTTTTTTCATCAGTGGAAGAACAGCTGCCTTATATGGAGCTAGTGCTGGATGAATATGAAGCACCTGTCTGATATCTCCTGAAGGAAGTGTTTCTTCATCATAGCCATTCGTTAAGAAAGCTAAGATTAATCGTTCAACACCCACTGAAGGTTCAATCACATATGGTAAATATCTTTCATTTGTATCGGGATCTAGATAGGTTAAGTTTTCTCCTGAATGATTTTGATGTGCCTTTAAATCATAGTCGGTACGTGAAGCTATGCCCCACAACTCATCAAATCCCCATGGAAATTTAAATTTAATATCTGTTGTTGCATTCGAATAATGCGATAACGCTTCTGGTTTATGATCATCAAATAAAAGGGCATCTTGGTTTAATCCTAATGCTAAAAGCCAATCCATACAAAAAGCTTTCCAATATTTGAACCATTCAAGTTCAGTACCTGGTTTAACAAAGAACTCAAGTTCCATCTGTTCAAATTCACGCGTTCTAAAAATAAAGTTTCCTGGCGTAATTTCATTTCGAAACGATTTACCAACTTGACATACCCCAAAAGGTACTTTTCTTCGTGTCGTACGCTGAATATTTTTAAATTGGATAAAGATACCCTGTGCCGTCTCAGGACGTAAATAGATTTGACTTGCCTGTTCTAAAACAACACCTTGATGCGTTTGAAACATCATGTTAAATGCACGGATGGGAAGCCAGTCTGATTTTCCACAATTAGGGCATGCTACCTTATGATCAACAAGATAGTTGTACATCACATCTGTCGACCATCCATCTGGTGATACATTCGCATCGTGATCTTCGATTAACTTATCCGCTCTAAAGCGGTTATTACAGCTTCTGCACTCTGTCAAGGGGTCAGAAAAACCTCCCACATGTCCTGATGCCTTCCAAACTTCAGAATTCATCAAAATAGAGCTGTCTAATAAGACGTTATATGGATTTTCACGTTGAAATTTTTTAATCCATGCTTCTTTAATATTCTTTTTTAATAAACTTCCTAAGGGACCATAATCCCAAGTGTTCGCTAAACCACCATACAGTTCACTTCCTTGGAAGATGAAACCTGTTGATTTAGCATATTGTACAATTTGATCGAGTGTAACCATGTGAGCACATCCTTTATTGACTATTGTAGGTTTTTTAATGTCGTTTGTAAATGAAAACTATAATATTTTAAAATAAATTCTTTTATTTTAGTGAGATCCTCAAAAGGCTCTTGATCTAATAGATCATAAGGCATGACTGAAAGCTTTAATAAGATGATTGCATCCTTTGTATCTAGATCAACAAATTCTTCTTCATCTTGGTAGATAAGTGCTCCTTTTGAAATGGAAACACCTTTAACTTTTCTTCCATCTGGATGAAGGTTTAAACCATAGCCTAACTCTTGAATTAGTTTGATTGCAAATGAGAGCGCAGCAATATCCATTTTTTGAGCATCAAGCGCATGACATAGTTCATGATAAATGACAAAGTGATTGGCATTATCAACGATGAGATGGTCAATGATTTCAAGCATGAGTGCAGCTGCTTTTGTTTGAAAGAAGTCTGATTTAACCCTTTGGTAATCATTAACAATCTGACTTTCCTGAAGAGGTATAAAACTTTTCTTTCCTTCTTTAAACATGATTTTTGTTAAAAATTGTGCAAGAATACGTGACGTTTGATTGAGTTTTTGGGCACCTTGTGCAAGCAAGGTCACTTTACCTTGTTCAGTGTATGTAAAACAAAGTCTTCCATGCTCTTGGTAAGGTTGAACTTTATAAATGATACCTTCCATTAGACATCCTCAGAAAAACCGAGCGACTTTAAGTCTCCTGGACGATTTCGCCAATCCTTTTTGACTTTAACCCAAAGTGATAAATGAACTTTTGTATGGAGGAGCCGATTGATTTCATTTCGTGCTTCCATCCCAATTTTCTTCATTTTTTCACCACCTTTGCCAATTAAAATCTGCTTTTGTGTGGATCGTTCAACAATGATTAACGCTGAAACATCAATGGTATTAAGTTCTTCATTTTCGGTTAAAGACTCAATGACAACTGCAACAGCATGTGGTACTTCTTGTTCTGTGTGAAACAAAATCTTTTCTCTAATAAGTTCACTCATCAACTGATCTTCGCTTTGATCTGATTTCATCTCTTCAGGGAAAAAGCGTGGTCCTACAGATAGCATCGGGACAACTAACTCTTCAATCTTATCGAGGTACGTATGATCTTTAGCTGATACTGGAATCACACCCTCAAAAGGATAACTTGATAAATAACTTAAAATGATTTCATCAATTTGGTTTCTTGATGAAAGTGTATCAATCTTGTTGATCACAAGAAATACAGGTACTTTGGCTTGTTTAAAATAGTTTAAAACATATTCTGAAGCTAAATCTTTCGGCTTGTCAACAACATAAAGAACAAGATCTACATCTGATATGGCTGAAACTGCAATTTTATCAATTGTTTTGTTAAGTAAATCTTTTCCCTTATGCAATCCTGGGGTATCAACAAAGATAATCTGATAATCAGGTTTTGTTAAAACACCCATGATACGATGACGGGTTGTCTGAGGTTTAGCGCTCATGATGGCAACCTTTTCACCAATCAATGCATTGAGTAACGTTGATTTTCCCACATTAGGGCGTCCAATAATCGCAACAAACCCTGAGCGATGCGGGTTAGTCATGAGGCTTTTCATCAAAGACAAAACCATAGGGTAACAGTTCATCTGTGGTTGTTTCTTTGATTTCTCCTTTGGTATTTGCTAAATAGATTTTCGTCTCTTTAGGCATGAGTTCATGCATCACCTGACGACATGCGCCACAAGGTGATACAGGGCCATGATCATTAGCAATGATGGTGATTGAAACGATATCTTCTACATGATAGCCTTGGCTAATCAATGAGAAAAGTGCGTTTCTTTCTGCACAAGATGTTAAGCCAAAAGAAGCATTTTCGATGTTTGCTCCATGGATGATTTTTCCGTTTTTAAGTTCAATAGCTGCTCCTACCTTAAATTTTGAATAAGGAACATAGGCTTTATCTCTTGCGTTTAACGCTTCTTGTATGTTAGGTTTCATGATTTCATCCTTTCAAGTTTTGCTTTTGTGAGTATCATTTCTTGCATCGTTACCATCGCTTTTTCTTCTTCTTTGGTATGGTGATCATACCCTTTTAAGTGAAGATAACCATGGACAGCTAAAAAGCCAATTTCTCTTTCAAATGAATGACCTAATTCATCTGCTTGTTTTCTCGCTTGTTCGATGGAGATGAAGACATCTCCAAGTGATTTATCATTTTCATCATCGTTAACAAAGCTTAAGACATCTGTCGGTTTATCCATTTGACGATATGTTAAATTGAGTCTGTGAATTTCTTCTTGTGTGACAAAAATAATCTGCATGCTCAATTTTTCTTTGACGTGTTTAAAAATGCGACGCATAATTTTCTTGATTTCTTTTAAATCAGTATCGGTTTGATTAAAGAGATTTGTCTTCATTTTCTTCATACCTTTCAAGAATGCGTTGAACAAGTGGGTGTCTAACGACATCCGTTTTATCAAAGGTGATAATTTTCACATCATCAAGACGATCTAAAATCGTTAAAGCTTGATTTAAACCTGAGGGTATACCTCTTGGAAGATCGGATTGGGAAGGATCACCTGTAATGACCATTTTTGATGCGAAACCCAAACGTGTTAAAAACATTTTCATTTGAACTTTCGTCGTATTTTGTGCTTCATCCAAAATGACAAAAGCATTTTCTAACGTGCGACCTCGCATGTAAGCAAGTGGAGCAATTTCGATAACTCCTTTTTCCATTAAAGACAATGTGGTCTGTGTACCAAGCATTTCATATAATGCATCATAAAGAGGAACTAAGTAAGGGTCGACTTTCTCTTTTAAATCCCCGGGTAAAAACCCTAAGTTTTCCCCTGCTTCAACAACAGGACGTGTCAAAATCAGTTTTTTCACTTTATTGTTTTTTAAATCGGCGACCGCTTGTGCAACTGCTAAATAGGTTTTACCCGTTCCAGCTGGACCAACACCAAAGACTAAGTCGTGGTGTGTCATCATCTCTACATATGTTTTCTGATTAAATGTTTTTGGGTATACGGATCTGCCTTGGTCATTAATTAGTATTCTTTTTCTGTTTTTATATAAATCAAAAACGCCTTCCAATTCATTTTTTTCAGCGAGTTTGATAATATACATGATATCTCTTTCGGATAACTGAACCTGATGTTCAGCAAGTTCGATTAAAACTGAAAAAATAGCTTCCAGCAATGGTAACTGTTCTTTAGGAGCGTCCGTGATAATCTCTGAGCCACTGACAGTAACAGTCATCCCTAAATATTGCTTGAAAACCAAAAGGTTACGATCTTGTACACCGACAAGTCTTGCGATTGCTTCGGCGTGATGAATTTGTTGATTTAATTTCATTAAATCCGCTCCTTACCGTAAAATCATTATACCATAGAGACAAAAAGAAAAAAGCACCATTTGTCCTTTTTTCGTTTCAAAAAGATATAAAAACGCACCCGTAGGTGCGATTTTGTACTTTACTTCTTTTTTGCGCGTGCTGCACGTTGGCGTTCTTTACGTTCTACTGATGGTTTCAAGTAGAACTCACGTTTGCGTGCTTCTTGGAGAGTTCCTGACTTAGAAACATCACGTTTAAAGCGACGTAAAGCATCTTCAATTGTTTCTTTTTCGCGAACGATTGTTTTAGGCATAGTCTGCCCTCCTTCCACGCTTAGGATTGATTAGCCTCATTTATTATATAGCATTTTTTAGCTTTTGTCAAAAAGATTTAAAAGTTTTTCAAAGATACATAACTCAGTGCATAAAGGGCTGCAAGTTCAGTCGGTAAGATGTTTTTACCAAGTGAAACCATTTTTGCACCCTGCTGTTCAAAGTATGCTCTTTCTTGATCCGTGATACCACCTTCAGGTCCGATAATAAGTGCGATTCTGTCATCTTCTTTAATCGATGGACATGCGATAGGCAGTGTCAACGTTTTCTCGTTTTCATCTGCGAGCAAAACGATATTGAACTGTTTCCAATCGATATGTTTTAACGCAGATTCAAACGTGATGTCTGGGATATCAAAACGATGTGCCAGTTCAGCAGCTTCTTTAGCAATCAAATGCATGCGCTTCAATTTGTTATTTTCGTTATCGAGTTTAGCAATGCTTCGTTGCATCGGAACAAACGTGATCTTAGATGCTCCAAAAAGCGTTGCATATTTACATACTGTTTCACTTTTGGGATGTTTTGGTAATCCTTGAATGAGTGCTACATAAGGCGATTTAACACTTTCTAACTCTTTGATCTCTTTAAAGAAAACACGGGAATCTTCCAATAGGACTTCAGATAAAAAACATCGCTTTTCATAACAGACGATGATCTGATCATGTGATGACATACGCATAACTTTCGTGATGTGATGTGCATCAGGTCCTGTGATTTCATTGGATTTCGTTTTCAAAAAATAACGTTGCATAGAACTCCTTTGATGAAAAAAGTGTTCCCTTAGAAACACTTGGTTTTCATGTTAAAGATGACTTAGTGTAAAAAGTTAGAAACAACTACTAAAACAACAAGTAGAAGCGATAAGACTGCTGATGCGCGAACTAAGAATAATTCTAAACCACGTGATTTACGATTTTTGAATAATTCTGATTTTTCACCGCTAAAAGCATCCTTAATATCATCTTGTGAAGATTGTAGTAAGACTGCACCAATCAGTAAGATGGTGACGATAATAATTAAAATATCTGCCCAGTTCATAAAAACCTCCTAAAAGCTCAACTAATGATAACAAATTATTATATTTTTGTCAATAAAGTGATTAAATATGTGAAACAAAACAGCCCCTAAAGGGGCTAAATGTCACATCGTATCAATGACAACCTGTAAATCAGCAATCATTTGCTGAGTTGATTGAAATCCGCCTGGACTGATATACCACGCAACGGGATCTAAAGTAAAAATGTCATTGTTCTTTCCTGCATCAGTTCCTAAGATAAGTTGGTTTTCTTTAACCTGATCTATGGTTGATGAGCCGCCTATGGCTGCTCCGCGATCAAGTAAAAATAAAATCTGTGGATTGACTGCAGCTACATATTCATAACCGATAACGTTTCCGTGTGAACCGCCTTCTTCTGCATTTGCATCTGCAGGAATAAATCCAAATTCATCGTATAAGACTGCAAATCTACCTGTAGGTCCATAAAAGGATAAGGATTCACCATTGACCATGACAAAGAGTGCTTCATACGTTTTGACTTCTTCTTTGATCAATGCGATATCAGCAGTTAATTCATTTAGTTTATCGTTGATGTCATCTGAAACACTTGGAAATATCTTTGCTAGATTCATGGCATTTCTTGTCATACTTTCGATATATTCACCTTGAACAGTTGTCACATCTAAAATATCAGTATCGGGATAATTTTCTTTCAACTGATCATAGGCACCCGCTGATCTACCGCCAATAATGATCAAATCGGGCATAAAAAGATCAAGCGCATCCCAATCTGGAATAAAGAGCGTTCCGACATTCATCACATCATCACGATCATAGGCATTTAAATATGTGGGAACATTAGATTTGGGAATCCCTAAATCCATAATTGATGTTTGAGCAATGCCAACGGTATCTAAGATATCTAGGACATCGTATGCAAAAATAGCAACCACCGCAGGATTCGTTTTAAACGCTTCAGTAACTTGAACTCTCGAACCACCTGTCCAACCGGTTTGTGCTTCATTCGTTAAAGCACCCGATGTGACTTTATGTGTTATTTCAACATCATCTCTAACGAAGTCATTGATGACTTCTTCCTTTGTACCACACGCATATATAAGGCTTGATAAAGCCATTAATACAATCATAAATAAACCTTTTTTCATCTACAAATTCTCCTTTTTATATGTCAGTCTCTTGGACTGTTTCTTTTTGTTGATAATAAATACAAACCTTTCTACCATTCACACCTGCGATACAAAAATCATGGTCAAAAACGTGATCTAAAATAGCTTTATCCATCATATAATCGATGGTACCCTCTTCAATAATTTGACCATCCTTCATGGCGATGATGTGATCTGCAAAAGCTGCAGCAAAATTAATATCATGCATCACAACAACAATTGTTTTATGCAATTCTTTCACCATTTTTTGCAAGATCGTCATCATCTCTACGGCATATTTCATATCGAGATTATTGAGTGGTTCGTCAAGAAAAATATATTTTGTATCTTGCGCTAAAATCATGGCGATATACGCTCTTTGTCTTTGACCACCTGAAAGCTCGTCTAAATATCTGTTTTCTAAATCTTTAACATTCATGTACTGCAAAGCTTCTTCGATCTTCATGTTATCACTATCTTTCAATCTTCCTTGACTGTGTGGAAATCTCCCAAAGGAAACAAGATCTTTAACAGTGATGCGTATATTTAACTGATTCGTCTGTTTTAAAATAGCAATCCTTTTCGCGATATCTTTTGATTTCATCTGATTGATGGATACACCATCTAAATAAATATCTCCAGTTGCTGGTGTTAACAATCTGGAAAGTACACCGAGCAATGTGGATTTACCCGCACCATTTGCACCAATTAAAGCAGTTATTTTTTCTTCTTTTATCGTTAAATTGACATCATCTAATACTTTGATCTCACCATATGCATGTGTGATATGTTTCATTTCAATCATGATTGATTCTCCTTTAATATCAGATAGATCATGTAAGCACCACCTACCATACTAATCAGTACGGTTACTGTTGTCAGATAACCTGTTTCTGCAATAATGCCTTGTCCTAAAACTAAGAAAATAATAGCGACTAAAGAGGATGCGATAAAGAGAGGAAAATGCTTATAGTCTTTCAGCATTTCTCTTGCAGCATTCACAGCAATTAATCCAAGAAAAGATATGGGTCCAATCATCGCTGTTGAAATGCTCATGGCAAGCGCAATATAGATTAACCCAACATTCATTTTTTTGGTATAAGACACACCAAGACTAATCGCTTGGGATTCACCTAAACTCATGACATCATAGTGCTTAAACTCTCTGATTAGCAAAACAATAATCACCACCATCACTGGGAGTGCGATACCAATGATTGACGTGTTCATATTTGTGATCGATACTTCTGTTCTGATGGTTAAGCTTTGAAATTCTTCAGGATCCATGATGTTTTGTAAAAATGAAGCAAGAGACCTTGAGAATGTTGATAAAACCATGCCTACTAATAATAAGAAAATGATATGGTTTCGATTGTTCTTAAGAATCAATTTATAAAGGGATAAGGATATGAGAATCATGAACCCAGAGGCGACAAGAAAATTGATGTATGGATTTAGATAAATGATAGATGACGATGTAAAGAAAAACACAATCGCAGTTTGAACACTGATAAAAATCGCATCAAACCCAATTAAACTTGGTGTTAAGATCCTGTTATGTGTCAAGGTTTGAAAAACTAAAGCTGTTGAACTGATTAAAATAGCAGAAACAATCATTGCCAGCATTTGTATACTTTTTCGAGACACAATGCTTAAAATAGCATCTCTCATTTTCTCAGCTCTAAGTGGATCACTAGGAAATAAATCATAAGGTGTTGTTAACATCCAAAAGAAAAGATAGAAAATCATGGAAAAGACAACCAGTATACTTAACCACATAAAAACTTTTTTATGCTTCATACTTCATCCTCCTAAAAATAAGGACTAAGAAGATTAAAGCACCTGTAACACCCATCGTAAAACTGATGGATATTTCATAGGGAAAAACGATGAGACGACTTAAGATATCATTTAATAGAACGAATGAAGAACCAAACAATGCAATATCAATCACTGTTTTTTTAACATGGT
>JAVEQT010000053.1:0-10554 GCA_034007485.1 Acholeplasmataceae bacterium
ACGTAACGAGCACTCTCAAAAGTTGTCATCAGTTGTTCCATCAAATCTCCGAAAATAGGTTCAATAATGGTATATACTAAAGCCATGTATATGAGAGGATAAATGAGAGATACCCAAAATTTTTTGATCTCTAAATGATCACTCAAAACCAAGTAATAAAACATGATGTAGAGAAGCGGGTTAATTGTATGTAGAACATGATTAAGAACACTGACATGACTCATATAAGGTGTTAATAGAATGTGAAAGACGATACCAGTTACTGTTATATTAATTAAAGAAATAAAGGATAGTATTGTAAAACCTTGTCCTTTTTTTTGTTTAAAAAGAAAGAGAATAGCAACAATCGTAATTAAGATATTACTCTGAGTTGTGAAATAAAAATGTGTAATCAAAGTATACTCAAGTGGACTATCACCAAGCAAGGATCTTGCGGTTTGAAGACCTACACCAAGTAATCCCCAAAACAAAACGACATATGCAAATATCTTAATTGACTTTTCTCGATCTCTTATACGACGTGCTATATTTTTCATACAATCACCTTAAAACATTTTTCTAATTTCTGAGATAGAAGATGTCAAACCAAGAGCAAGCATTAATCGAATACGAGCTTTCTGACTGGACATGTTTTCTGTGAAAATGACACCGAGCTGTTTGAGGTGATGTCCACCACCCTCATAACCATAACTATCAAGTACGCGACCTTTGGGACAACGGGATGTTAAAACTACTGGGATGTTTTTTTGAATTGCTTTTGAAATTCCTTCAACCATTTGAGGAGGAACATTACCTCTACCCAGTGCTTCAATCACAATTCCTTTGACACCGTGTTCAATCATTAAGTTTAGAAATACTGAACTTGCTCCTGAATACACTTTGAGGATTTCAACATCAGTAACGATGTGAGATGGAGCGATGTGAATGTGTGGATAATGTGTTTGACGATAGTATAAAACATTATCTTGATCAACAATACCGATAGGACCAAACTCTAATGATTTGAATGTATCTAGTGCTAAGGTATGTGTTTTAGTAACTTCAGCAGCAGCATTGATCTCATCATTCATAACCACTAAAACACCCATATCTTTCGATTCGGGGTGCGCAGCTACAAGAATTGAGCTAACCAAGTTACTTAAACCATCATAACCAAGCTCTGAGAAGTTGCGCATGGAACCAGTAAAAACAATAGGTTTTGATGTCTCTAAAAAGAGGTCCAAGAAGTAAGCAGATTCCTCTAAAGTATCCGTCCCATGTGTAATAACAATACCATCAATAAGTGGGTCATTTAGGTATGATTTAGCTAGTTTTGATAGCTCAAACATATCATTTGGAGTGATTGATGGAGAAGGTTTTAAAGAAAATTGATGTGACATTAATTCGATATTTGACAGCTCAGATGCGATGTTTTGCAGTAATTCAGCATGGTTATCACTGATAATTGCTTTGCTCGTTTCTTTATGCTTTGCCATTGAAATTGTGCCACCCGTAAAGATAATAAGAATCGTTTTATTTTTCATATAATCACCATATATATTGTATCATAACCCCCAATTTTTAGATATCGAAAAAGATAAGTTTAGCAATAGTCAATTTTTGATAGTTCACACACCACCGGGGGTGAAGAAGCCAAAGTTTTATAGAAATGTATTTAACAACTTATTAACACAAAGTTACTTAACAGCACAGTTAAGGTATCAAGTATAGGTTAACATAATATATATTATACGAACAAATATAAAATAAAAAAATAAAAATATGATGTCTTAATCATACTTAAATATTTCTCGATGTGTTATTTATTTGGGCTCATATGCCCTTCTATCGTCATTAAACATACGCATAATATAAATATTAGTATAATAAAATAATACGAGAGTAGTTTTATAGCGTTTCAGAACTGCTTTCGTGAACATTCCTATAGCTAAGCGATTCAATCGCTCATATCTCGTTTGAGGGGTCATTTTGCAGGTGTGGAATTTTTCGCATTTCCACCTCTAGTTCTTCTTCTACTTATACATATGTGTCTCATTTTAATCTGATGTCATTTCCTGATGCATTATACAACTTAACGACATTAGATCTCTCAAACGGGGTATGACGCTTCTATATCTTGTATCCATCGCAAGACATCTCATTTTGCGATCTACAACATGGAGATGACTATTTGCATTTTTTATGACAATATTCATATGTACAATTTATCACTCAAAATTGGATGACGCATTTTGAACATCTTTTATATGATGAGACAACTCATCTATCACTTCAGTTCTTATAAATGCGCATACGCGCGCATACGTGCATGTGCATGATATTAATGACGCGCACGCACACACGTGTACGTATGTGATTGTGAAATCATTATGCTGATCATCCTTTGACGGTTTTACTTTTCTAGATTAATGTTGCCTAATGTGATTTTGTATGCCACTACTATTTTTATTTTTTCTTCTTATCAATTGATATGTACATGCTATATGTTCAGAGTCTTATCGTCTTCTATATTCAAAAAAAATAGTATCTATACATACTTGAAGTATCTTACATAACTTAGCACATCACACCATATTCTTCTACTTCCTGTAAAACGACACCGATATTCAAAAGTTTACATATACTAAACATACAAATTTATCATTTAAAAAATTTATCTATCCCTAAACATACAAAAAAAGGGCCAAAGCCCTCTTAAGCGATAAACTCTAATATATCTTTTGTCAATTGATCGGGTACATCAACCAATGGTGAATGACCACAATTCTCATACACAACCAACTTCGATTGTTTTTCTAGTGCCTTGTAGTTTTCCATTACCATATACTCAGGAACAACAATATCTTTATTACCCCAAGTATGCAATATAGGACACTTCACATTATGAATATTATTCGTTCCTGCATTATAGAAATTGTGTTGACTTGACATATTCAGATTAGCTAATGCCCAATCTGCATCAATCAAATTCTTCTGCTTTAACGATTCATTGATCCATAACTCATTATCCTCTTTACTCGGTTTACCAACCGTGTAAATGGTCTGATCAAATACGAAACTCATCAATGCGAAATTCTGATTTTTCTGTGCTTCTAATAATGGAATAACTTGTACAGGATCTTTCCCTAACTCTTCAGGTGATTCATAAACTTGACCAACAAGCATCTGATTATTTTCACCCTTCTTAAAGACAGGATATCCTCTGTGTGTTGTTGAATTAATTAATACCATCTTCTCAACCATATCAGGATAATGAGCTGCCATTTCTAATGCAACACCACCACCCAAAGACCATCCAACAACATGCACATGATCAATCTTTTTTGCTTCTAAAAATAACACGAGATCATCAGCAAATTCCTTTAAGGATTTAATTCTTCTATAGTATGTTGAATCACCATATCCTCTTAAGTCAGGAGCGATCACTCTAATCGTCTTTGGCAATCTTTCTAATAGAGGTGTATAGTGTAATGACGATGAAAAATTCCCATGAATTAACAGTAAAACTTTATCTCCAGTTCCCTGTTCAACATAATGAATAACTTCACCATTTTTAATCACGATTTGTTTCTTCTCGAACATGTTAATCTCTCCTCTTTCTATGTTCATCTTAATGCCTTCAAAATTGATGTTTTAAAGCATATTCATCACGAACTCAACTCTTTTATAAGACCCATCACTCCATGCTTTAAAACAGGTTTTTTAAAGTAGTTAAGAAGAAAGAGTGGTACAAGTTTCCCTGCATCCACTCTTCATTTTTAAACTACATTATTTTGCGTTAACTTGTTCGATTGATTCGATGCCTCTGATCTTAGCAAAGTTCCAACCTGATGCTGTTAATTGGAATTTAGTCATTGCTAATGTTGTTAAACCAACACGGCTACCGTTTGCAAAATCGATTTCACCAGCTAGTGGTAAATCAATAGGAGCAGATTCAGCTAATGCGATAAATGATTCCCAAGTAAGTTCTTCAAAGTCTTCAACTCTTTCAAGAATAGAAACGAATGTGCTTGCTGCTACATAACCAGCCATGGCATAAGCGTTAGCCCATAATGCTTTAGCTTCTGTTGTACCATCAACTAAATCTGATGAATTCATATCATGAACGAAACCTTCCCAGTATTCAGCTGTAAAACCAGCTAAGAATGTAAGTGGGAATGCAAAGTTTGCTAATGTACCATCGCCACCGATTTGTGCTTCAGTTGGAGCTGGTGCTTCTGCATCAGAGATATCAACCCATGCGTTTGCATAAATAGGATATGGAAGTGGTTGAACAACTTCTTCAATGATTAATTGTGCAGGAGCGAATACTGCTGCAGAGTTAACATATGAAGATAATACAGGAACTGTTGATTCATTTGCTCTAAGCGCGATTGCTGCTGCAGTTGCAGGAGCTTGGTTAGATGATAATAAAATAACAGATGGGTTTAAATCTAAAGCTACAGGAATAACTGCTGCTGCAGTTGCTGCACTAAATGGAATGTAAGTTACGCGAGCTGTAGCGCTTTGTGCAGTCACTTCATCTTGGATACCAAGTTTAATAGATTGACCTGCATCATCATCTGAGTATAAAACAACGATCTTATCTTCTGCACCAAGTTTAGCATCTCCATTAGGACCAAAGATGGATTCATGAAGTGCTCTTGCTACCATCATACGACCTTCTGTACGATAAATAGGTTGTACGGATAAGATGTTATTGCCTGGAGCATTTTCAAAATAAAGTGAGTTAACACCAGTTACACCATAAACCATAGGAACGCCTTTTTCAAGTAGGTAGTCCATGGTAGCGTTGACTGTGTTTGTACCAAAATGTCCAACAAGTGCGAAGACTTTATCTTCTTCGACCAATTTCTTGGTTAAGGCTAATCCCTTTTCACCGTTAAACTCATCATCATAATGGATGAACTTGATGTCGCGACCTTCGTGTGTCGCATTGTATTCATCAAATACAACCTGCATAGCTAAATTAAATGGAACACCAACACCTGCGAATAAGCCAGTTGTTGCGGCTGTGTTACCGACGTAAATAAATTCATCGTCGATACCTTGTGTTTCGTTTCCGCCTTGCTCACAACCAAGTAATGTTAAACTTAGAAGTAATGCAAATGCAATAACAAAAATCTTTCTCATAATTTTCTCCTTTTTATTTTAAGTGCTAATTTTTTTGCACCGTTTACCTAACTTAATGGGTTTCCCCTAAATACGCACTGATCAATTCTTTATTGTTAAGTAATTCATCAGCTTTACCTTCAGACTTGATCTTACCGATTTCAAGAACATAAGCGTAATCTGCAATCTTTAATGTTTGTTTTGCATTTTGTTCAACGATGAGAATGGTACGACCGTCTTCTTTAATCTTGGTGATAATCTTAAAGATATCTTTAATAACTAAGGGTGCTAATCCTAATGAAGGTTCATCTAGAAGTAAGAGCTCAGGAGCACCCATCAGTGCCCTTCCAATGGCTAACATTTGTTGTTCACCACCTGAGAGGGTTGAAGCTTGCTGTTTTCTTCTTTCAGCAAGGATGGGGAAATAGTTATACGTTTCATCGAGTAATGATTTCACGCGTTGATTGCGAGAAACCTTTACGCCATCCTTGACAGTCCCTTTAATCGTGTATGCACCCGCTAATAGGTTCTCTTCAACCGTTAGACCGGTTAAGATGAGTCTACCTTCAGGTGATTGCATAATACCTTTAGAAACGATTTTATAAGGGGGTAAATTTTGGATAGGTTCACCGTTATATAAGATCTCACCATGCTTGACTTTGGTCAATCCTGAGATCGAACGAATGGTTGATGTTTTACCCGCACCATTCGCACCTAGAATTGCAACAATCGATCCTTTAGGAACAACCATGTTAATGCCTTTGACAGCTTTGACAATGCCATAGTCAATTTCAAGATCTTTGATTTCAAGAATGGTTTTATTCATCGCTATCATCTCCTAAGTATGCTTTTCTGACTTCTGGATTGTTTTGAATATCTTTCGGTGTTCCAATACCAATCATCTTACCAAATGAGATGGCACATACGGTATCACAAATACTCATCACAAGTCCCATGTCATGTTCAACTAAGAAAATGGTAATACCAAAATCTTTGTTAACCTTTTTGATGATGCGTGCGAGTTCAATGGTTTCTGCATCATTAAGTCCTGCAGCAGGTTCATCTAAGATAATGAGCGAGGGATCAGTCATCAATGTGCGTGCAAGTTCTACTTTCTTTAAAATGCCATAAGGAAGTCCATAAGGTGAACGGAACGCATATTCTTCAATACCAAGTTCTTTAAGAATTTGCATTCCTTTATTTCTAAGAACTTTTTCTTCACGTTTCATCTTACGTGTGTGAAGCATGTGTTCCACATAGTTCGTGATGACAAGTGAATGTGCTGCAACAAGTAAGTTATCTAAGACAGTAAGTTCCCAGATGAGTTCAACGTTTTGGAACGATCTTGCAATCCCTTCAGTGATCATATCATGTGTCTTCTTAGTGTAAAGATTGACAAGATGGGACTCTTTATTTCTGAAAACCATATTCCCACCGGTTGCTTTATAAAACTGTGTTAAACAGTTGAATACGGTTGTTTTACCCGCACCGTTAGGACCGATGAGTCCAAAGATTTCACCTTTTTTAACATCGAAGGATAAATCATTAACAGCTCTGACACCACCAAAGTACATTTTTAAATTCGAAATGGATAAATGAATGTTTGTATTATTGAGCATGCTAGATGTTGTTTCAATCAGATCGATTCGTTCTTCAAGTCGATCGATGATGTGTTGCTTGAATACTTTTTGATGATGATACGCAATCAAATTTTTGATATCATTTTCTTTTTCGCTAATGAGTGATAAGTTTCTTTGATAAGTTTTTTGAATATTATCCGTTTTCTTTTTGAGTTGATCTATCTTTCTCGTTATGTTTTTTTGATAAGAAATCGTCATATTCTTTGCTTTAATCTCAAAATGATTTATACACTTTTGATTAGCTTCATCTGCATTGACGTGTTTTAGGTAACATTCTTCTTTCTTCTTTTGAATTTGAGTCAGTTTTTTTTCAAGAATCATGTTATGTTTCAGTTCAACATCTTTGATTGACTGGTGAATCTTATGAATCCTTTTCTCACGTTTTGTAGATAATACGTTTTTCTTACTTTGCACCTGCGTTAGTTTTTGCTCAAGTGCATGGATTTTCTTTTGCTTTTGTTCAACACGTTTTGGTGCAACTGATTCAGCTTTCACTTTTGCGAGTTTTGTTTCTAAATCATTTTGAATGAGTTCATCAATCTTAATCTTGTTTTGATTATAAAGATCAATCTTGATTGCTAAATCTTTTTCTTGTTGTGTTAACTTTAATATTTTCTTCGCATTGCTTTCAGTAAATGATAGATAGCGATCATGCTTTTTCTGATAAGCTTTTGATGCTTTTTCTTTTCTTTGATCTCTAATCGCTTGACGAGCTTCGATTTTCTCTTCATAAACTCTCAGAGAGTCTGCGCTATGATGTGGATATTTCTCATCAAGTGTTTTTAAATAGTCATTTCTTTTTGAAACAGCAATTTGATCATATTGACCTAAGATGTTTTCTAAAACTTGTCCTTCAGCTTGTTTAGCTTCTTTCGTTTTAAATTTTCTTCTTGCCCAATACGCTTTCTTATCATAAGCTTCAAGCGCTTTTTCTTTTTTCTCGTCTATTGGCGTAATGCCATCAAATCTTTTTTGATATGTTTTAATCTCGTCTTCATAATACATATCAATTTTCTTTAATGCGTTATCAAGATAAACGTGATCTTGTTGTTCATACTCAACAGCTAATCCTTTGAGATAATTAATCTTCAAGGCTAACTTGCGATGTTTGTTCACATGGATAGCATTCATTGCAGCGTCTATCATGATTTTCAATTTATTCTGTTCCATAGATACGCTCTCTGATTTTTAGTCTTAATTTTTTCACATATTTCTTCATATCACCAAACAGTTGGATTAAACCACCTGGGTAGAACATCACGACGAGAATGATGAGTATACCATTGATGATAATGGAATAGTTACCGAGTTGAAAACGTTGGAACACCGCTAAGTCTAAACCAAAGATGACAAACGTTCCGAGTAGAATACCCCAAATAGATTTCGTACCACCGATTACAACGGCTGCTAAAATATTTAAGGCAAAGGTTAAACCAATTTGTGATACGCTGGCGTTTCTAACAAACATAATGGAGAGTACACCAGCTAAAGTTCCATAAACGCCTGAGATAACAAAGGCTAATAAGCGATACTTGAGTAAATTAATACCCATGGTTTGTGCAGCTGTTTCACTGTTCTTTATAGATAATAAAGCTCTACCGGTAGGTGATGTAATCATGTTATAGACAACCATCATACCCAGGACAGCAAAGACTGCCATGAAGATGACTGCCGAATCTGCAGCAAGTTCCATCCCCATAAAGACCAACGGCCTTCTCGGTCCACCAGATAAGAAACCACCTGTTGTTCCTGATGCATAATTCGGAATGTTTTTAATGATTTCAATAACGATTTGGGAGAGTCCCATCGTTACAATCGCTAAATACATACCTGAAATACGTAAGGATACAAATCCGAAGACGATACTGATGACAATCGAAACTGCAATAACTGCAATGATTGTAATAAGCAGTGGCATTTCCATAAAGCGGTAGATGTAATGGAGTCCAAATGCACCAATTCCTACGAATGCACCAGTACCAAGTGATGCTAGACCACCATAACCGAGGAGTAATGCAAATCCTAAACCTGCGATATAATAATAAGTTGTTGTCACAATCGCACCATATAGATCAGGTGGTAAGACATTGACAAGTGATCTGATGATAACCAAAATGATACCCACAACGATAAAACCAAAATGAGGTTTCTTAAGGAAGGGTTTCACATGTTCATTGAATAGTATTTTCATGAGCTACACCTTCTTAATAACTTTCTTGCCGAAGAGTCCGACAGGTTTGATTAACACAGCAACAATGATGGCAAAATATAAGACGGTATTACTCCATTGTGCTAAATTGTAGGATACTAAGATTTTAGGGAAAAGTGACTGTCCTGTTGTTAACAAGAAGGCACCAGCTAAAGGACCAAAGAATGTACTAAAGCCACCTAAAATGGATGCATAGAATGCGTTGACTTGCATATCGATCATCGATAGACTTGACATGGAACCAATTCCCGCCGTGTAAGTGATGGCAGATAATGCACCGAGTGCCCCTGCAATCGCCCATGATAAGGAATTAATCTTATTGGTGTTGATTCCCATTAAGCCAGCAACTCTTTCATTGGATGCAACAGAACGTACACCTAAACCCCATTTCGTATATTTCAACATCGCAAAGATAAATAAAATTAAGAATGCTGAAATGCCGAGTGTGATGAGTTGATGCATCGGTAATGCGACACCAAATAAGAAGATCGTTTGATCAGAGAATACAAAACTCATACGTGTTGTTGGACCAAATACGACAGGAATTAATCCTGAAATCACGATAACTAAACCCATCGTGATAATTTGTTTGGTCGCAGCATTCGTAAATTTTGCATTTCTGAAAATAACAACATCGATAAGTAATCCGGCAACAAAGGATATCGTGATCCCACCGAGCATCGGTAGAATCAGTTGCCAAGGACTGGTGATTAAGACACTGGGTAACCCCGTGAGATCATTGACACCTGTTGGATCGATGAAATAGCTTGTTGCATATGCTCCTAAGATACCTAACATCCCTTGTGCGAAGTTTGTTGTTGAACTCGTCTTAAAGATTAAGACAATCCCAAAGGTCGCAAGCGATAGGTAACTGAAGCTGATCAATGCATTAAGCAACACGCTAATAATATCGGTTGTAATGTTCATGATATACCTCTCTTTAATAAGTTATAAAACACGTGATGATTAAACCGTATAGACGGTATCTTTGGCATTAATAAAGCCTAAAACTAACGTAACAAACAACATCGGAACTTCATACATTGAAGCATGACCGACGCCAGGTAATATCACATGATATGATCCTTTGATCGCTTCTTTAAGCTTCTTTTGATCTGCTAGAGGTGTTAAATAATCCTCATCACCTGAAATAATAAGCGTTGGAGCTGTAATTTTTTCAAGATGAGCTCTCGCATCATAAGATTCTGCTGAATTTGTTAGGCGTTCCATCGCATCGAGAAATGCTGGGTTAGAAAAGATAGGAACTAAATAAGCTTCTCTTTTTTTCATCCAATCCAATCTACTCTCATAGAAACTTGGACTGTAAATCACAGGAATGGTTGCTTGATAATAGTTTTGACCATTTCTGGTTTTACCAATGTTAATCCAAGAATGGCCAATTTCAGCAAGCCATGGTGATGTATAAGGTGTCGTGTTAAACAAGATGAGACGATCGACGACATGTGGATGTAAATACGCCAGTTGAACTGCGATTTCACCACCATATGAGATACCGACCACATTAACTTTAGCTAAACCAAGTTCATGAAGAAGTGCCATGATGATTTCGATTTGAACATCTTGCATGTAAAT
>JAVEQT010000054.1:0-9888 GCA_034007485.1 Acholeplasmataceae bacterium
ACTTTAATCTTTTGTGTGAGTCTCGTCATTTTTTCAACAACTTGATCATAGACATTTTCATGAATGATCGCTCTGGAGCATGCAGAACATTTTTGACCTGAAAATCCGAATGCTGATTTAACAATCGCTTCTGCTGCTAAATCAAGATCTGCATCATCATCAACAATAATCGCATCTTTACCACCCATTTCAGCAATGACACGCTTTAACCAAATTTGTCCTTTTTGAACTTTAGCTGATTTTTCATAGATGGACATACCAACATCTTTCGATCCAGTGAATGAAACAAAACGCAGTTTTGGATGATTCACAAGATAATCACCTATTTCAGCTCCACTACCAGGAATGAAGCTTAAAACACCCGCTGGTAAGCCTGCTTCTTCTAAAGCTTCTACAAATTTGTAGGCAATGACTTGTGTCGTAGATGCAGGTTTAAGCAATACAGCGTTACCTGAAACTAGGGCAGCAGATGTCATACCTGTTAAAATAGCCAATGGGAAATTCCATGGTGAAATAATCGCACCAACGCCCAGTGGTATGTAAACATATTCGTTTCTTTCTAAATTTCTTCTGGATAAAACCACATCATCAATACGTGTTAAAGACAACATTTGGCGTCCATAATACTCCAAGAAATCAATTGCTTCTGCAACGTCAGCATCAGCTTCTGGCCATGGTTTACCTGCTTCTTTCGTCATCAATGCAGCAAATTCGAATTTGCGTCTTCTGATAATGCCTGCTGTTTTAAATAAGACATCAGCTCTCACTTTTGGATCAACTTTTTTCCATGATTCAAAAGCACGGAGTGCAACTTGCATCGCATCTTCAGCTTCTTTTATACCTGCTTGATAAATCGTACCCACAATCTCTTGATGCTTTGCCGGATTCAGTGAAACCATTTTTTTTGCTGATTTTACACGTTTACCATCGATGATGAGGTCATAAGTTTGTCCTAGGTACCCTTCAACAATGCGAAGACCTTCTTCGTACTTTTTAATGTTTTCCTCTTTCGTAAAATCTGTAAGTGGTTCTGTTTGATAAGAATATATTGCCATTTTTATATGATCTCCTTTCTTTATACGACTGATTTTTCAGTATCAATCATATCCATATCTTTAAATCTACTGATATGTAACATTGACATATCCATAGAAGGTTTTTTTCCTAATATAACTTCAGATAAAAGTAAACCTGTCATGGGAGCTAGCATAAAACCATGACCACTAAACCCACATGCCATATAAAACCCTTTAAGTTCATCTGTATCACCTAAAATGGGTTGTCTATCAGGTGACATATTGTATGATCCACCCCATTGTCTAACGACTCTTAATTCACCAACTTTTGGCATAATATCAACAACAGTCTTTGACATGTGATCTAAAAATGACCAAGTTGATTCAACTGAATGACTCATTTCAGCATCAGGATTAGATCTTCCCATAATAAAGGCACCATGTGGAACTTGTTGGCAGTAGATGTTTTTTGAAAATGACATCACCATAGGTCCCTGCATTTTTTCAATGGGTTCAGTTGCTAGAATTTCATGATTCTCAGAATACACCGGAATATGAACACCAGCCATTTTTCCAATTTCCTGTGCATATCCACCAGCTGCATTGACAATAATTTCGGGTGAGTAAAAACCTTTTGATGTGTGTACTTTTTGAATTTTGTTATGTTCAACGTCGATGGATGTCACTTTTTCATAAAATGAGAATGTGACACCTAATTTTTTAGCAGCTAGATAAAATGCTTCTGTCATTTTAAACGGATTTAAATGACCATCTTTTTGACAGAACGTTGCACTGTAAAAACTGTCTGGATTTAAGTGGGGAACAATCTTTAATGCTTCTTCTTTGGTTAATTGCTTTGAAGGAATGCCTAATTGATTTTGCAAAGCAACATTTTTAGTAAACTGTTCATGTTCTTCTTTAGAAGTTGCTAAAATCAAATAGCCTTCTTGTTTAAATTCTAGATCCCCTGGATACGCCAGGATTTCTTTGGCATTTTCAAAGAACTCGATACTTCTTAAAGCTAAAATGCAGTTCATTTCAGTCGCCCATTGCGTTCTAACACCCGCACCACAACGTCCGGTTGCTCCGTTGGTGAAATACCCTTGATCGACCACATGAATATCTTTCATACCTGCTTTTGCAAGATGATAAGCAATGGAAACACCGCTGATACCAGCACCGATGATGAGACATTTAACGTTCATTTTTATCACCATCAGCAATCTTTTTAAGTGGAACACCCATCACAAGTGGTCTTACCTTATGAACAGGAATTTCATCAATAGGCTTTTTCAAATAGGTTGCAAGTTCCCTTTGAATCAGATGTCCACATGTATTACCTTGACATGGTCCCATACCGACACGTAGCAGTCTTTTCAAATCTTCATAGGTTGTATAACCTTGATCCATTAAATCATGGATTTGTTTTAATGTAACATCCTCACAACGACACATGATGACGTGTTCTTTTTTCATAGTTTTACCCTCACTGTAACGAAATCATGTAAAAATTCGACAGGGACACTGACTGTTACCACGGCTGTATGATCTTGTTTTTGATTGAAAAGTATGCCTTCAATCACTGCATCACAAATCACTTCACCACTACGATTAACACCATCCCAAATCTCACCCTTTTTAGGTTTTGGGTTAAATTCATAAGGTATTTTAAAAATAGCCTTATTATCTTTGATTTGAGCAATCACAATGGCAAGCCCAGGACAACTTGAAACACACATGGCACATCCTGTACACAAATCAACATGTAATTGAGGCTGTGTATTAATATTTGGACCAATTTCAATTGCATCAAAAGGACATGATGTGGAACAAGGATTGCAGGGAATATCTTCGTAACATTCTAAAATAGCTTTGGGTCTAATCAATGCTTTCGTTTCTGGAAAACGTGATAGCACTTGATCTTTTGTTGGAATTCCTGTTTTATTCAGCATGTGTCTCACCTTTTCTAAGCTTTTCAAGACCAATCTTTGTTTTAATGCCAAAAGGACCATTTCTAAGCATACCAAGCTCATGCTCATATTTTTCAATTAATACTTGATGTTCTGGATGTAGTTTATTAAAATATTCTGATACATATAAACCAGTTAAATAGCCTTCCATCATCGCAGAACTTGCTTCTTCAATACCTACAGCATCTCCGCAAGCAAAAATACCAGGAACAGATGATTGATGATGTGCATCAATCACGGGAACAAAACCACCAAGTTCAGCAACAAACTTAGTTTTAGCATTAACCATGGATAAAAGCTGATGCATGGGCGATAAACCAACTGAGATACAAAGCGCATCTATTTTCTCAATTCTTTCGGTACCAATAATTGGCTTCCAATGATCATCGAGTTGAACGAGTTCAACAGCCTCTAAATGTGAAGATCCAATCGCTTTTTGAACGGTTGTCTGTGTCAAAATTGGAATGCCTAGTCTTCTAATTTTAGAAGCATGAACCTTATAGCCACCAATTGTTGGGGCTGCTTCTACAATGGCTTTAACACGTACACCAGCTTGAAGTAGTTGATAGGATACGATTAAACCAATATTACCACTTCCTACCATGATAATCTCTTGTCCAGGTAATACACCATAAAGATTCATCAGTGTTTGAACAGCACCTGCACCATATATTCCTGGTAAGTCGTTATTTTCAAAAGCTAAAAACTTTTCACTGGCACCCGTAGCTACGATGACCGCTTTGGCTTGATATTTTTGATAGGTATCCTGGTGATAGACGCTCACGACTTTATCTGGATATAAGCCTACAACAGTAGCTTCAGTCAAAACTTCAATCATCGGATGTTCAATCACTTGATCGATTAATAACTTAGCAATATCAAAACCTCTTGTTTTCGCATATTGCGCTTTTGATCCAAAAAATTTATGCGTTTGTTTAATTAATTGACCACCTAATTTTGGATTACGATCGAGCAGTAAAACAGAAATACCTGCTTCAACAGCCATTTTAGCTGCACATAATCCTGAGGGTCCTCCACCAATAATGATGAGATCTTTTTGTATCATTTGATGACCCCCTTATTCGTTTGTCTTTCAACAACCATATGTGGTTCTAGTGGGGTAATACATGTTCTTACATTCGGCATACCATTGACAACCATATTACACGATGCACAGTTACCTATGGCACAATAAAAACCGCGTGGGCGGTGATCTTTGATGGAGTAACTGAGGGTAGTAATACCCAGTGCATGAAGAGCTGAAGCTATGGTATCACCTTGGTAACCATAGACTTCTTTCCCCTCAAAAATGAACGCGATTTTTTCACGTTCAGGAAAGTTTAAAATCGGATGTTCTTTTATACGCATAGAACCTACCTGTCTTCTTTTAATGTCATTACTTTTATTCTATCACATAAATATGTGATAAGAAAGAGGAACTTTAAAAACGCTTTCATTTTCATGAAAATAAAAAAAGAGGATAAATCCTCTTTAGAATAATTGCAATAAATCACTGATATTTTGTATTTTTAGATTAGCTTTTTCAAGTTCTTTTTCATGACCATAACCGTAAAGACATCCAATGGTATAAACGTTATTGTATCTTCCAGTTTCCATGTCTGAACTTCGATCACCAATCATCACCACTGGTGCATCTAATGTTTTGATAAATTTGGTTAAAATCTCATGTTTAGGAATATAATCATACATTTCAGAGACATGAAATTGATCAAAAAATCTTTCAAGCTGAAAAGCTTCTTTCATGGCTTCCATGTAGTAAATTTTTGAATTTGATAAATAGACGAGTATGTAATTTTTTTCTTTCAGATATGTTAAGACCTCTATTGCTTTTGGATAAAGTCTTGCATGTCCTTGAGCGATAGAACTTTTCATGGACTCTGAGATGATCATGCTTGCTTGATGAAAGATGTGATCCGTTAATTCAGGTAAGAGTGATAACCACATCTCTTTGGGATTCATCCCAAGAAATTGACTGACATCATATTCAGTAAATTTTCTTTTGGGTGCATACCCTTGAGTTTCCAAATAATGATAAGCCTTTAAAAAAGCTTCATAGTAAATGGCCATGGATTGATGAATGGTACCATCCCAATCAAAAATGATTGTCTTTGTTTTTTTAAAATCCATTAGTCTTTAAACTTAAGCATATGACCCATTTTATCTTTTTTCGTTCTCATGTAGAGTTCATTTCGCTCATTGTGATTAAGTTGGATGGGTTCGCGTGATGTGATTTCGATACCATGGCCTGATAAGCCTTTAAGTTTTAGTGGGTTATTCGTCATCAATTTAACTTTTGATACGCCTAAATCAGCTAAGATTTGAGCACCAATACCATAGTCTCTTAAATCTTCATCAAAACCTAAAGCTAAATTAGCTTCTACGGTATCCATACCTTCATCTTGAAGACCATAAGCTTTAATCTTGTTAATTAAACCGATTCCTCGACCTTCTTGACGCATGTAAAGTAGAATCCCTTTACCAGCTTTTTCTATTTTATCAAGTGCTGCATTAAGTTGTTCACCACAGTCACACTTTAGTGAACCAAAGGCATCACCAGTTAAACATTCTGAGTGCACACGCACCAAGACTTCATCACCAGGTTTAATGTCTCCTTTAACAAGTGCAACATGATGCTCACCATTTAAAGCATTTTCAAAACCAACCATACGGAATTCACCATGTGATGTTGGAAGATTGGCTTCAGCTGCACGTTTAATTAAAGAAGCATCCTTTTTACGATATTGAATGAGAGATGCAATACTGATGATATCCCATTGATATGATGCTGCAAGTTTTGAGATTTCTTCCATCGTATAAAGAGATCCATCTTCTTTCACCATTTCTAAGGTTAATCCTACTGGACTTAAAGAAGTCATTTCAAGTAAATCCATGATCGCTTCAGGATGACCGGCACGTTTTAAAACGCCACCTTGTCTTGAAACAATCGGGTAGATGAATCCATCTTGTTTAAAATCTGATGCTTTTGCATCACGATTTAAAAAGTGTTTGATGGTTTCAACAACTCTTTCATAATCACTTAATGATGAGTTTGCTAAATCAAGTGTTAACTTCTGATGGTCTTTACTGAGCAGTGTTCTCTCGTAAGATGCGTGGATATCCAATCTTGAAAAACGTTCTTTCGTTGAAACTAGCGATACTGCACCTTGTGAAATACTTTGAAAAAGCATCATGTCTTTAACTTCAACTTTTTCAGCTGCCATAACGATTTCTCCAACATTATCTTCATCATCGTCATCGATAATGAGTACAGGTAATCCTTTTTTAATTGATAATAGTGCGTCCTCTATTTTTGATAATTTCATGTTTGTTCTCCTTTATTTTGCATAATTTAAGTAACCTTCGATTAAGATATCTTCGTCAAAGGTATGATAGGTGACATTTTTTAACTGGTAAGCATCTCTCATGAGATCCATGCCATCTCCACCAATCGGTGATAAAGCATCTTTTCCACCAATGATTTTAGGTGCAATAAATGCGTAAACTTTATCAACAATGCCTGATTCTAAAGCTTTTGCATGAACATATGACCCACCTTCAATAAGGAGGCTATCTATTTTTAATTCACCTAATGTTTTCATTAAGTCTTTTAAATCTAGGGGTGTAGTAGGTTTCATGATCATTTTGACTCCAAGATCTTCATACAGTTTGATCTTTTTATCATCTTGTTCCAATGATGTTACAATCCATGTCGGTTGCGTACGTGCTGTTTGAATCAGATAGCTATTCAAAGGGATGGATAAATCTGGATCAATGATGATGCGTATCGGATTTCTAGATACTTGGTTTTCTCTTCTTGTATCAAGATGAGGATCATCTGCAATCACAGTGTTTGCACCCACTAAAATAGCCATGTACTGATTTCTTAGTTCATGAACATAAGCTCTTGATTTCTCATTGGTAATCCATTTGGAATCTTTTGATTTTGTTGCGATCTTTCCATCGAGTGTCATCGCGTATTTCATCGCAACAAAAGGTACCTTTTCTTGAATGTATTTTAAGAAAATTTCGTTTTGTTTGCGTGATTGATCTTCTAAAATACCTGATGTAACTTCAATCCCTGCATCCTTTAACAATTTAACACCTTTGCTATTGACTAAAGGATTAGGATCGAGTTGACTAATGAAGACACGTTTAATCTTTTTTTCGATAATTTTTAATGCACAAGGTGGTGTTTTGCCATAATGGGAGCATGGTTCAAGTGTCACATACATGTCTGCACCTTCAACATCTTCAGTCGCGTTTAAGAAAGCATTGACTTCAGCATGCGCTTGACCAAAACACTCATGGTAACCTTCACCGATAATTTTTCCATTTTTAACAATAACAGCACCAACTAAAGGATTAGGATTAACAAACCCTTTCCCTTTTTCAGCAAGGTCAATGGCTTTTTGCATATATTGATTGATTTCTTTTTGGTTATTCATCATCCAATACCTTACTTTTTAAGTAATCTTTCTTGGTTTAATTTTGTCAAAACGTCATATAATTTCTTTGCATCTTCATCATTAACATCAAGTGATTGATACATTTGATAGGGGATATGTTCAGCTTCTTTAGCTAGTTTTTTTCCTTCACCTGTTAAATCTATCCAAACTTTGCGTTCATCATCTTGATCTCTTGTTCTTAAGATCCGACCATCGGCTTCAAGCTTTTTTAATAGAGGAGTCAACGTACCTGAATCAAGTGATAATTTATTACCTAAATCAGAGACGGTTTGATGATCTTCTTCCCATAGTGCAATCATGGTTACATATTGTGTATAGGTTAAATTGAGTGGATCTAGTAAACTTTTGTAATGTTTAATCACATCACGTGACGATGAATAGAGCAGGAAGCAGATTTGATCATTAAGCTTCCAGTTCACTTAAATCACCTCTTTGATGTACTTTTCGATATGTTCAGGTTGAAAACCTGGACCAAAGCGATGAATGACATGTCCTTCGCGATCAACTAAAAACTTGGTGAAATTCCATTTGATCGATGTGTTTGGAATCAAACGTGATAAGAATGAAATTTTTCCGCTATCGCCAAGATCCTTCTTCTTTTCGTTTCTTAAATACTTATAAAGAGGGTTTGCATTTTTTCCGTTAACATCAATTTTAGCAAACGTCTTAAACTTCGTACCATAATTGAGTTCACAAAATGATTTGAGTTCTTGATCTGTACCTGGAGCTTGATTCATAAATTGGTTGCATGGAAAATCTAAAACTTCAAATCCTTGTTTTTGATAATTTTCATAAAGCTTTTCAATACCTGCATATTGTGGTGTGAGTCCACATTTTGTTGCTGAATTGATGATGAGTAACACTTTTCCTTGATATTCCTTAAGTGAAATATCCTTTTGATCAACATCTTTGACTGTAAAATCGTATACGTTCATATTATTCTCCTTTGATATCATTTAATTTGATTCAATTTAATTTTATCAAATGTATTTCAATGACACAAATGAATTGCTTAAAGAAAAATACCACCTTAAAAAAGGGGTATTTAAGTTACTACAACATATCATCAAGAATCAGAGCAGACTGGTAAATGGTGGGTAAGCCACTACCTGGATGTGTACCTCCACCTACGAGATACATATTCTTAAATTCTTCAAAGTGATTATGTGGTCTAAGAAAAAGCATTTGATCTAAACCATGTGCCAAATTGAATACAGCACCTTGATAAATCGCATCATTCGTTTCCCAGTCAGAAGGTGTATAAATCAATTCTTTTTCAATAAGTGGTGTTAGATCAATACCATGTTTTTCCTTAATGAGATCAAAAACACGCATTTTAATCTGATTTGCTCTTGCTTTAAAGTCAATACCACTCTTAAGATTAGGTACGGGAACTAAAATATAGAGTGAGCTTTTTCCTAGAGGAGCTAAAGTCTTGTCGATTAGACTTGGATTATGAATATATACAGAAAGATCATTTGTTATTTGATTATCCATGAGATCTTTTAAATATTGATCATAATCTTTGGAGAAAATGATTTCATGATGAGGTAAGTCAAGCTTTTGATTCATACCAAGATAGATCATAAACGTTGATACTGAGTATTTCTTCTTTTCTAATGACTTGTGTTTATACTTTCGTAAATCATTTTGATTAAACAAATGCGACATCCCATAAGCGAAATCAGCATTCATCACTAAAAGATCACATGGATGGGTTGTGTTATCGTCTAACGTAACACTTTGGATAGTTCTATCTTCTACATTCACCTTTTTGACAGGTGCATTAAGTAGTAATGTCCCGCCTAATCTAACAAACAACTTCGCCATGACTTCATTGATTTGGTTCAAGCCACCCTCTACATGAAATAAACCAGTGCTATGCTCCAAAAATGGAAGGATGGTGAATAATGAGGGTGCTTGATAGGAAGCCATACCAAGATACTTTGCTTGAAATGAAAGGGAATGAATAAAATGGGATTCATCTTGATATTGTTTTAATAAGGTATAAACTGACTTGAATGGATGTACATAAGGCGATGCCTTGAGGACATCTTTTCTAAAGAGATGAAAGACATTAGGGAATGGCTTTTCTATAATAGGTTTGATCGCTTCTAATTTCTTTTCTTGATCGTGATACCATGTCATGTATGCATCACCTAAACCTGGCGATATTTGATCATAGATCTCACGATTTTTTTCTATGTCTGGTGTTAGAATAACCGTTTGATCCTGGAAAACTAAATGATATAGAGGATCTAACTTAATAAGCTTAAGTTCTTTTTCAAGGTCAAATCCTGAGCGACTAAAAACATTCTTTAAGACTTCGATGTACATTAAAAATGTTGGACCTAAATCAAAATAAAAATCACCGAGTGATAAACGTCTAGAACGACCACCTACACGTTCTTGTTT
>JAVEQT010000055.1:0-9265 GCA_034007485.1 Acholeplasmataceae bacterium
GAGTTTGGGCCGTCTCTCAGTCCCAATGTGGCCGTTCAACCTCTCAGTCCGGCTACGCATCATCGTCTTGGTGGGCCTTCACCCCGCCAACTAACTAATGCGCCGCAGGCCCCTCCTCAAGCGTACCCTTGCGGGTCCTTTAAAACCAGGGAGATGCCTCCTCGGTTCCTATCCAGTCTTAGCCATCGTTTCCAACGGTTATCCTCGTCTTGAGGGCAGGTTACCTACGTGTTACTCACCCGTTCGCCACTCACCGGTAAACCGGTGCGTTCGACTTGCATGTATTAGGCACGCCGCCAGCGTTCATCCTGAGCCAGGATCAAACTCTCCATAAATTTATGTTTTGTTTGTTAATAGCTCTTTTTGTATTTCTTTTTTTTAATCTCGATACACTCATCATCATTCAGTTTTCAAAGACCTTCTCGCACTCCCCTTGTCGGGCGTGCTTTTTTATTCTACCATTTGCAAACTACGTTTGTCAACCGTTAAGAAGACTTTTTTTCATTTGTTTTTTTAGGTAGTTTATGTGATCGCCTTTTTGGGAGCGACCTTTATCATTCTATCTCATTTAAAACTCAAAGTCAATACTTTTGATAACAAAATTTATTTTCATTTTTTTTACACAAAAAAAGGCCTTAACGGGCTCTCAAATGGTTGCTATATAGATTGAATTTCAAAGGATAATTAGCGATAAAAAAAGGGATGAGTGATCATCCCTGGATAAGTCTTAATATGTCATTATAGGTCACAAAGATAAATAAACCAATTAAAATGAAGAACATCACGTTATTTATCGTGTTTTCAAGCTTTCTGTTGAGTGGTTTTCGTGTGACGGCTTCTATGCCTAAGAAGACGAGTCTTCCACCATCGAGTGCCGGTATCGGCATTAAGTTCAATAAACCAATGTTAATTGAAAGGAATGCTGTAAAACTTAATATAGAAAGGAAACCTTGACTTGTCGTTTGAGAAACAAGACTGAAGATACCCACTGGACCCGATAGATCACCAATGCCTAAATTCTCTTGGCGGTCAAATAATAAACCTAGTGTATTTAGGACTTGCATCACATTACTACCTATGGATCGAAATGGATAAGCGAGGGTATAACCTAAGTTAAATGCTGATGTTGGTGAAATACCAATCTGAAAGACAATGGCTTGGTATCCTAATTTTGAAAGTGCTCTTTCACTAATTAGTTCATAAGTGAAGGTTTTTGTTTCATTAGCTCTTTCATAAGTCACAGTGATCGTCCCGCTGTTATGCTCGTTAAAAAATTGAATGATATCATCCCAAGAATTGATATCAACACTTGTGGTACCCTGTTGTAGTTTAGTGATTAAATCACCAGATGCTAGTCCACCACTTGCTTTTGCTCTACCTGTTGCTTGACCAATGATGGGATCAGCACTGTATCTTTTTCCATCTGCTGTTTGGTTAGTTATACCTGCAGTTTGAATGATTACAGCAAGAACAGCTTGTCTTTGATCGTATGTGAAGCCTTCGCGCGTATAAGATAAGGTTGCATAGACTGAATCTGCATTTGACATGACGAGAGATAAATCATTCCATGATGTAATTGGATTCCCATTGATATCCGTGATGATATCGCCTGGTTCCAGTCCAAGAATCGTCGCTGGTGAATTCTCTGCAACATAAGAGATTTCACTTGAATCTAAATTGGGTTTTAATGCAAAGAACCCAACAATTAAAAAGAGGAAGAATGCTAAAACGAAATTCATAAAGGGTCCAGCGAAAATAACTAAGAATCGTTCCCATAGCGTTTTACTTTCAAAACTCTTCTCACTTGGCGTAATCCACATTTCTCTTTTATCTGATAGTCGATATATCGCATCTCTTGTTACAGATAGTTGATGTGTGGTCCCATTGACATCAAGTTCGATGAATAAAGGATCAAAATCTTTACCGTAAAGATCATATGAACGAACGATTCCCATTAAATCACTGTTGAGCTTATCGACAAGGTGTATTTCAATGACTTGTCCTTGCTGATTGAGTTTAACACCGATGACTTGATCAACTTTGATGAGTGCATCACTGACCGCTTCACCAGCCATGGATACAAATCCGCCAATAGGAATTGAACGAATAGAATAGATGGTTTCACCTTTACGCTTTTGCCAAAGTGCAGGTCCCATACCGATAGCAAACTCATGGCATAAAATCTTTGCTCTTTTAGCAAAGTAAAAATGACCAAATTCATGAATTAATATAATGACCCCTAAAACGAGGATAAATACAATAAAATTAAGTAAAAACATAAACTACCTCTTTTCGTAATGCATTAATATATGATGTTGAATCTCTTCATTAACTTGAAGAATGTTTTCTAAAGTTGGATTAGAGATCTGTTTTGCTTGTTTGACATGCTGAATGATAATCTCTTCAATGTCTAAAAACGAAATTTTCTTATCTAAAAACAGTTTAACTGCTGCTTCATTAGCTGCGTTCATCACTGTAGGCATAATGCCACCCATTGTTCCAACCTCAAACGCCAATTTAAGCAATGGATAACGATCAAAGTCCATTTTAGAAAAATGTAATTCTGTTAATTCTAATGTTGAATCATAGGTTCTTCTATCAGGATAATAGAGCGCATAAGCAATTGGAATTCTCATATCTGAATGGGAAAGACTTGCTTTGATAGTTCCATCTTTAAAATAGATCAAACCATGTACTAAACTTTCTTTGTGCAACACCGTTTCAATTTGATGATATGGTAAATGAAACAAATGATGAGCTTCAATGACTTCTAAACCTTTATTCATCATCGTTGCACTATCAATGGTTATTTTAGCACCCATTGACCAATTGGGGTGTTTAAGTGCTTCATCAACCGTTACATGGATAAGTTCGTCTCTTGTTAAATGTCTAAAACTTCCTCCACTTGCTGTAATCACCAATTTGGATACATCATCCATTTTTTCACCACGAAGTGCCTGCCATAAACTGGAGTGTTCACTATCGATGGGATAAAGTGATACGTTATATTCTTGGATAAGTTGATTGATGAGATCACCAGCCATCACGAGTGTCTCTTTGTTGGCGAGTGCAATATCTTTCTTTTGTTTGATTGCCATTACTGTTGGATAAAGACCACTTGATCCAGACAGTGCATTAACAAATAAACCATTTTTTGGGTACTTAGCAAGTTCAATTAAGCCTTGATCTCCAAAAACGAAATGTATATGAGAATATTGACTTTGATAGTAATCTAATTGTTTTTCGTGTCTCAAACAAACTATTTCAACATCGAAGCGATGTAGAATATGATGATTTAAATCATCATTGCTTCCAAGTGAAATGCCGATCAATTGAAATTGATGAGGGTCTTGTTCAATAACATCTAAGGTCTGCAGACCAATCGATCCAGCAGCACCTAAAAGATAAATATTTTTCATATGATAATAGTTGGGAATATACGATAGATCAATAAGAAGATTGATGTTAAAAACATTGCTACAAATAAGACAGAATCGAATCTATCGAGAAGACCACCATGTCCAGGTAAGATTGTACCAAAATCTTTGATGTTGTACGTTCTCTTCAATCTTGAAGCTACGAGATCACCAATTTGAGCAAAAATACTACCTAAAAACGTGACGGGTACAATAATGAGTGCCTGAACCCATAAAGGATTGCTTTCACCCAAGGATGAAAAGTTGTCGAGAAGCGTTAATTCTCCCGTTGAATTCAATAGATCTCCTAACCATGTTCCTGGATAAAAAACGTATCCATAGAAGAGCGCAAATGACGATGCAATCAATGTAGCAAAAATTGTCCCTGCAATCGCTCCTTCCCATGATTTTTTGGGTGAAATATGAGGAACCATTTTATGTTTGCCATATTTAACTCCAAAAAGATAGGCGAAGATATCTGTTGCTGATGTGATTAAGAATAAATACACAATAAAGCGAACACCTAGAAATCTTAAAATAACAATGGATGCTGCTCCTAAACCAATATAGTTAACGATAGTTAATGCTTTGCCAGCATCTTCTCCATTAAAATCTTTGAACAAAACAAGAAAACTTAATAATACAAGCGTGATCAGTGGAATCGTGATACTCAAAGCACCATTGGCTTCGAGTGGATTATGCGCTCCACTTCCTAGAACACCACCTACAGAGAAGAATGTGCCTAAGGCAAGTAATGAAATACCAATTTTTGGTAATAATTGAAATTTCTTTTTACTTTCATACATACGAATCATTTCATGGGATGCGATGATAACAAATAAAGACATAACAACTTGAAAGAGTTCTAAAAAGATTTCAATGCTTACAATAGGTATTAAAATGGCTGCTAAAACTAATCCAGTAATAATGCGATCTTTCATGCTAATCCTCCAAAACGACGATGTCTTTTCTGATAGTCTAATAATGCTTTGTAAAGTTGTTTTTCATTAAATGCAGGCCAATGAACTTTTGCGAAATAAAATTCAGCATAACTCACTTGCCATAATAAGAAGTTTGATAATCTCATTTCACCGCTTGTACGAATCAGTAAATCTACCGGTTCTTTGACCCATAATGCTTGCTCTAACGATTCTTTTGTTACTGGTTTTTCAAGCTGATTGACAGCTTGTACAATTTCATCGTAAGAACCGTAATCGATGCAAACGTTGAGTTCAAATCCTTCATGATGTTTTGTCGTTTCTTCAATTTCATGTATAACTCTTAATAATTCACTAGAAAATCTATCTTTTCTTCCTGAAAATGTGATCTTATAATTAATCTCTTGAATACGATGTTTATTTTCCTCATACATTTCAATAGGTTTTGTCATTAAGTAATTAACTTCATCTTGAGGTCTTCTCCAGTTTTCAGTAGAAAAAGCATAGACTGAAAGTTTTTTGATACCAAAAGATTTGGCAGCTTTTGCAATGACAAAAAGATTCCTACCACCCATATAATGACCAAAAGAACGTGGTTGCCCCAGTCTTTTTGCCCATCGTCCATTGCCATCTAAAATAATAGCAACATGAGAGGGTATTTTTGTCAGTGGTTTAAATTTCATATTGAAAAACACCTCTTTTAAATATATGAACTACCTTTTATCATTATACATGATTTTTTGAACACTTGTGTAGTGAAAACACCGTTTTACATATTTACATGTGATAAAAGAGGGAGTATACTCCCTCATGAAAAAAGAAACTGCACCTTAAAAGATGCAGTTCAACTTATATTTTGAGTAAATCGTCTGATTTGATTTTGACTTCTTCATCAACTTTTTTTACATAGTTGTCAGTAAGTTCTTGAACATCTTGGATATATCCTTTTTCATCATCTTCAGGCATTTCTAAACGTTTCATATGTTCATTACCATCGCGACGTACATTGCGGATGCCTACTTTTGCATGTTCACCTAGCTTTTCAACTTCTTTAACAAGTTCTCTACGTCTTTGCTCTGTCAAAGCTGGTAAAATCATACGTAATCCAACACCATCATTTTGTGGATTAATCCCGATGTCAGATGCTTGAATCGCATGTTCAACCGCTTTTAAAACTGAACGATCAAATGGTTTAACATAAAGTTGATTTCCTTCGGGGACCGAAATGGATGCTACCTGTTTCAAAGGTGTTTCTGCACCATAATAATCGATATGAATGCGATCAAGAAGTGCAGGATTTGCACGACCTGTACGAATAGCTGCGAAATCTCTTTTCATGACTTCGAGCGTTTTATTCATATGGTCTTCACATTCCATTAAAATTAAATCTGCTTGTTCATGATTCATTTATTTTTCCTCCCATTTAACCAAAGTTCCTATCGGTTCTTGTAAGATTGCTTTTTTCATATTGCCATAGGTATTCATGTTAAAGACAAGAATATCAATCTTGTTTTCACGGCAGATTGATGCTGCTGTTTGATCCATCACTGCAAGCTTTTGTTGAAGTACTTGTTCTTGTGATAATTCTTTGTACATGGTTGCATCGTGATGTTTTCTTGGATCTTTATCATAGACACCTTCAACACCATTTTTCGCCATTAAGATGATATCAGCATTAAGTTCTGCGGCACGGAGTGCAGCTGCTGTATCTGTTGAGAAATAAGGTGAACCTGTTCCTCCAGCAAAGATTAAGACTCTTCCCTTTTCAAAATGACGCATTGCACGTCTTCTAATATAAGGTTCTGCAACTGCAGAAACTGGTAAAACAGTCATAACACGTGAGGGAACCATAATCGATTCAAGCGCATCTTGAAGTGCTAAACTGTTCATAATCGTGCCAAGCATTCCCATATAGTCTGCTTGAGCACGGTCCATGCCGAGTTCTTCACCGATTTTCCCACGCCATAAATTCCCTGCTCCTACAACGATACCTACTTGAACACCGAGCTCATAAATTTCCTTGATTTCGGTGGCAATTCCCTTAACTGTCAAAGGATGGATTCCGTAAGTTCCATTTCCTTTCAAAGCCTCACCACTCAATTTTAAGATGATTCTCTGGTACATATGCCACACTCCCTCAAAGATTTTTTATTTATTAACTTGTGCCATAACTTCTGCTGCGAAATCTTCTTGTTTCTTTTCAATACCTTCGCCTACTTCGAGACGAATGAAGTTAAGTACTTGATTTTTATGATTCTTTAAGTATTCGCTTACTTTGATGTCTGGATCTTTAACGAATCCTTGATCAACTAAGCAAATGTCTTGAAGATATTTATTTAAACGACCAATGACCATTTTTTCAACAATGTTAGCTGGTTTACCTTCTTGTAGTGCTTGTTGAGTTAAAATGTGTTTTTCGTGTTCGAGTGTTTCTTGATTAACTTGTGTTCTGTCTAGGTAAAGAGGCTTTTGAGCTGCGACATGCATAGCGATATCTTTAGCAACTTCTTGATCTTCTTTTGCTAATAATGCTAAGACTGCAATGCGTCCACCCATGTGCTTATAAGCACCAAAACCTTGATCATCATTTTTAACGACGCGAGATACACGACGTAATGAAATCTTTTCACCAATAGTTGCTGTTGCATCAGCAAGTAATGTTTCTACAGTCTTACCATTAATAACAAACTTTAATGCCTCTTCATCGTTTGTGACGTTAGATTCAACTAATCCGTTACCAAGTGTTTCGATGAGATCTAGAAATTGTGCATTTTTAGCAACGAAGTCTGTTTCTGAGTTTAGTTCAAAAATCACAGCGTTATTTCCTGATGTTTGAACTGAACATAATCCTTCAGCTGCAACACGACTTGCTTTTTTTGCTGCTTTTGCAATACCCTTTTCTCTTAAGAAATCGATTGCTTTTTCCATGTCACCATTTGTTTGTTCTAATGCACCTTTGCAGTCCATCATGCCTGCGCCAGTTTTTTCTCTTAATTCTTTTACCATTTGTGCAGTAATTGCCATATATGTAAATCCTCCTTTAGGTTCACTTTTATTATACGTTATTTTTTTAAAAATAAAGGGGATAAATTATCCCCTTGTTCAGCATTTATTTGAGTGCTTCAATGAGTTCTGCTTTTTTAAGGGTTGAGAAACCAGTAAGACCACGTTCTTTTGCAAGTGCACGTAGTTCAGCAACAGTCATTGCCTCAAGATTTTGTTCAGCTGGTTTAGCTTCTACAACTACTTCAGTTGCTTTTTCTTCGACAACTTCTTCTTTGACTTCTTCGACAACTTCTTCAGCCTTTACTTCAACTTTGACTTCAGATTCTTTTTGTCTAGCAGGTCTTTCAGTTCTTTCGGTTCTTTCAGGTCTTTCAGTTCTTTCGCGTCTTGGAGCTGATGTGATAGGTTCATCTTCGAACTTTTCAACAACACCACCTTGTGCTTCAATCACTGCATTACCCATAACCCAAGCAATGAGTTTAACTGCACGAATCGCATCATCATTAGCTGGGATGATATAATCAACATCATCTGGATCACAGTTAGTGTCTACGATACCAAATACTTTAATGTTTAATTTGCGTGCTTCTAAAATAGCATTCTTTTCTTTACGTGGATCAACGATGAAGATTGCTTCTGGAACTTTCTTCATTTCTTTGATACCGCCTAAGAATTTTTCAAGTCTTTCTCTTTCATGCTTTAATTGTTGAACTTCTTTTTTAGGAAGTTTTTCAAATACGCCATCAGCTTCCATTTTGTAGAGATCTTGTAATCTCTTAATTCTTCTTCTGATGGTTTTGAAGTTGGTGAGCGTTCCACCAAGCCATCTTTGGTCAACATAAAACTGACCTGTACGATTAGCTTCTTCTTTTACTGCTTCTTGTGCTTGTTTCTTCGTACCGATGAAAAGTACTTTTCCACCTTCTTGTACGATATTGAAAAGTGCTTGATAAGCCTTTTCGATTTCTTCAGCTGTTTTTTTCAAGTCAATGATATAAATACCATTTCTTGCAGTGAAGATGTAGGGTGCCATTTTAGGATTCCAACGACGTGTCGCATGCCCAAAATGTACGCCTGATTCCAATAATTGTTTCATTGAAACGACTGCCATGTTAATTTCTCCTTTTCGTTTTACTTCTGCATCACTATGTATCTACCACCCTAAGGCACTTGGTAAACCAAACATGATACATGCTTATTTTTCATAGCCTTAATAAATATAACATATTTAAATACTATTTGCAAGACAAAGCGGCTTTTAATTGAACAAAAACGTGCTTTTTAAAGCGTTTTAATGACCACTGCTTCCAAAGCCACCTTTTCTTTGCGATGATTTGGCTTCGTCATCTGTGGTCTTTAAATAGGGCATAAAGATACCTTGAGCGATGCGTTCTCCTTTTTTAATGGTGACACTTTCATCTTTCATATTCATTAAAGGAACCATGATATGTCCTTCGTTATCTGGATTGCCATAATAATCCGAATCGATGACACCAACAGAGTTTGACATCATCAACCCACGCTTGATAGCTAGTGAAGATCTTGGGAATACAAAAAGTGCTTCATCTTTTGGCATCATCACTTTGACACCAGTTGGAATAAGTTTAATCTGTTTGGGTTCAATCGTAACATCTTCAAGCGAAGATAAATCGTATCCCGCTGATCCATCGGTTGCACGATGGGGTAAAATAGGATCTTGATTTTGGTATTTTGCAATAATTTCAAATTTTCTCATCGAATAAATCTCTCCTTAATTTGATGTAGAACAGCCTCTTCTCTTAGGAGAACTGTTTTTAATCCTTTTTTTTGATGGTTTTGATCTTCTATACTTAATTGGTTGTGTATGATGGCTTCATCTGGATGGATCCATATAGGCTCAATACCATGCCATTTTTCTCTTCCCAA
>JAVEQT010000056.1:0-9223 GCA_034007485.1 Acholeplasmataceae bacterium
ATAAAAAAATAAACCGCGATTTCCGCGGCTTATTCATTTTCATACAGACTGATTTCATAATCACATATATCTTGATAAAATTCTTTTTCATGCGAAACTAAAATCAAAGTTCCTTGATATTCTAATAAAGCATCCTTTAAGGCTTCTTTAGCTGCAACATCTAAGTGGTTTGTTGGTTCATCAAGGATGAGGACATTTCCCTTTTGATGTCTTAATAATGCCAATCTTACTTTTGTTTGTTCACCACCTGATAAACTATTGACATCACGATTTGCCATATCGAAATCAATCCCATGATTACCAAGTAGGCTCATCACATCTTTTTTTGTAAAGTGAGGATAACGATGGTGGACAATTTGAAATGGCGTGATGTTCGGTTCAAAGATACTATCTTGTTCAAAATAGGCAATCTTGGCTGTATCAATCCACTTAAAGTCGCCACCAAGTTGAGGTATGATTTCTAAGATAGTTTTAATAAATGTCGATTTACCAATACCATTCTTACCCGTAATGGCAACTTTATCCTGTTTCAAAATAGCTATATTCAGTGGTTCTAAAAGAGGTTCATTATATCCAATTTCCAAATCGGTTGTTGTTAAAACATCTTTTCCGGTTGCTGCTGCCATTGGAAAATGAAAGTGATAGGTTTTTGATTGATGAGGTTTTGTGACTCTCACCACTTTTTCTAACATCTTTCTTCTGGATTGTGCTCTTTTTGTTGTAGTTGCTCTGACCAAATTCTTTTGAATGAATTCTTCTGTCTTTTGAATGAACTTCTGTTGGCTTATAAAAGCCTTTTTTTGTTGCTCAAAACGAAGTTCTCTCTCCTTTAAATAGTAAGCATAATCGCCTTTATAACGTGTGATTTGTCCACTTTCTAGTGCAAAAACAGTATTGGCAATCTCAGATAAAAATTCTTCGTGATGCGAGACGACAATATAAGCTTTTGAGTAATTTTGAAGAAAGCGTGATAGCCATTCGATGTGCTTCACATCTAAAAAGTTGGTTGGTTCATCAAGGAGTAATACATCCGCATCACCTAATAACAATTTACCTAGAATGATTTTAGCTCGCATACCACCTGATAAATGTTTGATCGGTTCATCTAAGATATCCATGGTTAAACCTAAACCATGAATGATATTACCAATCTTTGATTTAATCGCATAGAAATCAGCCTCAATCAATTGTTCACCTAAGGCTGATGCCCATAGCAATAATCTTTCATGATCTGCTTCATCTGCTGTAGCGACTTGTTCGTAAAGTCTTTCCATTTCTCTTTCTTTTTCAAATAAATCTAAAAAGACATCATAAAGATATGATTTAACAGTTAATTCTGGATTGATTTTTGCATATTGATCTAAATAACCTACAGTCTTACCAGATACCCAAGTAATCTTACCGGCATCTGGTGATAATGAGCGATCCAATAATTTCAACAAAGTTGACTTACCTGTCCCATTGGGACCTACTAAAACAGCGTGTTCACCTTCAAAAAGCCGCATACTTGCGCGCTCATATAGGTTTTCCCCACTATAACTAAAACTTATATTTTCGATTTCTAATAAACTCATTCTGGTAATTCAAAGACTTCGGGGCTGATGTCATCAGCCACATAAATCCATTGCTCCTCTATAAATGGTTGATGTGCAACAATTTTGTTCACATCCTGTTTCATATACTTCGCCTGACAAGTTGCTAAAATATCACCATCAGGTGTACAAATATAGCCTTGTCCATAAAATATGATACGTTTTTGTTCAACGATTTTTCCAACACAATAAAGCGTTTCATCGAGTGGAACGGGTTTTAAATATTTCACAGTAAGTTCTACTGTTACCCCAAAAGTATCCGGCTCTTCGATTTGAATGGCACGTCCTACCGTTTCATCTAATAACGCTGTGATAATACCGCCATGCATGCGCTTAGGATAACTTTGATGAAGGAGATTACCTTGAAAAAGACCTAAAATCGTTTTATTTTCTAGTTCGTAGTACTTTGTTCTAAGTGATGCATCATTATCCATACCACAAACAAAGCACATACTTGAATTATTTTGTTTCTTTAAAACTTTATATTTCATATTAAGTCAAGCTCCAAACGCATGTAAAGCAAGAAGATCGACCCAATAAACATCATGACAAAAAAGAAAATATGAAGATAAAAATAGATGTTTTCTAAGGGGTAATGCTTCTTCACTTTGAGTGCTAAACCAACACTTCCTGGAACAAAAAGTAAAAACAATAAATCTTTAGTTCCCAACTGAACACGAAGGCCAATATAAAACCTCATTAAAAAGAGGATCAATATGCCAGATAAACCGATATATAACGCATAATAAAAGGTTGCAATCATGATTTCAAACATGTTTTTTACCTCCGATTAGCATATAACCAAAAGCGATCAACGGTAGCAAAAAGAACAGAAGAGAACCTGTAAAGTATAAGCCAATGACAGCCCATGTGAAAGATGATACAAGGACGTAAAAGCGATTTTTTAGTTTCATCATACACCCTCACTTCCTGTCACAACATACGTGTTGTACTCACCAGTGGGTGAAACTTCAATGTGTCTTCCACCCTTTTCTAAATAGCCATATCCATTAAGACCTGTCGCTCTGCCATAGGCTAACATAATGCCTTCTTTAGTAAACAGAAAATCATTTAAATGGTCATGACCAACAAAGACTGCTTGACTTCTACCCGCTAAGACCATCGCATCAAAAAAGCCAGTATCAACACCTTGTGCATATACCTTATCTTCTAAGAATACACCTTCGTAGCCATCAGCATCAATATATTGTCTTAAAGGAATATGCATAAAAACCATAGAATCCACACTATCTTGTGCAACATGATTGCTGTACCAACTTACCTGATCTAGGGATAAATAATCATATTCTCCTTCTTCTTCGGTGTAAACTTCGCGTTCTGCTTTTGAATCAAGTAAATAAAGGCGATAAAAAGGTAATCCATTTTTGGTCATCGTGATATGAAAATTACCGACTCCACCATCTTCAAGTTCTGGTCCAACCTTAAAATAAAGGTATTCTGTATCAGATGGAATACGTTTTAAGTAATCTTCATAGGTGTTAAAGTCATTTTCATGGTTACCAAAAATAAAGGTCCATGGCGTCTTTAAACTTTCCATGACATCAATCAGTTTTGAAAAAAGTCGTGGTCCTGCAGGAGACATCGACATATCTCCTGTGATGACGATTAAGTCATAATCGTCTTTTTCATTCAACGATTTAATCAATTCAAAGGTTTGACGATCTCTATAATCATTTCCGTAAGTTAAATGGAGATCAGTGAGTTGTAATATTTTGAGATATTCACCTTTCATTTCAATCACAAAAGGATCGTCATCCGTATAAACGATTTCATATGGTTTACAAGATGACAACGTGATGATCAAAAAGACGAACGTCATTATTCTTAATAGATTACGCATGAGATATCTCCTTAAGCAAAGCTTCTAGTTCTTCTGGTCTAATGACGTACATGTTATAAAACATACGTTTATATGTAATAAACTCCATCTCATTTTCATTGATGTAGCGTTTCATTTTCATTTCAGTTGGATAAACGATCACAATTTTAGGATATGGTGAACTTAAAAAATGTTTCTGATTCACTAATAAAGACTTGCCTGATCCTCTGATCTCCCATATGATTTTACTATTGATTGTAAGTTCTTGGTTTACGGGAACAACATAATACAAAATCTGATATTTTTGATCGTTGATCTCTAGGATGAGATGATGGTGTTCTGTTTGAAGTTTTCCGTAGGATTCCAAAACGTGTCTCGTTTCTGTTTTAACCTGTTCACTTTTTTTCTTTTGAAGTGTGGTTTGTACGGTATATAAAATCAGAAATACAACAAGAACGGGTAATCCAATATATAAAAAAATCATAAGATATGCTCCTTCATCACTGAAACCAATTGATTTCCTTCAAAGGTACAGTGGTAATGATATTTTTCTTCTGATGACAGCATGATGGGTAAGAAATGTTTGATGTTATGTGCAACACCTAAATTATTTTCATCAATCACCCATGAGATGTTCTTCCAATCAAGAAGTCCTTCATCGGTTGCTTTAGGTGTTTTAATATCAAACGAATCATCAACTTCGATTAAAAAAAGATATAATCCCTGGCCATTGACATCAAAACTATTCCATGTCAAATAACCACAAGGCTTGATGTGTTCTAAAGTGATTGCATGATCTGTTTCTTCAATGAGTTCACGTTGCATACTTAAAAGAGCATCTTCACCCTTCTTAATTTTACCACCTAATCCGTTCCAACACCCTAACCAAGGTTGTTTTTCACGGTTAAGCATTAAAACCATATCCCCTTTTTTAATAAATCCAAGTGTATATGCAAACATATAAAAACCTCATTTCACACTACAATTATTATAGCATTTAAATTTCTCATCAAAAAGATAATTTCTACATGGATTTGTTTTTCATGGTTTATAATGGAATTAAAGTGAGGGATGATGATGAAAGATATGAAGAAAAGAGCGTTACTTTTTATATTGCTGCTTGGTATTATTTCTTTCTTCTCTGATTTTACACATGAGGGAGCAAGAAGCATTTACGGTTCTTACTTAGGCTTAATTGGTGCATCTGCATTTGTCATTGCGTTTGCTGCTGGTTTAGGTGAATTTATTGGTCAAGCATTAAGGTTAGTCACAGGTTGGATTGCTGATAAAACTAAGAAATACTGGACGATGATGATTGTTGGCTATGCCATCAATCTACTTGCTATTCCTTTACTTGGTTTCATCGGAGATTCACTTTGGGAAATAGCCATTGTTTTAATTCTATTAGAACGTGTAGGGAAAGCGATCAGAGCACCTGCTAAATCAACGTTAACTTCCTTTACACAGCCTCATCTTGGTGCTGGCAAAGCATTTGCTATCAATGAAGCTTTAGATCAATTAGGTGCCTTTTTAGGACCTCTCATTGTCTTTATCACACTGAATGCGCGTGGTGGTGGTTCTTTAGAAAATTATCAATTCGTCTTTTTACTGTTAGGAATATTCGCCATTGTCACACTCTCTATTTTAGTGTTTGCACGCTTAAAATATCCTAATCCTGATCAATTTGAGAAAGAAAAAGATCATGTACAAGGTATTACAAAATATAAAACATTTATCATTTATATGATTTCTATTGCGTTGATTGCCATGGGTTTTATCGATTATCCCGTCATCGCATATCATCTTGATTCGAATCAACTCATATCAAGCATACATATACCTCTTCTTTACGCCATGGCGATGGGTGTTGACGCAATCGCAGCTTTAATCTTTGGACACATGTTTGATAAGAAAGGCATTATCAGTCTTGTTTACCCAATCTTGATATCCAGTTTAGCTGTTCCATTTGTTTTACTGCTAGACGGAACTGCTGTTATCATCTTAGGTATTATTTTCTGGGGTATTGGTATGGGTGCTCAAGAATCTATTTTAAAAGCCGTTGTAGCAAAGATTGTTCCCAAAGCATATCGCGCAAGAGGATATGGTGTATTCGCTACTGTTTTCGGTTTATTTTGGTTTATCGGTAGTTTAATCATCGGTTCGTTATATGATGTATCCTTTGTTGTATTATCACTATTTGTTATTTCGATGGAAGTTTTGGGTGTCATCACACTCTTTGTACTCATCAAACATTTGAAAAAAGAAAATGGAGGAACAATAAGTGAAAATAACATCTATTGAGAACTATTTAGATACACTTCATCCCGACCTTTTATGGTGGACACATGAAGTCATGTCATATATTGAGAAAACCTATGATACATATCCTGTCGTTCTTTTTTATCAAAGACCAACGATAATAATTAAGAAACAGCTTTTTATCATGTTGGGTGGTGGAAAAGCACATTTTTCACTGTACACAACAGATTTTGAATACGTTGAAGATCATAAACTTTTAAAATTACCGAAGGTTAAATATGGTAAGTCAGCTATTCTTTTTCCTTTGGAAAAAAGAGAATTGATCGCTGAAGCCTATAAAGTCATCGATGAAGTCATCACGAGATCCCAGTAATCATCCTATTCCGTGCATGCTAATAAATGGATTTTTTCATTTACAATCTCTTGCAATTTGAAAATCCTATGTTATAATAATCAATGCACGGTTTAATGTGCCTCGTTAGCTCAGTTGGCAGAGCAACTGACTCTTAATCAGTGGGTCCACGGTTCGAGCCCGTGACGGGGTACCAAACTATAGATATAAAAGCACACGCTAAAGCGCATGTGCTTTTTTTCATTTGATCATCTTCACTGAAATTGGATAATGATCACTGAGATACGTTTTGCTCTGATGATAATGAATCGTAAAGTCTTTCGTCTTTATGCCATTCGAATAAAAGATGTAATCGATCGGTTTTCCTTGAGTTTGCTCACTAAATCCATGAAAAGTTAACTGATTGATTGATTCTTCTTTATAATCTGATTTAAAATGGTTTAACATATATTGAATCGTTTTTGAGTCAGGATGCATGTTAAAGTCGCCTGTTACCATAACTTTTTCATTTGTTCGATTGACTTTTTGAATGATTCTGACTAAATGTTTAGCTTGCTTAAGGCAAACATCATCTGATGCATAATCTAAATGTGTATTAAAGAAAAGAAAGTCTTTAAATCTGACAAAGGTAACGATTCTTGGAAAGTGACTTCCCTCAATCATAGATTCTGTGTTTTCAGTTTCTGTTAACCAAAACGTTTGATGTTCTAAAACATTCAATTCTTTTTTAAATAAAACAGGTGTACTTTCACCACGATTATCTCTTGGTACGTAAATGATTTTATAAAAATCACTAAGCCCTTCTTTAAGATCTTCTACCATATCTAAAAAAGCCTCTTGACATCCAATCACATCAAAATTCTCTTTTTTAATAAATTCAATCATATGTTCTTTACGATATGGCCAACCGTTTTGACCATCAACTTCAACATTAACTCTCAAATTAATACTCGCTATTTTCATGTCATCACCTATTCTTTATTCTACCACCTTTATGCTATAATTTGTGGGTAGGAGTGTGATTTTTGTATGCCAACGATTTATATTATCGGTGATTCTTTAGCAGCAACCAAACTTGAAGAAAAAAAGCCAGAAACGGGATGGGGCGAATGTTTGAACGCATTTATTCCCGAGGTTTATACCATTGAGAATCTCGCTGTTAATGGCAGATCGACCAAGTCCTTTATCGATGAAAACAGACTTGATGCCATCGATCAAAAGATTCAAAAAAAAGATCTACTTCTCATCCAGTTTGGTCATAATGATCAAAAGAAGGAAGACCCTTTGCGTTATACCGATCCTTATTCTACCTATATTGAAAATCTTCAAGTTATGATTGCACTTGCACAAAAGCATCAAGCTAAACCTATCTTAATCACACCTATTTCCCGACGCATCTTTGTCTACGACAATATTTTAGACGGAGAAACATTAGGCGATTATCCCATGATGATGAAACACCTTGCACAAACGCATAAAATCCCTTTAATTGACATCTTTCAAACTTCACAAGCCATCGTCTCATCTTTAGGTCCTGAGGGCTCTAAAAGGCTATTTTTGCACTTAAATCCAGGCGAACATCCCAATTATCCAGATGGTGTTAGTGATAACACGCATCTTTCACCTGAAGGTGCAATGCTATTTGCATCGCTGATCGCTTTAGAGTTGAAACCTTACTTAAACATCTTATGAAAACAAAACACGTCGTCGTTGAACCTTATAATCCTTTATGGGCATCAGCTTTTCAAGATATCAAGAAGGAATTAGCTTCAGTTTTAAAAGATCGTTGTATCGCTATTGAACATGTGGGATCAACGTCTGTTGTCGGTTTATCAGCAAAACCGGTTATAGATATCGATATCGTAATTGATCATACGTTTGATGAGGTAAAAAAAGGACTAGAATCTATCGGTTATACACACGAGGGCGATCTTGGTATTACCGGAAGAGAAGCATTTAAATATAAGCATAAGCATCACTTAATGAAACATCATCTTTATGTTTGTGAAAAAGATGCCTTAGAGTTAAGGAAACATTTGACTTTAAGAGATCATTTAAGAACACATCCTGAGGATCTTAAGTTTTATGGCACATTAAAAAAAAAACTTGCACATAAGTTCCCTTATGATATTGATTCATATATTGAAGGTAAAAGTGAATTTGTGCTATCCATTTACAAACGATATCATCTCATCTAACAAAAAAGTCCTCAATCGAGGACTTTGTTTTTTACATCGTAACATTCATACTTAATGTTTGTTGCATATAGATGGGGGTAAACACTAAATCAGCTTGAGGCATCTTTTCAGGTAATGATGCACTCCATCCAACAAACACATAACCTAATCTTTCAGGTGCTACAGGAAGTTCGATATGATCAAGGGTTGCATTATATGCGACATATTCACTTGAAATGACGTTGCCATTGTGATCTTCAAACATGACTTGATGAATTTCAACAGCGATTGCTTCTGCTTTTGATACTTCTAGGATAAATAACATAGCTGCTAACATCACGGTTAATGCCATAATGATATATTTCATCGTTGCACCCTCCTTCTTAACTAGGATGCCTTCATTATACGTAGAATATCTTAAGACGTTATGACGGGTTTATTAAGTATTTATTAATTCAGCTCTTTTGACAACATTTTTGTTAAATGTGATTTGAATTCGTTGATTTCTGATGTTTTTTCGTAATGTTCTAAAGATTCATCCAGAAAAGTGATCAATGTATGCTTGGTATCTTCTAACTTCCACAAGGGTTTTAGTTTATGGTAATATTTATCTTCTATAAGAATACAGTGAAATCCCAAGTGATGACTTTTACATACGGCTTGTGTTTTAATATATCCTAATTCAGGAATAATCTTAACTCTTAAAAAGGTATCAAAAGGTTGTATGAGTGGATTCTCACTGAAAAAAAGGAGTTTTCGATAATCATAACGATGGATATAGTTTCTGATATCTTCTCCTTGAACCAACATGTGATCTTTAAGATCTGGGTATTTTAGTTTTAATTCACTAGAAAAATAGATACTTAACGTATTTTTTTCATACTCAAAAACCATGAAATATGACCATGGTATAGCAAATGTCTGCATATCCTCCCCTCCTTACACCGCTAGTCTATCAAATTAAGATGACGTTTATCTTACTTAGTTCTTAAGTATTGCTTAA